>CBIHLR010000039.1:0-15331 GCA_966210875.1 uncultured Brevundimonas sp. | reverse complement strand
GGCCTGCGGACCTGCCAGCTGCCCAGCCTGATCACCGGCAATCTGGTCGTTCCGACGAGGACCGGCACTGTCTACTCGCTGGGCGGCCGCGTCGACGTGGGTCGCGATCTCGGCGCCGATCCGAGCGCTCCGCTGGCTACCGGCGTCCAAGGCATCCTGACGGTCGAGCCGGGCGTGCGCATCTTCGGCTCCTCGGGCGCCGACTATATCGTGGTCAACCGCGGCTCGCAGATCTTCGCCGAGGGCACCTCCTCGAACCCGATCATCTTCACCAGCCGTCAGAGCATCGAGGGGACGACCAACGCGAACTCGATCGGCCAATGGGGCGGTCTCGTCATCCTCGGCCGCGCGCCGACCGCCGCCTGTCCGGCGGGCGTCACGCCCCCGAACATCAACTGCACGGCGCAGGTCGAAGGCACCAACGCCTTCTACGGCGGCAACACCTCGGCGGACAACTCGGGCCGCCTGCGCTACGTTCGCGTGCAGCATTCAGGCTTCGAAATCGCGCCGGGCAATGAGCTGAACGGCATCACCCTGGCCGGCGTCGGCGCGGGCACGACGATCGAGTACGTGCAGGTGCACAACTCGTCCGACGACGGCATCGAGCCGTTCGGCGGCGCGGTGAACCTCCGCTACATCATCCTGACGGGCAACGACGACGACAGTTTCGACACCGACACGGGCTACCGCGGCCGGGTCCAGTTCATGATCGTTCGTCAGCGCGCGGCGGGCGGTGACCGCGGCTTCGAGTTCAGCTCGGCCGGCAACCAGGCCCTGTTCACCCGTCCGACCATCTCCAACGCCACCATCATCGGCCGCGGCGCGGCCGGCGGCTCGGGCGGGGGCGACGGCGTCCTCCTGAACAGCGGCAACGCGCTGCGCCTGTTCAACAGCGTGGTCACCGGCTTCACCGGGGCCTGCCTGGACATCGACGACCAGGCCACGGTCGACAACGGGCCGACGTTCAACTCGGTCTATCTGAGCTGCGCGACGGCCTTCCGCGCCGACGGCAACCAGGACGCGGCCACGACCGGCATCTTCGGCGCCGGTTCGAACAACGCCACCGGGACGTCCACGCTGAACGGCGTGGTCAACGGCGCCAACGAATCGGCGCGCCCGGTCACGGCGGTGGGCGACGCCTTCTTCACGGCGACGACCTACATCGGCGCCGTCCGGGACGCCTCCGACACCTGGTACGCGGGCTGGTCGTGCGGAATCACCGCCGGTTCGACCTGCTGACGAACGGACCGCGAGGCGGCGGCCGCGCCGCCGCCTCCACTCCGTTTCCCGTTCCATTCGAGGCGCTGACCATGACAAAATTCCGCACGACCCTGAGTGGTCTGCTCCTGGCGACCACCGCGCTGGCCACGCCGGGCTTTGCGTTCGCTCAGGACGCCCTGCCGCCGCAGGAAGAAGAGACCACGGTCGACGAGATCGTCATCGTCGGCGAATTCATCCCGCAGCCCATGCGGGAAACGTCCGAGATCGCCGCCTTCCTCACTGATGAGGATTTGGCGCGCACCGGCGACAGCAACGCCGCCGACGCCCTGACCCGCGTCACGGGCCTCTCGGTGGTCGAAGGCCGCTTCGTCTATGTGCGCGGCCTGGGCGAGCGCTACTCCTCGGCGCGGCTGAACGGGTCGCCCCTGCCCAGCCCCGAGCCGCTGCAGCGCGTCGTGCCGCTGGACCTGTTCCCGTCGAGCATCCTGCGCAGCGTCGCCGTCCAGAAGACCTATTCCGTCCAGTACCCCGGTGAGTTCGGCGGCGGCGTCATCGACCTGCGTACCCTGATCACGCCGGTCGAGCCGTTCCTGACCCTGTCGATCGGCACGGGCGGGGATACGGAGACGACCTTCCAGGAAGGCCTGATCTACTACGGCTCGCGCACCGACTTCACCGGCTTCGACGACGGCACCCGGGACATTCCGGGCGAGCTTCGCGACGCCATCGCCACCGGCAACCGCGTCGTGGTCGGCGCGGACTTCACCGCCGACGACATCCAGCGCATCGGCTGGGACTTCGTGAACGCTCCGCTGAACCTGCTGCAACGGCAGGAGTACATTCCGGCCGACTTCGAGTTCGACGTGTCCGGCGGGACGTCGTGGCAGACCAACTATGGCCAGGTCGGCCTGATCGGCGTGCTGGGCTACTCGAACACCTGGCAGACCCAGAACGGTGAGCAGGGCGAAGGCCGCATCGACGCCGGCTCCCTGGTCGCGACCGCCGATTACGATTTCTCGTCGACGAACAACAACGTCGGCTGGGACGGCCTGATGGGTCTCAGCCTCGAGACCGACAATCACGTCTTCCAGTGGACGAACCTGTACATCCGCCGGACGACCAAGGAGGCGCGGTCGCGCCAGGGCTTCGACTTCGACGCCCCGGGCACCGGCCAGGTCCGCGACGACTACACCGCCTGGTACGAGCGCCAGCTGTTCAACACCCAGCTGACCGGCGAACACACCTTCGGCCCCTGGCAGTTCGACTGGCGCACCGCCTACGCGGAAACGTCGCGCGACGCGCCGTACGAGAAGGTGATCCGCTATTCGATCGATGCGACGGGCGTCGCCTTCCACGAAGGGCAGCGCAACTCGACGTCCTTCAGCGAGCTGTCGGACAGCGTCGCCAGCGCCGGCTTCGATCTGTCGTACACCATGCCGCTGGCCGAGGAACGCGACGCGATCTTCTCGTTCGGCGCCGAGACCTATGACAACCAGCGGGACTCCACCCAGCGCGTCTTCAGCTTCCAGTTCAGCGGGACGGACGACGACTTCCAGCGTCAGCGGGTCGACTACCTGTTCGCCGATTTCAACCAGGGGCCCGGACTGGTGCAACTGGTCGAGACGACGGGCGGCTCGGGCGCGGCGGCCTATGAGGCTTCGCTTCAGGTGAACGCCGCCTATGGCCAGGTCGACGTCGCCGTCATACCGCGGGTCCGCACCACCCTCGGCCTTCGTTACGAAGAGGGCGAGCAGACCGTCCGGCCGTTCGACCTGTTCGGGGGCGCCCTGCCGTTCCCGACGGCGTCGATCGAGAACGAGTACTGGCTCCCCGCCGCGACCATGACCTGGAACTTCGCGGAAGACTGGCAGCTGCGCCTGGGCGCCTCGCGCACCATCGGTCGGCCCCAGTTCCGCGAACTGGCCCCGCAACAGTACCTGGATCCGGACAGCGACCGCCTGTTCTTCGGCAACCCGTACCTGACGGACACCGAGCTGACCAACCTGGACGCCCGGCTGGAATACTATTTCGGCCGCGACCAGTTCGTGACGGCCGGCGTCTTCTACAAGGACCTCGACAATCCGGTGGAGTCGGTCGTCAACGACGTCGGCAACCAGCTCCAGCAGACCTACATCAACGCCCCGGCGGCGACGCTGTACGGTTTCGAGCTGGACGCCCGCCGCTGGTTTGACAGTCCCTTCCAGGGCGCCTTCTGGGACGCCAAGCGCTGGTTCTTCCAGGCGAACTACACCTACACCAACGCGGAGCTTCGCGTGGACTCCGGCGACATCGTCTTCCCGCTCTCCGGCGCGGGCGCTGGTCAGCCGGCCACCAACTTCTTCAACGACGGCGACCGGCTCCAGGGCCAGTCCGAACACCTGGCCAACTTCCAGTTCGGCTGGGAGGACGACATGGCCGACTCGCAGGCGACGCTGCTGCTGACCTACGTCAGCGAGCGCAGCTCGGCGCGCGGCCGACCGGGTGAGCCTGACATCGTCCAGGACCCGGGCGTGATCGTGGACTTCGTCTATCGTCGCGGTTTCGTGGTCGGCGAGCGCGACTTCCGCTTCGGCATGGAAGTCCGCAACCTGCTCGGCGAGGACTACGAGGAGTTCCAGGAGGAATCGGGCCGGGTGGACATCCTCCGCTACGACCTGGGGACCAGCGTGTCCTTCACCCTTTCTGCGGACTTCTGAGGCGAGTTCACAAGACTGTCGCCGTCCCGTCTTGGAGTCGGGAAAGCAGGGCCGCCGCGCGGTTGTTAGACCGCAGGCATGATCCGTATGTGGACCAACACCGCCCGGACGATCGACGTCCGGGCGGCCTTGCAAGGCCTGAGCCCAAAGGGTCTGCTCACGGCCGGCACGGTCGTGCTGACCGCGCTGCTGGCCGTCCAGACCGGACGGTTGATCTGGATCGTGGCCGTACCCCCCGGCGGAGTGGGCGTCGCCGCCGCTGCGGAAGCCTCGCCCGTGCGCGACGCGGACCTCTCGATCCTGTCGCGCTTCGACGCCTTCTATCTGGGCGAGCCGGCGGGGGAGCCGCTGGTCCAGACCTCCGCGCCCGAGACGACAGGCGGTAGTTTCCAGCTGTTCGGCGTGCGGGTGGCCGGCAACGGCGGCGGATCCGCCATCCTGGCCGGTCCCGACGGGCGGCAGCTTTCGGTGGCCGTCGGAGAAGAGGCCGCGCCGGGTGTCACGCTGATTTCCGTAGCGACCGATCACGCGGTGATCCGCCGTGGCGGCCAGGCTGAGCGGATCGAGTTCGCGCGCATAGCCTCGCCGCCGCCGCCCCCTCAGCCATCGCAGATCGCGCCCGCCGTTCCGCCCGCCAACGCGCCCACGCCCGCGGCGGCCGCGGTGGATCGCAGCAGCGTCGTCAGCGCGATCGGCCTGAGGCCGCGCCGCGTCGAGGGCCGGGTGCGCGGATTCGAGGTCATCCCGCGTGGTTCAGCCTCGGCCCTGGCGCAGGCGGGTCTTCGCCCCGGAGACGTCATCCTGACCGTCAACGGACAGGAGGTCACCGTCGAGAACCAGACCGAGATGCTCCAGGACCTGCGCAACGCCCCCCAGGCCGTCATCGCTTTCGAGCGCGAAGGCCAGCCCATGTCCGTCAGCCTGAGGACCTCCCAGCCGTGACACGCCTGATCTCCGCCCTGCTGGTCGCGCTCGGGCTCGTGCTCGCCCCGCCGGCCATCGCCCAGCAGCAGACCCTGAACTACCAGAACGCCGACATCCGAGCGGTCGTGCAGGATGTGGCGCGGGTCACCGGCCGGACCTTCATCGTCGACCCGGGCGTCCAGGGGACGGTGACCGTGGTGTCGAACCAGCCCCTGTCGCGGACGGAGATGTTCGAGGTCTTCATCTCGACTCTGCGGGCCAACGGCCTGGTCGTGGCCCAGACGCCGTCGGGGGCGTACCGGATCTCGCCGGCCGAAGGCGCGTCCAGCTTGCCGGGCGCCTCCGGCGTCGTGACCGAGGTCTTCCGTCTACGGACGGTCGACGCCGTGGCCGCGGCGGAAGTGCTGAGGCCGCTGGTCTCGGCGGTCGGCCAGGTCCTGCCCAGTCCGAGCGGCAACACGCTCACGGTTGCGGACTACGCCGACAACCTGCGGCGCATCCGGGGCATCCTCGCCCAGATCGACCAGGACCGGTCGAGCGTCCAGACGGTCAGCCTGACCAACACCTCGGCGGTCGAGATCGCCGATGTCCTGACCCGGGTCATGGGCCTGGCGACGGTGGAGCAGGGCGGCTCGGCTATCCTGTCGGTGACGCCGGTCGAATCCAGCAACTCCATCGTCCTGCGCGGCGACCCGGAGGTCATCTCGCGGGCCCTGTCCCTGATCGCCGACCTTGACGCCCGCGCGGGCGCGAGCGGCGACATCCGGGTCATCCACCTCCAGCACGCCAGCGCCGAACAGCTCCTGCCCGTGCTGCAACAACTGGTCGGCCAGACGCCGGCGGTTCCCGCGGGCGAGGACGCAACCGCTTCCACCGCGGGCGCTCCGGCGGCCGGCGTGGGCGGCGGCAATGTCTCCATCGCCCGCTATCCCGGCGCCAACGCCCTGATCATCGCCGCCAATCCCGAAACCCAGCGCACCCTCGCCGAGGTGATCCGCCAGCTCGACACCCGGCGCCAGCAGGTTCTGGTCGAGGCCATCGTGGTCGAGGTGTCGGACAACGCCGCCCAGCAGCTGGGGGTGCAGTTCCTGCTCGGCGGCGGCGAGGACGGCCAGATCCCGTTCATGGCCACCAACTATTCGAACTCGGCCCCCAACCTGCTGGCCATCACCGGCGCCCTGATCGCCGATGACGACCTGCCCGAGGACTCCGGCCTGCTGGAGAGTCTGCGCGAGGCGGCGATCAACTCGCTCACCGGCGCGACGGGCATCACCGCCGGGATCGGCGGGCAGAACGACAATGGCGCCCTGTTCGGCTTCATCCTGAACGCCATCCGCCGCGACACCGCCTCGAACCTGCTGTCGACCCCGTCGGTCATGACGCTCGACAACGAGGAGGCGACCTTCCTGGGCGGCCAGGAGGTCCCGGTCTCGACCGGGGAGGTGCTCGGCGACGCCAACAGCAATCCGTTCCGCACCATCGAGCGCCGCAACGTCGGGGTACAGCTGGACGTCACGCCGCAGATCAACGCGGGCGGCGGCATCACGCTTGCGCTGCGCGTGGAGGTCTCCTCCGTCGCCGGTCCGATCAGCGAAGACTACCAGGAGCTGATCTTCAACAAGCGCGAGGTCACCACCACCGTGCTCGCCGACGATGGGGACATCGTCGTCCTGGGCGGGCTGCTGGACCAGAACGAGCGGGTCTCGGTGCAGGGCGTGCCCTATCTGCAGGACATCCCCGGCGTCGGCGCCCTGGTCCGCTCGCGCGGCCGCGAGGCGCAGCGCACCAATCTGATGATCTTCCTGAGGCCCACCATCATCCGCTCGGCGGTCGACGCCCAGCGAGCCAGCGCCCGGCCGTTCGAGGCCCTGGTGGGCCAGCAGCGGCTGAACGATCCGAACGGCCGCAGCTCGCTCGAGGCCCTGGTGCGCGAATACATGCAGGACGAGCCGCCGAGCGCGGCGGGTGCGGCGGCGACCTTCCCTGAGACGCCCGTCGAGACCCGGCCGCTCGCGCCCGTCGGAGGCGCGGAGTGATCACGCTCGCGGATCCGCAGCTGAGCTACGCCTTCGCCAAGCGGGCGGGCGTGGTGGTCATGGCGCTGGACGCCGACGCGCACGTCGGCCTGCGCGAAGGCGCGGACCCGTCGGCCCTGATCGAGGCGCGGCGCGCGCTCGGCCGTCCGCTCAAGGTCCGGGCCCTGACCCGTCAGGCCTTCGATCGCCGGCTGTCGGAAGTCTATGCGTCGGACGCCCTCTCCGGCGCGCAGTCCGACGCCGACATGGACGTGCCGGGCGGGCTCGGCGGCCTGATCGACGACATGCCCGAGGCGGCGGACCTGCTCGACGCCCAGGACGACGCGCCGGTGATCCGGCTGATCAACGGCGTCATCGCCGAGGCCGTGCGGCTCGGCGCCTCGGACATCCACATCGAGCCGTTCGAGACCGCGCTGCTGGTGCGCCTGAGGGTCGACGGCGTGCTGCGCGAGGCGGCCAGCCTGCCCAGCCGGATCGCGCCTCTGCTGGTGTCGCGGGTCAAGGTCATGGCGCGCCTGGACATCGCCGAGCGGCGCCTGCCCCAGGACGGGCGCATCGCCATCGCGCTGGGCGGCAAGACGCTCGACGTGCGGGTCTCGACCCTGCCGTCGCGGGCGGGAGAGCGGGTCGTGATGCGCCTGCTCGACAAGGACCAGGCCGACCTGAGGCTGGACGAGCTCGGCATGGGGCCCGAGACCCTGCGGGCCTTCCGCGCGGCCCTGGCCGAGCCGAACGGCGTCATCCTGGTCACGGGCCCGACCGGCTCCGGCAAGACCACCACGCTCTACGCCGGCCTGTCCGTCCTGAACGATCGGACGCGCAACATCCTGACCATCGAGGACCCGGTCGAATACGCCGTCGAGGGCGTCGGCCAGACCCAGGTCAACACCAAGGTCGGCATGACCTTCGCCGCCGGCCTGCGGGCCATCCTGCGTCAGGACCCGGACGTGGTCATGGTGGGCGAGATCCGCGACGTGGAGACGGCCCAGATCGCGGTCCAGGCCTCGCTGACGGGCCACCTGGTGCTGTCCACGGTGCACACCAACGATGCGGCCGGCGCCGTCACTCGCCTGCGCGACATGGGGGTGGAACCCTTCCTGCTGGCCTCGACGCTGCGGCTTATCCTGGCTCAGCGGCTGGTCCGGCGGCTTTGCCCGGACTGCGCGCGCGACGAGCCGGTCGACATGGCGACCGCGCGGCGGTTCGGATTGAAGCTGCGGCCCGGCACGCCGCTGAAGCGGCCGGTCGGATGCGGGACCTGCAAACAGACCGGCTATGTCGGCCGCATCGGCGTCTACGAGGCCATTCGTGTCGACGACACCGTGCGCCGCCTCATCGTGCAGGAGGCCGACGAAGAGGCCATCAGCCAGGCGGCGCTGAAGCCGGCGGGCGGGCTGGCGGCCTCGGCGCTCGCCGCGGTCGAGGCCGGACTGACGACCATCGAGGAAGCCATCCGGGTCACCCGTCAGGACGCAGGAGCGGACCTTGGCGGCGTTTGACTACATCGCCCTGGACGCCGCGGGCCGTCGCAAGTCCGGCGTCCTGACCGCACCGGACGAGGCGGGCGCGCGCCAGGTCCTGGCCCGTCGTCGGCTGGCGGCGGTGAAGGTCCAACCCGCCTCGCGCAAGGCCGAGGCGGCGGCGGATCCGAAGGCGAAGCTGTCGTCCCGTCAGCTGGCGCTCGTCACGCGCCAGCTGGCCACCCTGACCGCCGTCGCCCCGCTGGAGGAGGCGCTGGCCACCCTGGCGCTGCAGGCCGAGAAGCCCGCCGTCCGCCGGGTGCTGGAGCAGACCCACGCGGGCGTGGTCGCGGGCTTTCGCCTGTCGGACGCCATGTCGCGGCAGGGCCGGGCCTATCCCCCGCTCTATCGCGCCATGGTCTCCGCCGGCGAGGCCTCGGGCTCGCTGCCCGCCATCCTGGAGCGCCTGGCAGACCTGCTGGAGCGCGAGCAGCAGGTGCGCGGCAAGGTCACCACGGCCCTGGTCTATCCGGCGGTGCTGGCGGCCACGGCCTTGATCGTCGTGGCCTGCCTGATGGCCTTCGTGGTGCCCAAGGTGGTCGACCAGTTCCAGACCATGGGCCAGACCCTGCCCCTGCTGACCCGCATCGTCATCGGCGTGTCCGACCTGGTGCGCGGGTGGGGCTGGCTGATGCTGTTGCTGGCGGGCCTCGGCGCCGTCGCCCTGGTGCAGGCGCGCAGGCAGCCGGCCTTCCGCCTCGCCTTCGACGGCTGGGTCTTGCGGCTGCCGATCCTGGGTCGGCTGATCCGCGATCTGCACGCCGCGCGCATGGCGCGCACGCTCTCGACCATGATCGCCTCGGGCCTGCCGGTGCTGGAGGGGCTGAAGATCACGGCGCCGACCGTTCACAACGCCGTGTTGCGCCGCGCGACCGAGCAGATGGCCTCGGACATCCGCGAGGGCGGCGGCCTGTCGGCCGCCATGCGCCGCGCCGCGGTCTTTCCGCCCATCCTCGTGCACATGACCGCCTCCGGCGAGAACGCCGGCCGGCTGGAGCCGATGATGGAGCGCGCCGCCGACTACCTCGAGCGCGAGTTCAACACCTTCACCGCCGTGGCGCTCAGCCTGCTGGAGCCGGCGATCATCATCCTGATGGGCGGCCTAGTGGCGGTGATCGTCCTGTCGATCCTTTTGCCCATCCTGCAGATCAACACCCTGGCCCTGAGTTGAGCATGACCCCGTCCGCCTCCCGCCGCCGCCGTCTCGCCGCCTCCCGCCGCCGGGCCCGGGCCGGCTTCTCCCTGGTCGAGCTGATGGTGGTGATCGTCATCCTCGGCCTGCTGGCCACGGTGGTGGTGATCAACGTCCTGCCCGCCCGCGACCGGGCCATGGTCGAAAAGGCCGGGGTGGACGTCGCCATGCTGGAAGGGGCGGTCGACACCTACCGGCTCGACAACCTCGATTATCCGCCGAACCTGGAGGCCCTGGTCGAGGCGCCGGCGGGCCCGGCCCGTCCGGACCGCTACCGTCAGGGCGGCTACGTCCGTCGCCTGCCCGAAGATCCCTGGGGCAACCCCTATCAGTACCGCCACCCGGGCGAGCGCGGGGCGGTCGACATCTGGTCCTTCGGCGCCGACGGCGAGCCGGGAGGAGAGGGCGATGACGCCGACATCGGCAACTGGAGCTGACCGCCGGTCGCGCCGGGCCGGCCTCACCCTCGTCGAGCTGATGGTGGTGCTGCTGGTGCTCGGCGTGGCCGCGACCGCGGTGGTCATGACCATCCCCGACCCGCGCCCCAGCCTGGGCCACGAGGCCGAGGTCTTCGCCGCGCGTCTGGTGCGGGCGCGGGAGGAGGCGATCCTCACGAACCGCACGGTCGAGGCCGCGGTCGACGCCGAGGGCTACGCCTTCCGTATCCGCCGGCCGGGGGGCCGCGAGCCGCTGGAAGCCCCGCCGTTCGAGCCAGTCCGCTGGTCAGAGGAGACCCGGACCGAAGGGGCCGAGGTGGTGGCCTTCGACCCGACCGGCGCCGGCCAGCCGGCGGAGATCGTCTTCGCCCGCGCGGACGACCGCGCCCGGGTCACCGTCGACGGCGGCGGCGAGGTTCGCGTCCATGTCGGCTGACCGCAGGCGAGGGCAGGAGGGGTTTTCCCTCATCGAACTGCTGGTGGCGCTGGCCGTCTTCAGCCTGGCGGTGATGGCCCTGCTGAACCTCGCCGGCGAGAGCACGCGCGTGGCCGCCTCGCTGGAGGAACGGGTGCTGGCCGGCGTGGTCGCCGACAACCGCGCGGTCGAGGCCCTGGCGCCGGAGGAGCCGCCGCAGCCGGGTCTGAGCGAGGGCGTCGAACAGGCCGGCGGCCGCGAGTGGCGGTGGATCCGCTCGGTCACCGCCACGCGCGATCCGGACATCATCCGCGTCGAGGTCCGCGTCGGCTTTCCGGGACAGGACGCGACCCTGGCCGAGGTGACGGCCTTCCGGAGCGCGCGGCGGTGAGGGCGGGCTTCACCCTGGTCGAGATGCTGGTCGCGCTGGCGGTCTTCGGCCTGCTGGCCACGGCCGGCGTGGCGGTCACCGGCTATGCCGTACGGACCCAGGACGCGGTCGCCGAGCGTTCGGACCGCCTGGCCGAGTTCCAGCGGCTGCGCGGCCTGATCAAGGCCGATCTCGTGCAGGCCGCGGTGCGGCGCACGCGCGGGGCCGACGGTCGCTCGGCGCGCCAGACCTTCCAGGGCTCGACCTCGGGCCAGCCCCTGATGGCCCTCGTCCGGCGCGGGTGGGAGAACCCCGACGGCGAGCCCCGGGCCTCGGTCCAGTACGTCGAATACAGCCTGAACGAGGGCCGGCTGGAGCGCCGCGCCCGCGCCGCTCTGGACGGGGCGCCGCTGGGCGAGCCCCAGATTCTCGCCCGGGACGTGGCGGCCGCCCAGGTCGCCTGGATGTGGCGCGGCCAGTGGATCGAGGCCTGGGAACAGGCCCCCCCCGACGCCACGCCCCAGGCCGTGCGCCTCAGCCTGACCATCGAAGGCCTGGGTGAGGTCACCCAGCTGTTCCTCGCGCCCGGAGGCGAGCCGTGAGCCGCCGACCGCACGAGGAGGGCGTGGCCCTGATGACGGTGCTGCTCCTGGTGGCCGTCATGTCGACCCTGGCGGTCGGCATCCTTGACGACATCCGCTTCAGCCTGAGGCGGACCGAGAACGCCCGCAACGTCGGCCAGGCCCAGTGGTACGCGCTGGGCGCCGAGGCCCTGGCCCAGGCCCGCATCCGGCGGCTGTGGGAGCTGGACCGCGACCGCACCTCCCTGGTCGGCGACTGGAACGGCCGGCCCTTCGAGTTTCCGACCGACGACGGCGGCGTCATCCGCGCCTCCATCCGCGACGGCGGCGCCTGCTTCAACCTCAACAGCGTGGTGGAGGGGCGCAACGACCTCTTCATGCGGCGCGAGCTCGGCGTGGAGCAGTTCACGGCCCTGGCCCGCGCGCTCGGCCTGACGCAGGGCGAGGCTCTGGCCGACAGTCTGGCCGACTGGATCGATACCGACTCGTTCCGCGAGGGCCGGGGCGGGGAGGACGAGGCCTACGCCGCCGGCGCTCAGCCCTATCGCACCGGCGGCGTGCTGCTGGCCGAGGTCAGCGAGCTGCGCGCCATCCGCGGCTTCACGCCCGAGATCTACGCCCGGCTGCGGCCCTACGTCTGCGCCCTGCCGACCAGCGACCTGTCGCCGATCAATTTGAATACCCTCCCCGTGGATCGGCCCGAACTGATCACCATGCTGACCTCGGGCGCCGTGGGGCCGGACACCGCGCGCCAGATCCTGCGCGCCCGGCCCGCCGACGGCTGGGCCAGCGCCACGGACTTCTGGATCCTGCCGGCCATCGCGCGCGCCGACGTGGCCGACGCCGTGCTCGACCAGGCGCGCGTCAACACCCGCTTCTTCGCCCTCAGCGCAGAGGTGACGCATGTCGACGCCGAGGTGGTGCTGAGCGCCCTTCTGGAACAGACCCCCGCCGGGCCGGTGCGCGTGCGCGCCCGCCGCTGGACCTACGACGAATGACCCCAGTCCGCCTCCTCATCCTGCCGGCCACGGTCGAGCAGCCCTGCCGGCAGATCCTGTTCGGTCCCGAAGACCATGTCATGGAGGACTCCCGCCTCGACTATGGCGGTCCGTGGCTGGGCGATGTCCCGACGGTCCTGGCCGTGCCCGGCGCGGACGTGCTGGCGCGCCGGCTGGTCCTGCCGAACGGCCCGCGCGCCCAGGTCGAGGCCGCGGCCGCCCTCATCCTCGAGGAGGAGCTCGCCAGCACGCGGGAACCGCTGAGGGTCGCCATGGGGCCGCAGGAGGCGGACGGCGCGCGCCTGGTGGCCGCCGCCTCGGCCAATCGCGTCAACGCCTGGATCGAGATGGCCCGCGCCCTCGGAGCCGATCCGGTCGCCGTGATCCCCGACTACCTCCTCCTGCCCGCGCCGGCCGAAGACGACGCCGTCCTGACCCTTGATCTCGGCGACCGGACGGCGGCGCGGGGTCACGATATCGCCCTGTCCGCTGAGCCTGACCTCCTGCCGCTGCTGTTGCAGGACCGGCGCGTCGCACCGCTCGAGCCCGGGCCGGGCCAGCTGGCCGCCTTCGCCGCCGCAGCGCGCGCGCCGCTCCTGAACCTGAAGCCCAAGCCGCCGGCGCCGGGCCTGGGCCGCAACGCCGTGCGGATTGCCGCGGCCCTGGCCGCCCTGCTGCTCGTCTCGCCGCTGGGCATCGACGTGGCCCGGGCGGCGCGGGACGACGCGGCGGCCCGCCGTGACGAGGCCCGCGCGATGGGCCTGGCGCGCTCGGCGCTCGGCTCCGGGGCCGCCATCCAGGACCCCGCCGCCCAGGTTCGCGCCCGCCGGCTGGAGCTGAACGCCGGCTCCGGCTTCGGCGACAGCGCCGCCGGCCTGTTCGCCGCGCTCGAGACCGTCGAGGGCGCGCGGCTGGAGGCGCTCCTCTTCGATCCGTCCGGTGTGATGCGCGCCACGGTGTCCTACGCCGACTACGCCGACGTGGAGCGCCTGCGCGCGGCCGCGGCGGCGCATGGCCTGGCGCTGGAGGAAGTCAGCGCGCTTGACGAGCGCGGCGTGCGCATCGGCGATTTCGTCGTGAGGCCGGCATGAGCGTGATGATCCAACAGGCCCGCGCCTGGTTCGAAGGCCGCACCCGACGCGAGCAGATCCTGCTGGCGATCATGGGCGTGATGCTGATCGCGATCCTCGGCTGGTTCGCGGTGGTCACGCCGATCCAGGGCTGGCGCGAGAACGCCGCCGAGCGCCGCATCGAGGCGGCCGACGCCCTCGCTTCGGTGCAGGCGGACGTGGCGCGCATCAACGCCGCGGCGCGGTCCGGCCCGACGGGCTCGGGCGAACCGATCGAGCCGCTGCTTATCCGCACCGCCGAGCAGTCGGGCCTTACGCTCGTGCGCCAGCAGGCGGAATCCGACGGCGCCCAGACCGCCTGGCTGGAGGGCGCGCCGCCCCAGGCCGCCTTCGGCTGGATCGCGACTCTGGAGGCCAGCCACGGCGTCACCGTGTCCAACCTCACGGCGCTCAAGTCGCCCGAGGGAGGGCTCGATCTCCAGGTCTCCTTTCGGCAGGCCGTGCGATGAGAGGCGTCGGCCTGACCCTGACCTTCGCGGTCGTGCTGCTGGTCACAATGATCGCCTGCTGGCCCATGCGCGCGGCGCTCGGCGCCGCCGGGGTCGAGCGGCTCGGCCTGTCGGCGCGCGACGTCGAAGGAACCCTGTGGGCCGGCCGGCTCCGCGAGGCGCGTCTGGGAGAACTGCCGCTCGGCGATCTCGACGCCCGGCTCGCCTTCTGGCCGATGCTGGCCGGCGAGACCCGCCTCAGCCTGGACGCCGAGGACGGCCCGTTCCAGGCGGTGCTGATCCGCGCCCGCGACCGGGCCGGGGTGCGGGGTCTCGACCTCCAGGCGCCGCTCTCGGCGCTGGGCCTCCGCGGCCAGGCCAGCGGCGCGGCGACGCTGATCCAGGCCGATGTGCTGTTCGTGGAGAACCAGTGCGCCGAGGCCTCGGGTCGCGTCCGCATCGACGGCCTCGCCGGCCCGGGCTGGACCGCGCCCCCGCTGGAGGGGACGCTGGCCTGCGACGACGGACAGCTGCTGGCTCGAATGAACGGGGCGGACGCCCAAGTCGAACTCATGGCCGACATGCGGGTGCGGCCGTCCGGCGCCTGGACGCTCACCCTCCTGGCGCAGCCGCGCGACCCCTTGCTCGCGCCCCTGATGGAGGCGCAGGGTTTCATCGCGGGCCCCGAAGGCCTGCTCTACGAAGCGCGCGGGAGCGTGAACCCATGAGACATCTTCTGTTGCTCGCCGCCTGCGTGGGGCTGTCGGCCTGCGGCGCCTCACTGCCTTCGCTGGGCGGTCCGTCCGGCGGCGGGCCGGTGGCGACGGGCCTGCCGTTGGGCGAGGTCGACGCCGTGCGCCTTCAGTCGGGCCAATGCGCGCTTGCGCTGTGGACGCGCGGAGCGCCAGCCGTGCGCCTGGCCATCGCCGTCAGCCAGCCTCCGACGCTGCACGTGAACGCCGAGGGCCGGCAGCTGACCCTCACCCGCACCGACTATGACGGCGAGGCCGTCTACGGCCACTATCCACGCCAGACCTGGGCCGGGGAGGGGGTCAGCCTCACCCTGACCACCGGCTTCGAGGCGCGGGGCGGCATGGTCGGGGGCGCGGTCACCCAGGACGCGACGCTCAGCTATGTGGGGGCCGACGGCGCCGAGCTCGTGGTTCCGGTGGCCGGCCTGGTCGCCTGCCAGCCCTAGAGCCCGCCCCGGCCCAGCGGGCCGAACAGCCAGGCCAGCCAGGCCCCGATGGCCAGGAAGGTCCCGAAGGGCAGGCGCTGGACCATGTCGACCCTCCGAGCCCGCGCGGCCCCGACCAAGGCCAGCGACAGCCCGGCCAGGCACGCCCAGACCAGCACGGTCGGCAGGGCCGCCCAGCCCACCCA
>CBIHLR010000038.1:0-15350 GCA_966210875.1 uncultured Brevundimonas sp. | reverse complement strand
GTCCAGCGTCAGGGCCTGGAAGCCGGCGCGGGCCGTATCGGCCTGGCCGTGCTGGAGCCGGGCAAGCGCCAGGGCCTCGCGGGCCTGATAGCGGAACGGGCGGTCATCCCCTGTCAGGGGTTCGAGGCGGGCGGTGATGTCCTCCAGCGAGGCGGTGTCCATCAGGATCCACGCGGCCTTGAGCTGGGCGATGTCAGCGATCATCGGGTCGCTGGCGGCCTCGGCGGCCTGGTCGAACAGGGCGACGGCCTCGTCGCTGTCGCCGTCGGTGATGCGGATCCCGGCGCGCTGCATGAGGGCGAGCGCGCGGTACGGGCCGTTTCCGGCGCCCTCAACCTCGACGAAGGCGGCCTCGGCCGCGGCCGAATCATCGGACGTCAGAGCCTCGATGCCACGCGCATAGGCCTGGGACGCCTCGGCCCCCGTCCAGCCCTTGCGGGCGTCAAAGAACCAGAAGCCGAGCACGACCAGCAGGATGACGCCGGCCACCGCCGCCGCGACGGGCCACCAGCGCTTGAAGAGCGCGGTCCATTTTTCGGCCCGGAGGTTCTCCTCGACCTCTTCAAAGACATCCGACAAGACTGAGATTCTCCCCTGACCCCTAAGGGCGGATAGCGAAAGCGCCGCGAACCTAAAGGCTCACGGCGCCCGCCGCAATCAATGCTCACAACCCAAACTGGGCTTTTTGTCGGCGGTGCGCGGCGACGGGGAAAAACGGCGCCGGTTCAGGTTAGTCCGGCGTGCGCTTCCTCTACCGCTCACCCCGGCGAAGGCCGGGGTCCAGATGACGTGGCGCGGGCTCGCATCGACTCGCTCCGCGCCACGCCCTCGGAAGCCTGTGCCTTATGATCTGGGCCCCGGCCTTCGCCGGGGTGAACGGTCGAAGGTCAGGCGTTCACGTTCCGCGCGGCGGTGAAGGCGGCGGCGGCGATCAGCGCGGCCGAGGCCAGCCAGAAGAGCGGCATGCTCGGCAGGGCGGCCCAGTCCTGGCCGACGCCCAGGGTCTGGATCAGGTCGAGATACTGGGTCCAGTCCGTCCCCGCAGCGAGGGCCGCCGAGGCGTCGGGCCCGGATTCGGCGGCGCGGCTGGATAGGTTCAGGGTGAAGCCCGACCCGACCGCCTGCTGCACCGCCAGCACCCCGCCCACCAGCCCCGCGGCGCTGACCACCGCGGTGCGCATGCGCGAGCCCCGCGCCAGCCGTCGTTCGATCCGCTCGGCGAAGGCCTCGCCGCCGTCCATCGCGGGCGGCCGGGCGAACAGGCGTTCGATTTCGCCGTCAAAGGCGTCAGGCCCCGACATGAGCGCGCCTCCCTTGGGGTTCCGGCCCGGCGTCCAGCCGGGCTCGAAGTTTATCCAGACCACGTTTGACATGAGACTTCACCGTGCCGAGCGGCAAATTCGTGGCGGCCGCTATTTCCGTGTGGGTCAGGCCCGCCCCATGACAGAGGGAGACGCAGACCCGTTCGAGTTCGCTGAGGCTCTGAAGCGCCTGGTCCAGATCGATGGTCCGCGACTGATCCGGCGTGTGGGTCGGATGATCCTCCGCCTCGGACTGTTCGGCCCAGCGGGCCTCGCGGCCCCGGCGCTTGATGTACAGGCGCGCCGCGATCTTGCGCACCCAGGCGGCGAAGGAGCCCTCGCCCCTGAACTCGCCGCACCGCTCGAACGCCTGGATGAAGGCGTCCTGCGCGACGTCGTCCGCGAGCGCGGGCTCGGCGCCCATCCGGCGAAGCAGGCCCCGGACCGACGCGGAGTGGCGCCGGACCAGTTCGCCGAACTCCTGGCGCCCGCCGGCCGCCGCAAAGGCGGCCAGCTCCACGTCATGCAGTCCGGACAGGCTGGCTCTTGTGACCGACATGGCCGTTGGTCTCCGCCCCTTCGCCCGCGCCTCAGACCTTGGTCTTGTTGAAGAAGCTCAGGATGATGAACGCTAGGCCGATGAAGCCGGGGATAGCGGCGATGCCGAGCAGGGGATGCAGGGCTTCGGATTCCGCATAGGAGGTGAGCCAGCCGAAGGTGGCCACGCCCAGCGAGATGGCGACCCAGATCACGCCGGCGCGCAGGTCGGTGTGGGCGGTGGCGGGCCGCTTGGTCGAGCGGGCGATGGCGTCCACCAGCTCGGGCGGCAGAGGCTGGCCCTTGTCCAGCGCATGACGCACCGTCTGCTGCATGTCCGCGCGCTCGCGCGTCTTGTAGAAGGACGGCACCAGCACGATCGCCGCGATCATCGCGAAGAAGCCCAGCGGCACCAGGATTTCGACACCCATTGCAGTATTCCTCGTTCTCTCGGCGAAGCCTCACGCCCGCCTTCTGATGGGAAGAGGCTTCGGCGCGGCGCCACGGATGCGAAGCTTCGCATGAAATCTTCGTAAGGCGAGCGTTACCGCCGCGGCGTCAGCAGACGCGCGGGCAGAAGCGCCGCCCTGGACAGGTCCGCGCGGGCCAGGGCGCGCGCCGCCCAGACCAGCACGAGGACCGCCGCGGCGCCGCCGGCCAGCGAGGGCGCGGCCCCCGAGACATCCCCGAGGCGGGCGCCGACGATCCACAGCAGGACGGCGGAGACGATCGCCCAGGGCAGCAGGGCCAGCAGGCTGAACAGGAAGCGGCGGCGCGCCACGCGCTGCATCACCGCGGCCTGGAAGGCGAAGTCGCGCGCCGGCGGGGCCGCTTCGTTCAGCAAGCGCCTCAGGCGTTCGTCAGCGTCCATCGGACTCTCCCAGGATCTCGAGCAGTTTAGCGCGGGCGCGGGTCACATGCGACTTCACCGTGCCGAGCGGCAGGCCCAGCGCCTCGGCGGCCTCGGAATGCGACCAGTCCTGCGCCAGGCAGAGCGCGACCGCCGCCCGCTGATCGGGGGCCAGGCTTTCCAGCGCCCGCTCGACGGCCATCCGGTCGGCGTGATCTTCGGAGGGCGATTGAGGCCGGGTCTCAAGCCAGGCCCCGTCCCGCGCCTCCCCCCGCCGCGCCGAACGCCTGCGCGTCAGGGCCTTCTTCCAGGCGATGCCGAACAGCCAGGTGCGGAAGGCGGCGGGGTCTTTCAGGCGGCGCAGGGTCGTCCAGGCGGTGACGAAGGCCTCCTGGGCCACATCCTCGGTGTCCGCACCGCAGGCCCGGCGCAGAAAGACGCGAAGGGCCTGCTGATGCCGATGCACCAGCAGGCCGAACGCCTGGTCCGATCCCCTGAGCACGGCGCCGACCAGCGCCGCGTCGTCCCCCCGGTCCAAGGATCAGGCCTTGGGCCGCCGGAAGGTGACCGCCGCCACAACCGAGGCCAGGGCCAGCGCCGCCAGCACGATCGAGCCGACGAAGAGGATGTTGTTGAAACCATCGTCCTCGAAGACGCTCGTGGCCGACACATAGTAGAGGCCGACCGACAGGGCGCCGAACAGCACCACCTGGTACCAGCCCCAGTTCTGACGCTCGCCGGTCTCCTCGGACTGCACCGGCCGCTCCAGCGCCCGGATCAGCTCGGCCGGGGGCTCCTTGCCGGCGTCCGCATAGCTCTTGACCAGTTCGATGGTGGCGCGCTGGCGGCGGTAGTTCAGCCAGCTGTTCCAGCCCGCGCCGACGAACCACGCCAGCGGAAACATGAGCCACCAGTACTGAGCGAGGAAGCCCCACATGATCTTTGTCCCGACTTGTCGGGCCGGCCCAGCGCCGCCCCTCTGATCACTGGTCGCCGCCCACGCCCCGATCGGATGCAGCGGTTGCGAAAAAATCAGCGCCCGAGCGCGGCGGCGTAGATCTCCGGCTTGAAGCCCGCGATGCGGCGGTCGCCCAGGTCGAGAATGGGGCGCTTGATCATGGAGGGCTGGGCCAGCATCAGGCGCACGGCCTTGGCCGCATCCAGGTCCGCCTTGGCCGCGTCCGGCAGGGCCCGGAAGGTCGTGCCCGACCGGTTCAGCACCGTTTCCCAGCCCAGCTCATCGACCCAGGCGTCCAGCCGGGCCTGGTCGATCCCCCGCTTCTTGTAGTCGTGAAAGGCGTGGGCCACCCCGTTCTGGTCGAGCCAGACGCGAGCCTTCTTCACGGTGTCGCAGTTGGGGATGCCGTAGAGGGTCAGGGTCACGCGAAATCTCCGTCAGTCGGCCGAAACATGAGCCGATTCCGGTACAGAGCGGCCATTGCCAAGCGCGCAGGGTTCGCTGACCTTGAGCGGATGAAATTCCTGCTCGTTTTCGTCGGTCTTTTCCTGCTTTTCGCCATTCCGGCCCAGGCTCAGATATCGCCGGGAGGCGGGCCGATCACCGCGGGCGCCGACGACGTCGACGCCATCGAGTCCGAGCGCGTGGTGATCTGGCGCGGTCGCGTCGACGCGATGCAGGGCGAGAACCGTCTGCGCACCGATGAGCTACGCATCTACTACGAGGCGCCTCGCGCAGGTTCGGACAGCGCCATGGGAAATGACGTTGAGCGGATCGAGGCCGACGGGAATGTCTTCTACGTGACGCCGACCCAGGTCGCCCGCGGGGACCGGGCGGTCTGGACCAGCGCCAGTGAGACCCTGATCATCACCGGCGATGTGATCCTGACTCAAGGCATGAACGTGCTGCATGGCAGCAGCCTGACGATCTGGGTCGCCACCGGCCGGGCTGTGATGGAGGGCGCGCCGACGGAGGAAGGTCGGCGCGTGCGGGGCGTGTTCTATCCGGACGAATAGACTTCAACCCCCGGACTTTTCCGACGCCGGGATGTCGCAATCAGGACGTCCCGTTCGTCCTCGGGGCATGGCGGACGGGCCGCCGGTGACGGAGAGACGACGATGGCGAGCGTGAAGGCCAAGATCACCCCCTGCCTCTGGTTCGACGGGCGGGCGCTGGAGGCGGCGGAGTTCTACTGCGGCCTGTTCCCGGACTCCCGGGTGGAGCATGTGCAGAAGACGCCGGTGGACACGCCCGGCAACAAGGCCGGCGACGTGCTGGTGGTGGAGTTCACGCTGAACGGCCAGCGGTTCACCGGGCTGAACGGGCCGCCGATCTTCCAGTTCAACGAGGCGGTGTCCTTCCAGATCGACTGCGCCGACCAGGCCGAGGCGGACCGCTTCACTGAGGCCCTGTCGGCGGTTCCGGAGGCGGAGCAGTGCGGCTGGGTCAAGGACCGCTACGGCCTGTCCTGGCAGATCATCCCGCGGCGGATGCTCGAGCTGCTGAGCGATCCGGACCCGGCGCGGGCCCGGCGGGCGATGGAGGCCATGCTGACCCAGAAGCGCATCGACGTGGCCGCCATCGAGCGCGCCGCGGACGGGCGCGGCTGAGGGTCGAGGCCGCGGCCCCGACTCCTTTATAGTTGGAAACCGGATGTGTAGCCGGAGGCCGTCGCGCGCGGTCGGCGGCCCGGCTACTGGGAGGGCGTGCAAACCGATCGCATGACCCTGCCGGAAGTGGCCGCCCTGGCCGCCATCGTCCTGATCTGGGGCATCAACAACGCCGCCGCCATGGTGGCCACCGACGTGCTGCCGCCGCTGCTGGTGGCGGCGCTGAGGTTCGCCATCGCCGCGATCGTGCTGGCGCCGTTCCTCAGGCCGCCCTTCCCGAACCCGAAGACCCTGATGGTCCTCGTGCTGCTGGGCGGGCCGATCCATTTCGGACTGATCTACGTCGGCTACTGGCTCGCCGAGGACCTCAGCCCGTTCGTGGTCGCCCAGCAGATGTGGATTCCCTTCACGGCGCTGGTGGCCTTCCTGCTGCTGGGCGAGCGGCTGAAGCGCCTCGCGGTGGCCGGTCTGGTGGTCGCCTTCGCCGGTGTGGCCTGGATGACGGCCGATCCGCGCGCGCTCAGGGACGTGCTGCCGATCCTGCTGGGCCTGGTGGGGGCGCTGGCCTGGGCGGTGGCGACGGTGCTGGCCCGGCGCAGCCGTGGCGTCTCGCCGTTCAAGATGCAGGGGCTGATGGCGGTCGGCACGGCGCCGATCATGATCGCCGGCACCCTGCTGTTCGAGGAGGGCCAGTGGACCGCCATCCGCCGCGCCGACGCCCTGGTCTGGGCCAGCGTTCTCTGGGCCGCGCTGATCTCCTCGGTGATCGCCACCGCCCTGCTGTTCTGGCTGGTGCAGAAGCGCGAGGCCGGGCGTGTGACCCCCTATCTGCTGGCGACGCCGCTGGTGTCGGCCGTGATCGGAGTGCTGTTCCTCGGTGACGTCCTGACGCCGCAGATCATCGCCGGCGCCGCCGTGGCCATGGCGGGCGTGGTCCTCGTCGCCCTGGCCGAGCGGGGCCTGCGCGTGGGCGCGGCCAAGACCTAGGACGCGACGCCCGCCCGGTAGTCGCCGAGCCCCGGCTCCAGGTAACCCACATTGGCCTCGCGCATCTTGGCCGCCGCCTCGTCGTAGAGGAAGGGCAGGAAGGCGAAGCGCCGCCCGCGCGTCACGGGCGTCGCCTCGTGCAGCAGCGAGCAGGAGAAGACCACCGCCCCGCCCACCGTCGGCCGGTAGGTGCGCGCGCCGTACTCCGGAAAGCGCAGATCGCCGCCGTCGAAGTCGGCGTTCAGGTTGATCGAGACCGCGAAGCGCCGGTGCGCCGTGCCCTTGGTCGTGTTGTCCCGGTGCGGCCGGAACCAGCCGCCGCTGTCCGCCTCGTAGCAGCCGATCAGATAGCGCTCCATGCGCGTGGGCTTGTACTGGAAGGCCTTCTCGATCTGCGGCACCAGCCGGCGCAGGATGCGGGCGCGGGCCTGGGACTTGAGGTCGCCCTCCTCCAGATGGACGTCGGAGCGCCGCTTGTGGCGGTCGTCCATCATCAGCTTGGTGACGCCGTCGACCTCCCGCATGAAGCCGGAGGGCTCGCCCCCTTCCGCCTCGTAGTGCTCGATCAGGGCCTGGCAGAAGGCCGGCTCGAAGATGCGCGGCACCGCCAGCACGGGGGCGAAGGTCTGGGGTCCGGCGTGCAGGTCCGGCGGGGGCAGGCGTCCGATCTCGTCCAGCAGCCGCTCCGCACCCTCGGTCACCGCCAGGCTGAGGATGCGCAGGGTCGGGTCGACCAGCGCCCAGCGGGCCTGCTGGGTTGCGCCGTACAGCTCGGCGGCCTTGCCGCCCGTGTCGAAGAGCCAGCGCACGCCCGGCAGGTCGTCCCGGCAGGCTTCGCGCCACTGCGGGGCGTCGGGCACGACGCCGAAGAAGCAGGCGTGGATATCGTCGAAGCGGGCCCGCGCCCTGGCGGCCAGCTCGATGGCGCCACGGATGGTCGTTTCGTCCGCGCCGCTGAGCACCGCCAGCACGAGATACCGCCCGGCGGCGGTGTCCAGGGCATAGATCGGGTTCGAGGCGCTGGCGGCCTTGAACATCGGGGCGGGATCGCCGGGCAGCAGTGTCATGCTGGAATGACGCCCGGCGCTCCCGCCCCTGTCAATCAGCTGAGCCCGGAACGAGCACCGCGCAGGCGATCCGATCGCCCGCCCCGCCGATAGGCTGGGTCGTGTGATCGTCGGCGTTGGCGTGGATGACCAGGGCCAGGCCGTCACCGTCGGCCATATCGAAGTTCCCGCCCAGGCCGGCGCCCGACAGATAGACCTCGGCCCGCGCGGTTCCGTCGGCGTGGGCGTAGACGTTCTGCAGATCGCCGTGGTCCGGGCCGCCCTGGAAGTTCAGCAGGCCGTGAGGGCGCTGGTTCTGTGGGTGGTTCACATGGCCGCCCGCCGACTGGAAGCCCGGCCCCTCGCAGGTCCCGACGGCGTGCAGGTGCGCCCCATGCCAGCCCTGGGGCCAGTTCTCGCCCTCGATGCGGAAGAGCAGGCCGTAGGGGCCACGCTGCATCGAGACCCGGCCCGCCGGGGAGCCGTCGGACAGCCGAATCTCGGCGCTGACGGCAGGCGCGGGAAGCTGCGGCGCCGGCTCCTGTGCGGCTGTGGCGCAGGCGGTCGAGCCAAGAGCCGAAAAGATCAATCCGATCAGTGTGATACGCATGGTCCAAATCCCTCGTTCCAGCGGCGGCCAAGTTTGCCCCAGCGGCCTCCAAATGCTAACAACTCCTGAGCGCTTATCGCTCCGATTCCCGAAGAAATTTCCTTGACCGACGATATCGACGACCACGCCGCGCAAGACGGCGGCCGGGGGGACATCGCCCCCATCGCCATCGAGGACGAACTCAAGAAGTCCTACCTCGACTACGCCATGAGCGTGATCGTCTCACGCGCCCTACCGGACGCGAGAGACGGCCTGAAGCCCGTGCACCGCCGCATTGTCTATTCGATGCACGAGGAGGGCCGGACCCACGACAAGAAGCACGTCAAGTCGGCCAGCATCGTCGGCGACGTGATGGGTCGCTATCACCCCCACGGCGACAGCGCGATCTATGACGCCCTGGTGCGCATGGCGCAGCCCTTTTCGATGGGTCTGATGCTCGTCGACGGCCAGGGCAACTTCGGCTCGGTGGACGGCGATCCCCCGGCGGCCATGCGCTACACCGAAAGCCGCATGACCAAGGCGGCCGAAGCCCTGATAGACGACATCGACAAGGGCACGGTCGATTTCCAGGAGACCTACGACGGCAGCCGGCTGGAGCCGATGGTGCTGCCAGCGCGCTACCCGAACCTGCTGGTCAACGGCGCGGGCGGCATCGCGGTCGGCATGGCCACCAACATCCCGCCTCACAACCTGGGCGAAGTCGTGGATGCTTGCGTGGCCTTGCTGGACGATCCCGACATCGACACCTCGGCCCTGCTCGAGATCGTTCCCGGACCCGACTTCCCGACCGGCGGCGAGATCCTCGGCCGCACCGGCGCGCGCAATGCGCTCCTGACCGGCCGCGGCTCGGTGGTCGTGCGCGGCAAGGCGACGATCGAGACGATCCGCAAGGATCGCGAGGCCATCATCATCACCGAGATCCCTTATCAGGTGAACAAGGCGACCCTGCAGGAGCGGATCGCCGAACTGGTCCGCGAGAAGCGGGTCGAGGGCATCTCCGACGTCCGCGACGAAAGCGACCGGCGCGGCATGCGCATCGTGGTCGAGCTGAAGCGGGACGCCCCCGGCGACGTCATCCTGAACCAGCTCTACCGCTTCACCGCGCTGCAGAGTTCGTTCGGCGTCAACATGCTGGCGCTCAACCGCGGCAAGCCCGAGCAGATGGGCCTGCGCCAGCTGCTGGAGATCTTCCTGGACCACCGGGAAGAGGTCGTCATCCGGCGCACCAAGTTCGAACTGGCCAAGTACCGCGACCGCGGCCACGTGCTGGTCGGCCTGGCCGTGGCCGTGGCCAACATCGACGAGGTCATCGATATCATCCGCTCCTCGGCCGATCCGGCCGAGGCGCGCGAACGGCTGCAGGCCAAGGCCTGGCCCGTCGGCGACATGATCGCCCTGATCGAGCTGATCGCCGACCCGCGCTCGATGCTGATCGACGGCGACAAGCTGAACCTGACCGACGAGCAGGCCCGCGCCATTCTGGCCCTGACCCTCAGCCGCCTGACCGGCCTCGGTCGCGACGACATCTTCGGCGAGGCACGCAGCCTGGCCGACACCATCCAGGGCCACCTGACCCTGCTGTCGGACCGCGCCAACATCCTGGCGGTGATCCGCGAGGACCTGCTGGCGGTGAAGGACGAGTTCGCCGTGCCGCGCCGCACCCTGATCGGCGAGGGCGACTTCGAGCTCGAAGACGAGGACCTGATCCCGCGCGAGGACATGGTCGTCACCGTCACCCTCGGCGGCTACGTCAAGCGCGTGGCGCTGAACGCCTACCGGACCCAGCATCGCGGCGGCAAGGGCCGCTCGGGCGTGGCGATGAAGGAGGACGACGCCGTCGTCGGCGTGTTCTCGGCCTCGACCCACACGCCGGTGCTGTTCTTCGCCACCAACGGCAAGGCCTACAAGCTGAAGACCTGGCGTCTGCCGCTGGGCGCCGCGAACTCGCGCGGCAAGGCGTTCGTGAACCTGCTGCCGATCGAGCCCGGCGACACCATCATGAACGTCCTGCCCCTGCCCGAGGACGAGGCGACCTGGGACGGCTACGACATCATGTTCGCCACCAAGTCTGGCGACGTGCGCCGCAACAAGCTGTCGGACTTCGCCAGCGTGAACCGCGCCGGCAAGATCGCCATGAAACTGGACGAGGGCGACTCCATGGTCGGAGTGGCGCTCTGCACCGCCGACGACGACGTCATGCTGACCACCGCGCTCGGCCGGGCCATCCGCTTCAAGGCCGACGACGTGCGCGTCTTCAAGGGCCGGGACTCCACCGGGGTGCGCGGCGTTCGCCTGCAGTCCGGCGACGAGGTGATCTCCATGGCCATCCTCGGCCGCGTGGACGCCACGCCGGAGGAGCGCGCGGCCTACGTCAAGCACGCCAACGCCATGCGCCGCGCCGCCAACGGCGACGCGGAGGAAGAGGCCGTGACGCCGGACGGGGACGAAGAGGCCGTCGGCGACGCCGTCCTGTCCGTCGAGCGGATCGCCCAACTGGGCGCCGCGGAACAGTTCATCCTGACGATCACCGAGACGGGCTTCGGCAAGCGCTCTTCGGCCTATGAATACCGGCGCACCGGACGCGGCGGCCAGGGCCTGACCGCCCACGGCCTGGGCGGACGCGCCGGCGACCGTCTGGCCGCGGCCTTCCCGGTCGAGGAGAGCGACGACCTGCTCATGGTCACCTCGGGCGGGCAGATGATCCGCACGCCGGTCGACCAGGTCCGCATCGTCGGCCGCTCGAGCCAGGGGGTGACCATCTTCCGCACCGCCGAGGGCGAACGCGTCGTCTCGGTCGAGCGCCTGCCCGACAGCGGCGAGGACGAGGCCGGGGGTGACGAAGCGGCGGTTTCCGGCGAAGAGTAGAGACGGCGTCAGCGGGAGGACCCTTTGCGCATCGGCCTCTATCCGGGGACCTTCGATCCCGTCACCAACGGGCACTGCGACATCATCGGGCGGGCGATCAAGCTGGTCGACCACCTGGTGATCGGCGTGGCCCGCAATGACGACAAGGGGCCCCTGTTCAAGACCGACGAACGGGTCGCGATGCTGCAGGACGCGGTGCGCGAGCGCTGGCCGGACGCCTCGATCGAGGTGCGCCCGTTCGAGAGTCTGCTGATGCATTTCGCCGAGGCCGTGAACGCCAACATCATCATCCGGGGCCTCAGGGCCGTCGCGGACTTCGAATACGAGTTCCAGATGACGGCGATGAACCAGAAGCTGAACGCCGAGATCGAGACCGTCTTCCTGATGGCCGATCCGCGTCACCAGGCGGTCGCCTCGCGTCTGGTCAAGGAGATCGCCCGGCTGAAGGGCGACATTGACGGATTCGTACCGCCCGCGGTGGCCGAGGCCCTGCGCGCCCGCTTTTCGGAAAACGCCTGATGCGCCTGACCGCCCTGCTCGGCCTCGCCGTAGCCCTGATCGCCGGTCCCGTCGCCGCCCAGACGCCGGAGTGGCGCGAGGTGCCGGCCGAGAACCTGCTGGTCATCGAGACGACCAAGGGGCGGGTCCTGGTCGAGCTCGCTCCGGATGTCGCGCCGCAGCACGTCGAGCGGGTCCGCACCCTGACGCGCCAGGGCTTCTACGACGGCATCACCTTCCATCGGGTGATGGACGGCTTCATGGCCCAGACCGGGGACCCGCTGGGCACGGGACTGGGATCCAGCGAGTTGCCGGACGTGCCGGCCGAGTTCACCTTCCGTCGCGGGACCGAGCAACCCTTCGTCGAGGTGACCGGTTCGGACACCGCCTTCCGTCGCCCGGCCGGCGGCCAAGTGGGCATCTACGGCGGCCTGCCGATCTCGACCCAGCCGGACGGCCAGATGTTCGTCACCCGCGACGGGCGCGTCGACGGCTCGGCCTGGTTCTGCCCGGGGGTGGTGGGCGCCGCCCGCAACGGCCAGAGCGTGGACAGCGCCAACAGCCAGTTCTTCATCATGCGGGCGGCCAACTTCACCCTGAACGGCGCCTACACCGTCTGGGGCCGGGTCGTGGACGGCATGGACGCCATCATGCTGCTGCGCTCGGGCGATCCCAACAGCGGCATGGTGCCTGAGGCCGAGCGGGACCGGATGACGCGAGTGCGTCTCGCCTCCGACATCCCCGCCGGCGAGCGCCCGGCGGTGCGGGTGCTCGACCCGCGGTCGGCGCGGTTCGCCCAGCTCGTCGAGGAGCGCCGCACGGCGCGCGGCGGCTCGTTCTCGGTCTGCGACCTCACCCTGCCGTCGGAAGTGACCAACTGACCCGTCCTGGAGGGACCATGAAGCGCCTTCTGATCAGCTCGCTTCTCTGCCTGGGCCTGGCCGCCCCGGCCCTGGCCCAGGACGAGGTCCCGCCGCCTCCGCCTCCGCCCGAGGAAGGCGCGGTCATTGAGGCGACCGACTGGCGAGAAGTGCCTGCCGAGAACCTGCTGGTCATCGACACCAATCGAGGCCGCATCCTGGTCGAAATGGCCCCGCAGGTGGCGCCGAACCACGTCGAGCGCATCCGCCGCCTGGCGCGCGAGGGCTTCTACGACAACCAGCGCTTCCACCGGGTCATCGACTGGTTCATGGCCCAGACGGGCGATCCCTTGAGCCGCGGCGCCGACCGCACCCTGTGGGGCGAGGGCCAGAGCGCCTATCCGGATCTGGCTGCCGAATTCACCTTCCGGCGCGGGCCGGACATCGCCTACGCGCCCGTGGCCCAGCCGGCGGGGGCCGTCATCGGCTTTGTCGGCTCCCTGCCGATCCAGACCCAGCCCGACGCCCTGATGAGCCAGACCGGAGACGGCAAGGTCCACGCGTGGGGCCTCTACTGCCCGGGCGTGGCCGGCATGGCGCGCGGCGAGGAGAACGACAGCGCCAACAGCCAGTTCTTCCTGATGCGCCAGGCCTATCCGTCGCTCGACAAGCGCTACACGGTCTGGGGACGCGTCGTGGCCGGGCTGGATGTCGTTCGCGCTCTACAGTTCGGGACCGACCCCTCCGGGGCCGTGCCCGAGCCGGACGTGATGACCCAGGTGCGCGTCGCCTCGGACATGGCCGAAGGCGATCGGCCGCGGGTGCGCATGCTGGCGACCGATTCCCAGGCCTTCGCCAGCCTGGTGGAACGGGTGCGGGGCGAGCGCGGCGCGGACTTCTCGATCTGCGACATCGACCTGCCGTCCGAGGTCTACTGACGCCTCAGCGCCGCCGGCGACGACGGCGTTTCGGCTGCATCAGCGACAGCAGCATGCCTTCGCGCAGGCCGCGGTCGGCGACGCGCACATGCTCGCACGGCCACTGGCGCTGGACCGCCTCCAGGATCGCCGCCCCGGCCAGCACCAGATCCGCGCGGTCCGGGCCGATGCAGGCCTCGCCGGCGCGGCCGGCCCGGTCCGTAGCCAGCAGGCGCGCGGCGACCGCGCGGCACTCCCGCGCCTGCATGCGCAGGCCATCGACGCGCGACCGCTCGTAACGCTGCAGGCCCAGGTGCAATCCCGCCAGGCTGGTGATGGCGCCCGAGGTGCCGATCAGCTGGGCCCGGCCGTCGGCGAAGGCCTCCCGGTGCGGCTCCGCACTCTCGAAGGCGGCGATGCGCTCGACCACGGCCCCGACCATGGCCTCGTACCAGGCGTCCGTCGGGGTCTCCGGCTCCGGAAAGCGCTCGGCCAGGGACACTACCCCGATGGGGGCCGACATCCAGGACAGCACCTCGGGCGGACGGCCGTCGCCGCCGCGCCGGCGTACCCAGGAGATCTCGGTCGAACCGCCGCCGACATCCAGGATGATCGCCGAGGAGAACCCCCGGTCGATCAGGTCGGAGCAGCCGGCCACCGACAGGCGCGCCTCCTCCTCCGGGGGGATGACCTCCAGCCTGAGGCCTGTCTCGCGCTCGGCACGTTCGAGGAAGGCCGCGCCGTTGGCCGCGCCCCGACAGGCCTGGGTGGCGACGGCGCGGACCTTGACCGCGCGTCTCCGGGTGATCTTGTCGGCGCAGACCTGCAGCGCCGCGATGGCGCGATCCTGGGCGGCGGCGGACAGTTCGCCGGTCTGGCTGAGCCCCTCGCCCAGGCGGACGATGCGCGAGAAGGCGTCGATGATGCGAAAACCGCCGCCGGCCTTGCGCGCGATCAGCAGCCGGCAGTTGTTGGTGCCCAGGTCCAGCGCCGCATAGCACGGCTGTTCCAGGCGTCCGCCCACGGCGGAGGAGAGGGTTGGCGCGGCCCCTGAAGGCGCGTCGGAAGTCCCAGGCATGGCCCGAACCTGCATCGGAGCTGTGGGACCCAGCGTCCCGCGCTCGTTTTCGCATCCAGCCTAGCGGCGCCCGCGAACCTGTCCAGTGATCCGCATACGCCGTTCAGGCTAGCGTCAGGCGCGATCTGCACAATGCAGGGCATGAACACGCGAACCGCCAAGTTCAGCATCGGCCAGCTGGTGAAGCACAGGAGCTTCCCGCTGCGCGGCGTCGTGATCGACGTCGACAGCGAGTTCAGCCACGGCGACAACTGGTGGCAGGCCATCCCCGAGGCCGAGCGGCCCGCGCGCGACCAGCCCTTCTACCACGTGCTGGCCGAAGGCCTCGACGACGTCCAGGCGGCCTACATCTCCGAGCAGAACCTCGAGCCGGACACCGACGGCGCGCCGGTAAGCAATCCGGCGGCGGCCAGAGTCTTCTCCGGTTTCGCCGACGGGCGCTACCGTCTGCGCACCAGCATGCTCCACTAGGCGGTTCCTCGTTAAGGGCTCGCGCGTTAAACAGGCGCGCGCAGGACAGGACCGCCGCCATGGCCGATTTCGAACACGTCTTCACCGAGCCGCCCCCGGGGGCGAACGCCGACTGGACGATCGATCAAGCCTGGGACCAGTACACCGACGTCGAGCACCAGACCTGGCTGACCCTCTATGAGCGGCAGATGGGCATCCTGCCCGGTCGGGCCTGTGACGCCTTCCTGCGCGGCCTGGACGCGCTCGACCTGCACGGCGAGGGCATCCCCAACTTCCGGGTGATGAACGAAAAGCTCAAGGCCCTGACCGGCTGGACGGTGGTGGCCGTGCCCGGCCTGGTGCCGGACGAGGTCTTCTTCGACCACCTGGCCAACCGCCGCTTCCCGTCAGGCCAGTTCATCCGCAAGCCGGACCAGCTGGACTACCTGCAGGAGCCGGACATCTTCCACGATGTCTTCGGCCATGTGCCGATGCTGACGGATCCGACCTTCGCCGACTACATGGAGGCCTATGGCAAGGGCGGCCAGCGCGCCGCCGAGCTGGGCATGCTCCAGAACCTGGCGCGCCTCTACTGGTACACGGTCGAGTTCGGGCTGATGGAGACGCCGCAGGGTCTGCGCATCTACGGGGCCGGGATCGTGTCGTCGCGCACCGAAAGCGTCTTCAGCCTGGAAGACCCGTCGCCCAACCGCCTCGGCTTCGACCTGGAGCGGGTGATGCGGACGCTCTACCGGATCGACGACTTCCAGCAGGTCTATTTCG
>CBIHLR010000037.1:0-15555 GCA_966210875.1 uncultured Brevundimonas sp. | reverse complement strand
CTCGCACGGCGGCGGGGGCGGCGGCGGACACTCGTCCGGACAGGCCTGGGAGTTGGCCTGATCGGCCAGCGCCAAGACGAACACGGCCGCCGTGATCGCAAGGCTCCACTTCAGCATGAGGCGAAGCACCATCGCCGAACTCCCGGTTCGCAAACCACTGCGCCGCCCACAGGACACGGGCCGCCTTGATCCGCCATTCGACCGGGAAAGCGTTTCGTTTCCGTTAGCCAAACGTGGCCGGCCTCTTGCGCCTGCGCGGCCCAGGAGGTCCGCGGTGTTTCATCCCGGCACGCAGAAGCTGATTCAGTACTGGTCGTCCGTCGCGGACGGCCGGGTGCCGTTCCGCGCGGATTTCGACGTGTGCGAGGTCGGCGACCTGATGCCGCGGCTGTTCGTGCTGGACCGCGGCGAGAGCTTCACCTTCCGGCTCGCCGGCGAATTTCTCAGCGACCTGCACGGCCGCCGGCTGAAGGGCTCGGGTTTCACCGACCTGTTCAGCGTCGCGTCGCAGCCGCTCGCCCGCCGCTCCGGGCTCCAGGCCATCCGCGAGGGGTCGGCGGTCGTGCTCGTGGGCGTCGGTCGCACCGGCTACGGCCGCGAAGCCGGGCTGGAGCTCACCGTGGCCCCCCTGCTCTCCCCCTCTGGCGCGCCCGACCGCCTGGTCGGCCTGCTGCAGCCCACCTCGCCGCTCGCGCCCCTGCTCGGCGACCCGGTCAGGGAGATCACGCTCCGCATGGCCGTCGCCGCCACCCCCAGGCCAGGCGCGCCCAGCCTCCGCCTCGCCGCCATCGACGGCCGCCGGATCGCTTAGAGAACGATCAACTCCCTCGCGTACCGCTTCCAGTTCTCCACATAGTGCTCCGCCGACGCCGTCAGCAACGCGGCCTGCTCCGGCCCTAGTTCGCGGATGACCCGGCCCGGCGCGCCGACGACCAGGGAGTTGTCAGGGATTTCCTTGCCCTCCGGGATCAGGGCGTGGGCGCCGATGATGCAGTTGCGGCCGATGACGGCGCGGTTGAGGACGGTGGCGCCGATGCCGATCAGGCTGTTGTCGCCGATGGTGCAGCCGTGAAGCATGGCCTTGTGGCCGACCGTGACGTCGGCGCCGATGGTCAGCGGCACGCCCAGATCGGTGTGGAGCACCGAATTGTCCTGGATGTTCGAGCGCTCGCCGATGGTGATCGGGTCGTTGTCGCCGCGGATGACCACACCGAACCAGACGCTTGCGTCCCGCTTCAGAATCACGTCGCCTAGCACGATAGCAGTGGGTGCGATCCAGTATTCGCCTTCGGGCGGAAGCTGAGGTTTCTTGTCACCGAGGCTGTAAATATTCATCCGATCACGCCTGATTTTGCTGTGAACTCACAAGTCCTTGTGGGTTTAACCTGCCGTAAACCACGTTAGCATCAGAGTCGTTCAGCGATTCGAAGGTCAGTCCTTCGGGTCCGTAGCCGGAGCCTAATGCTTCGGCCAGGCAAGGAGAACGGGGTGTCGCGTACGGTTCGCCGTCGAGACCATCCGCCGAAGGGGCCAAGCTCCCGAGGCCGTCCCGCCTCCCGCATCTGCGTCACTTCCATCGTCGTCCAGGGCGAGCCGGTTCCGGCCTCGCCCTTTTTCTTGCCCGCCGCCCAGGCTGAGCCTGCGCCCGGGCCCATGTCCTGGAGACAGTGATGACCAAGCGCGCCCTCAAGCGTCAGACCCGCGACAGCTACGACCGGGGTCACGACGACGGGAAAATCCGCCGGCTGCCGGTGGACAGGGGCGGCTGGTCGCCCCTGGGCGCCAACGACCACGACCGCGACCAGGGCTATCTGAAGACCATCAAGCCCAAGTCCGAGGGACAGGCCCGCCTGATGGAGGCCATCGACAGCCGCAGCCTGGTCATGGCGCTGGGCCCGGCCGGAACCGGCAAGACCTACCTGGCCATCGCCAAGGCGGTCGAGGCGCTGGAGGCCGGCAAGGTCGGGCGCATCGTGCTCTCCCGCCCCGCGGTCGAGGCCGGCGAGTCCATCGGCTTCCTGCCCGGCGACATGGAGGACAAGCTGGCCCCCTATCTGCGGCCACTCTACGACGCCCTGTCGGACCGGCTCAGCATGAAGCGGGTCAAGGCCCTGATGGCCGAGGGCCTGATCGAGATCGCGCCGGTCGGCTACATGCGCGGCCGCACCCTGAACAACGCCTTCGTGGTCATCGACGAGGCCCAGAACTGCACCTACGTCCAGCTCAAGATGCTGCTGACGCGGCTGGGCTGGCATTCGACCATGGTTGTCACCGGCGACCCGCACCAGTCCGACCTGCTGCCCGAACTCTCTGGCCTGGCCTCGGTCGCCGAGCGGCTGGAGCAGGTTGACGACATCACCGTGGTGCGCCTGGCCGAGCAGGACATCGTGCGCCACCCGCTGGTCGCCAGCATGATCGGGGTGCTCTGACGACCGGGTCAGGCGGCGGAGCGTCCGCCGCCTGAACTTTCCGTCATTAAACCGGCCTTTAGGGAAGACCCCTAGAGTTCCCCCTCAGTATCGGGGGGCCGGATTGAACGCTCACACCGCCAATCCACCGGGTTTTGTCAGGGTGATCGCCCTGGCGCTGGGCGTCGTCATGGTGGGGGTCATGACCACCGCCGTGTCGGTCGCGGCCGTGGCCTGGAGCAGCTTCGGCGCGCTCACGGCCATCTGGCCGACAAATGCGCTGGTCCTGCTGTGCCTGCTGCGCGGACCTCAGGACTGGCGCTGGAAGGCATCGGCGGCCCTGGCCGCCTATCTCGGCATGATCGTGGCCATCATGTTCGCGGGCGCCCCGGCGCTGGGCGCAGCGGTGCTGTCGCTCACCAATATGGTCGAGCTGGGGCTGGCCATGCTCCTGCTCTGGCGGTTCCAGTTGGCGGGGAAGGACCTGACCCAGCCCTGGCCGCTGATCGCCTTCCTCGCCTGCGTCGCGCTCATCGCCCCCGCGGTCGCGGCCGCCTGCGCGGTGCCGGTCATGACCGGCCTCGGCGCCGGCAACGCCTGGGCGGTCTGGTGGGATTACTTCTCCGCCGACGCGCTCGGCATGATGATCATCGTGCCGTTCGGAATGGTCCTCAGCCGCCAGCGCCTCGGCCGCCTGGAGGGCTGGCGCAACACGGCGGAGGCGGGCGGCCTGCTCGCCGCCATCGGCCTCGCCTGCTTCCTCCTGGTTCGCGCGGACGCCGGACAGCTGGCGCTGATCGCGCCGCTGGCGATCTGGGCCACGCTGCGTTTCGGCGTCTTGGGCGCGGCGACGGCCGTCCTGTGGGCCGGCATCGTCGCGGTCGGCCTGAACCTCATGGGCTTCGGCACCGTCGCCGCGACGGACCCCAATATCCGCAGCGAACTCTTCCACCTTCAGCTCGGCCTGGCCATGCTGCCGCTGGCGACCCTGCCGGTCGCGGCGGTGCTGGCCCAGCGCAACCTCGCGGTCGCCGAGGCGCGCGCCGCCGACCGAGCCAAGAGCGAATTCCTCGCCAACATGAGCCACGAGATCCGCACGCCCCTGAACGGCGTCGTCGGCATGGCCGGCCTGCTGGCGCAGACCGCACATGGAGACCGCGAGCGTGAGATGGCCGAGATCATCCGCTCGTCGGGTCTGACGCTCGAGCGCCTGCTGTCCGACATCCTCGACCTCGCCCGCATCGAGGCCGGCGGCATGGAGGTCGAACCCGAGGATTTCGCGCTCGGCGACACGGTGCGCGCCTCCGCCGCGCTGGCGCGCATCCAGGCCGAAGGCAAGGGCCTGGGCTTCGTGCTCGACACGCACGGCGAGTTCGAGGCGACGCGCTTCGGCGACTGCGTCCGGCTCAAGCAGGTGCTGGGCAACCTGCTCGGCAACGCCGTCAAGTTCACCCAGGCCGGTGAGGTTCGTCTCGTGGTCGAGGCTGGACCCGAACGCGTGCGCTTCACCGTGCGGGATACGGGGGTCGGCTTCGACGCGGGCGACGAGGACCGGATGTTCGGCCGGTTCCAGCAGGCGGACGGCTCGATCACCCGTCGCTTCGGCGGCACGGGTCTGGGCCTGGCCATCGCACGCCATCTGGTCGAGCGTATGGGCGGGGAGATCGGCTGTGGCTCCGCGCCTGGCGAAGGCTCGACCTTCTGGGTGGACCTGCCCCTGCCGATGGCGGCGGTTCAGCCGCCCGCGCCGGTCATGGAGACCGAACAGCCGGTTTCCGCCGCTCTCGAGGCCGAGACCGAACAACGGCCCGTGCGCATCCTCATGGCCGACGACCACCCGACCAACCGCAAGGTGGTCGAGCTCATCCTGTCGCAGGTGGAGTGCGACCTCGTTTCCGTCGAGAACGGCGCCGAGGCCGTGGCGGCCTTCGAGGCCGCCAGCTTCGACGTCGTCCTGATGGACATGCAGATGCCGGTCATGGACGGCCTGACCGCCGTGCGCGCCATGCGAGGCCGCGAAGCGGCGCTCGGCCTTCAACGCGCGCCGATCCTGATGCTGACGGCCAACGCCCTGCCCGAACACGCGGAGGCGTCGTTCGCCGCCGGCGCCGACGCCCACCTGACCAAGCCGATCACCGCCCCGATCCTGCTGAACGCCATCGGCGAAGCCCTGTCGGCTCAGTCCGTCGAGTCCGCCGCGGCCTGAACCGCTTCGAGCCAGGCCGGCAGGTCGGCGATGGTGTCCAGCACGCGAAAGCGCGGGTGCCCGGACGGGGCGTCGGCCATCTCGTGGGCCCAGGTGATGTGATAGGGCACGTGCGCAGCCCAGGCGCCGGCCTCAAGCGCCGGGATGACGTCGGACTTCAGTGAGTTGCCTACCATCACCGCGTCGTCCGGACCGGTGCCATGGCGGGCGAAGACGGTGCGGTAGGTCGCCGCCGTCTTCTCCGAAACGATCTCCACCCCGGCGAACAGGTCGCCGAGCCCCGAGGCGGCCAGCTTGCGCTCCTGGTCCAGCAGATCGCCCTTGGTCACCAACACCAGCCGATACCGCTCCGACAACGCGTTCAGGCAATCGTCGACGCCCGGCAGGGGCTCGACCGGATGGCCCAGCATCTCCCGGCCCGCCGCCAGGATCTCGCGCACCACCTCGGGCGGAGCCGCCCCGTCGCACAGCTCCATCGCCGTCTCGAGCATCGAGAGGGTGAAGCCCTTGATGCCGTAGCCGTAGAGCCGAAGGTTGCGCCCCTCCACCTCGGCGAGCCGCGCCTCGATAGTCTCCCGGTCGCCGTGCTCGGCCAGCAGGTCGGCGAAGCGGTCGTGGGTCAGCCGGAAGAAGGTCTCGTTGTGCCAGAGGGTGTCGTCGGCATCGAGGCCGACGGTCGTGATGGGCATGGGCGGGCTCCGGTCGGGCGACGGCCTTAGATCAACCGATTCACGTCGCCAAGCGTTCACCCTGTTCGTTGACCGATCAGCCAGACTTGCGCGCGCATTCTGGCCTGTCTTGTAACCTCATCGGCCGAAGGGGGAAGCCGAGTACGAACGGAAGTCGGCCATGCCCGAACTGCATGCTCCCTACGCCCAGTCCTACGATGACGGACGGCGTCCCGACGATCGGCGGGTCTCGCCCGAGGCTCGCTCCTTCGCCCCGCCGGCGCCCGCCGACAGCCTGGCCTTTCCCTTCATCGCCGGCCGTGTCGAGCTCAGCGTCCGGCTCACCGCGCGGCCGCTGTTCGACCTCAGACGCCGCGCCCAGGCGGGTGTGCACCTGAGCCGCTCCCTCAGCCGCGCCTTTCCCGTTTCGGGCCCGTTCGGAGGCGGAAAGCCGAGGCTGGAGCCGGCCGATGTTATGAAGCTGGACGCCGCCACCCTAGCGCGAGGGCTGGAGCTGCTCACCCAGGCCGGTCCCGGCGCGGTAGTTTCGCCGGTCTGCTGGTCGACGATCGCCAGCCCCCGCGGCCGCTTCGCCCTGCTCTACGCGGGTCTCGAGGGGCGCCCGGAGGCGACGCGCCTGCTGGTCGAGGTCCTGGCTCCACCGCCGGACCTGGACGCGGATACGCTGGACAACTGCACCTCGCACATCGAGGCGCAGGAGCGCGGCCTGTTGCTGCGCGCGGCTCCGGACCTCTCGGCCCTGCACCAGCTGGAAGGCGCCGGCCTGAAGGGCGTGTCGCTCGACCTGACGGGCTTGGACTTCGACACGGCCATCGGCCGCCAGTGCGCGCAGCAGGTCATGGTCGCCGCCCGCCGCGTCGCGCCGTCGGTCATGGTCCTGGGCCTGCCCGCCTCCCTGGCCGAAGAGGCCGCGGCGGCCGGGGCTACCCACGCCGTCATGTGCGAGCGCGTCGCCGTCACCGCCTGATTGACGCCCCGGCCCCGGCGGGCCTAGCTCCGCCGATGCAGCGCACTCTGCCCGCCCGCCTCTATGGCGACCCGGACGCCTACGCCCGCGAGCGTCAGGCCGTGTTCGGCCGCGCCTGGCTGTTCCTGGGCCACGAGGCCGAGGCGCCCGAGCCGGGCGACTGGGTCGCCGCCGAGATCGCCGGCCATCGGCTGATGATGATGCGCGGCAAGGACGGGGCCCTGCGCGGCTTCCACAACGTCTGCCGCCACCGGGCCGGGCCTCTGGTCGAGGGGGCCTCGGGCCGCTGCGAGGGCGAACTAGTCTGCCGCTATCACGGCTGGCGCTATACGCTGGAAGGTCGCCTTCGGTCGGCGGTCGGCTTCGGCCCGGCCGAGGGGTTCGACCCGCGCGAGCTTGGCCTGTTTCAGTTGCGGCTGGATGTCTGGCGCGGCCTGGTCTTCGGCAGCCTGGCCGACAACGGACCGCCCCTGGCTGAGCACGTCGCCTCGCTGGAGCGGCTGATGAGCGAGCGCGGCCTGTCCATCCCTCGCCCGGCCCTGAAACGGACCCACAACCTGGCCTGTGACTGGAAGGTCTACGCCGAGAACTACCTGGAGAGTTACCACATCCCCGCCGTCCACCCGGTTCTGACCCAGGAACTGGGCGCCGACTACCGCGTCTGGGTCGATGGCGAACTGGTCATCCAGGAATCCGCGGCCAACAGCGGCGGGCCCCAGGCCGGGCTGTGGGGCTGGCTGTGGCCGAACCTGGCGGTCAACGTCTATCGCGACGGCGCCATGATCGAGCGGATGGTCCCCGACGGCCCCGGCCGCACGCGGCTCGACTACCTCTTCCTGCGCGACGATGGCCCCGACGCGCTGGCCGATGCGCTTGAGGCGTCGGACCGCCTCACCGCCGAGGACGCCTCCATCTGCGAGGCCGTCCAGAAGAACCTGTCCGCCGGCGCCTACGACACCGGCGTGCTCAGCCCCACCCACGAGGCCGGCGTGGCCTGGTTCCAGAGCCGCATCGCGGAGGCCCACCGATGACATCCCAGAAGAAGCTCGGCTGGGGCCTCGCCGCCCTGCTGGTGGCCGGAAACATGATCGGCTCGGGGGTTTATCTGCTCCCCTCGACCCTGGCGCCGGTGGGCAGCTCCAGCCTGATCGGCTGGATCGTCGCCTCGATCGGCGCGCTGGCGCTGGCGGTGATGTTCGCCGGGTTGGGCCGCCTCAGGCCGCAGGCCGACGGCCTGACCGACCATGCCGGCGAAGGGCTCGGCCGCTTCTTCGGCTATCAGGCCTCGCTGGCCTACTGGGCGGCCGGCTGGGTCGGCAACTGCGCCATCGCCGTCGCGGCGACCGGCTACCTCGCTTACTTCTTCCCGGCGCTCGAGGGCCGCTGGGCGGGCGCGCTCAGCAACGTCGGCCTCATCTGCCTGATGACCCTGGCCTATATGGGCGGCGCGCGGATCGTGGCCCGCTTCGGCGGCGCGACGCTCCTGATCGGCCTGGCGCCGCTGGTCATCGCCATCGTGGCGGGCTTCGCCGCCTTCCAGCCCGAGGTGTTCTCCGCGTCCTGGAATCCGGCCGACGTGCCGCTGACGTCCAGCGTGCCCGCCTCGCTGGCGTTGATCTTCTGGGCCTTCCTGGGCGTCGAGAGCGCCGGCGTCTTGGCGGCGCGGCTCAAGGATCCCGAGCGGGACGTGGGCCGCGCGACGCTGGGCGGCGTGCTGCTCGCCGCCGTCGTCTACATCGCCGCCAGCGTGGCGGTGTTCGGCGTCATCCCGGCGTCCGACCTCGCCACCTCGACCAGCCCCTTCGCGGACCTGGCTGGACGGGTGATGGGGGCCGCGGCGGCCGGCTTCGTCGCCGTCTGCGCCATCGCCAAGGCCATGGGCACCCTGGGCGGCTGGATCATGCTGACCGGAGAGACCGCCCGCTCGGCCGCCCGCCGCGGCTTCCTGCCGGGCGTGTTCGGCGCCGGCGAGCGGACGCCCGCCTCCAACCCGCTCATCCACGCCGCCCTGATGAGCCTGATCGCCATCCTGTCGGCTCAGCCCAACATGGCCGACCAGTTCGGCCTGCTGATCGGCATGACCACCGTCCTGATCCTGGTCGCCTATGTGCTGTGCGCGCTGGCCCTGATGCGCTTCACCTCGTCCTGGCGCTGGCGGCTGGCCGCCCTGATCAGCCTCGGCTTCTGCGCCTGGGCCGTGGCGGCTTCGGGCGTGACCCTGATCTGGATCACGCTCGGCTTCTTCGCCCTGACCTCGGTCGCGTGGCTCTTCGTTCGCCGTTCGCCAGCGGACGCCGCGTGACCTCAGCCGTCGTCATCGGCGCGAGCGGCGGCATAGGCTCGGCGCTGGCGGAGCGGCTCACCGGCTCAGGCCGGTTCAAGACGGTCCACGCCCTGTCCCGCTCCGCGACCGGCCTCGATCTGGAGGACGAGGCCAGCATCGCGGCCGCCGCGCGTCACATCGCAGAGGGCCCGCCGCCCGAGCTCATAATCGTCGCCACCGGCGTGCTCCACTCCGGCCGCCAGCCCGAACGCTCCCTGCGGGCGCTCGACGCCGAGCACTTGCTGCGCGACTACCGGATCAACGCGGTCGGCCCGGCCCTGGTCGCAAAGCACCTCCTGCCGCTGATGCCGAGGGACCGCCGCGCCGTCTTCGCCGCCCTCTCGGCCCGGGTCGGCTCCATAGGCGACAACCGGCTGGGCGGCTGGCACAGCTATCGGGCGTCCAAGGCGGCGCTCAACATGCTGCTGCGCAACCTCGCCATCGAGACGGCCCGCACCCATCCGCAGGCGATCGTCGCCGGCCTGCACCCCGGCACGGTCGACACGGCGCTCAGCTCGCCCTTCCAGAAGGGCGTGCCCGAGAACCGGCTTTTCACCCCCGCCTATTCGGCCCAAAGACTGCTCGAAGTGATCGACGGCCTGCAGCCGACCGACAGCGGCGGCGTTTTCGCCTGGGACGGACAGCGCATCCCGGAATAGTGCGTTGACGGCGCCCCTGCCGCACCCCTAGTCACGCGGCCGTTTGTTCGCCGGGATTCGCGGATAGGAGGATGGCCATGACCCAGCTTCTCGAAGGCGCCACCGGCGTCCTGGCCCTGGCCGATGGGACCATCCTGCAGGGCGTCGGCGTCGGCGCGACCGGCTCGGCGCTCGGCGAGGTCGTCTTCAACACCGCCATGACCGGCTATCAGGAGATCCTGACCGACCCGTCGTACATGAGCCAGATCCTGGCCTTCACCTTCCCGCACGTCGGCAACACCGGGACCAACGTCGAGGACATCGAGCAGATCGGCGGCGGCTCCGACACTTCGGCGCGCGGCGCCATCTTCCGCGATCTTCCGACCGACCCCGCCAACTGGCGCGCCGATTCCGACCTTGACGCCTGGATGAAGCGCCGGGGCGTCATCGGCCTGGCCGGCGTCGACACCCGCGCCCTGACCAAGCTGATCCGGGACAAGGGCGCGCCGCACGCGGTCATCGCCCACGACCCGGACGGCCGCTTCGACCTCGACGCCCTGGTCGCCCAGGCGCGCGAGTGGACCGGCCTCGTCGGCCTCGACCTCGCCAAGGACGCCTCGACCCGCCAGAGCTTCTCCTGGACGGAGGGCCTGTGGGAGTGGCCCCACGGCTACGCCCAGCCGAAGCCCGAACGTCCCTATCGCGTGGTGGTCCTCGACTACGGCGTGAAGCGCAACATCCTGCGCGCGCTCTCCGGCATCGACGCCGAGATCACCGTCGTCCCCGCCGACACCACGGCGGAAGAGGTGCTGGCCCGAAACCCCGACGGCGTCGTCCTGTCCAACGGCCCGGGCGACCCGGCCGCGACCGGCGACTACGCCGTTCCTGAAATCCGCAAGCTGGTCGACAGCGGCAAGCCCGTCTTCGGCATCTGCCTGGGCCACCAGATGCTGGCGCTCGCGCTGGGCGCCAGGACCGTCAAGATGGACCAGGGCCACCACGGCGCGAACCATCCGGTGAAGGACCTGACCACCGGCAAGGTCGAGATCGTCTCGATGAATCACGGCTTCACCGTCGACCGCGACAGCCTGCCCGAGGCCGTGACCGAGACCCACGTCTCGCTCTTCGACGGCACCAACTGCGGCATCGCGCTCAAGGACCGGCCGGTGTTCAGCGTCCAGCACCACCCCGAGGCCTCGCCTGGGCCGACCGACAGCCTCTACCTCTTCGAGCGCTTCGCCCGGATGATGGACGCGGCGCGGTAGGGGGCGTCGTAGGCGAGTAACGCCGGCGCTTGCCACCCCCGGTAACCTGGGCGAGGCTTGCCGAATGAAGACGCTCGCCCTGAAGTCTCTGATTATCCTCGGCAGCGTGGCCGCAGGCGTTGCCGCGATCGCGCTGCTGGCCTTGCCCGTCGTCTACTGGCTGAGCGAGGGCTTCACCCGCTGGCCCTGACGCAGACGTGCTCGCGGCGCGACCCCGAGGAGCACGAACCGCGCGGCTTCCACCGCCCGCTCGCTTGACGTAACGTCGCGTTTCCAGCGGGGCGGAGGGGGCTTCCATGGCACGATCGGCGTTGGCGCGGCCGGTGCTTGCGCTCGAGCCTGAGCCCGCGCGGCCCATCGACGGAATCGGCCGCATCCGTTCGATCGACATCCTGCGCGGGATCGTCATCGTCCTGATGGCGCTGGACCACGTGCGGGACTACTTCCACGCCGCGGCCTTCACCATGAACCCGCTGGACGTCGAGCAGACTTCGGTCTGGCTCTACGCCACGCGCTGGATCACCCATTTCTGCGCCCCGGTCTTCGTCTTCCTGGCCGGCGTCTCGGCCTTCCTCTACGGCGCGCGCGCCGACAGCCGGGGGCAGCTGTCCCGCTTCCTGCTGACGCGCGGCCTGTGGCTGATCCTGCTGGAATTCACCCTCATCAACTGGGCATGGAACTTCGCCATTCCGGGCCTGGCGCTGATCGTCATCTGGGCCATCGGCGCCTCGATGGTGGTGCTGGCCGCGCTGGTCTGGCTGCCGCGCGTGGCGGTTTTAGCCGTCGGCCTGCTGATCCTCGTCGGACACAACCTGCTCGATCCGCTGACACCGCAGGACTTCGGCCAGTTCGACTGGCTCTGGATGGTCCTGCACGACCCCGGTCCGATCATTTCCGACAGCGGCCAGTTCCTCGCCTTCGTGGCCTATCCCCTCCTGCCCTGGATCGGCGTCATGGCCGTCGGCTATGGCCTGGGCGCCGTCTTTCTCGCGCCCGAGGAAGAGCGGGCCCGGTTCCTCACCTGGCTGGGGCTCGGCATGATCGCGGCCTTCCTGATCATCCGGGCCACGAACCTCTACGGCGACGCCAATCTCTGGACCGGCCAGTCGAACGCCCTGCGCACCGTCGGCGACTACCTCGACACGACCAAATACCCGCCGTCCCTGCTCTATGTGCTGATGACGCTGGGGCCGGCCCTGGCGATCATGCCCTGGCTGGAGAAGCTCAAGGGTCCGGTCGCCGGCCTGTTCACGACCTACGGCCGCGTGCCCTTCTTCGTCTATGTCGGGCACATCCTGCTGGCCCACCTGCTGATGGTCGCGGTCGGCATGGCCATGGGCCATCCCTTCGGCCTGTTCCAGAACGTCATGGCCGATCCGTCGCGGCTGATCGCGGCGGGTTGGGGCTTCAACCTGTTCTGGGTCTACGCCGTCTGGATCCTGGTGCTGGCCATCCTCTATCCGGCCTGCCGCTGGTTCGGCGACCTGAAGAGCCGCCGCAAGGACTGGTGGCTGAGTTATCTGTAGCGGTTCTGCAGACCGCTATCGGTCAGCACGGCGGGCCCGGCTTGCTGACCGGGCCCGCCGCCTGTGAACCACAACTAGCCTGGGTTGGCGCTAGCCGCGGTCCTTCTGCACGCCGCCTTCGGGGGTCGCGCCCGTGCCGGCCTGGTCAGACCGGCCGAGGTTCTGCTCGCGCGTGCCGCCCGAAGCGGCGAAGTCGGCGTTGTCCACGCCGCCGCCTTGCCCGACCGTGCCGCCCTGGTTCGGCGACAGGGTCGCGCTCGCGCCCTGCGACCGTTCGTCGTCGGTGCGGCCTTCGGAGCCGAAGCTCCGATCCTCGCCCTGGACGCCGAGGCCGGAGCCGGCCTGCGGGTCCTGACGGCCCTGGTCCTGCTGCTGGCGCAGGCGGTCCTGGTCCTGATTCATCTGATTGTTCCCGGTCATCGGCGGAAGCTCCCTATCTGGTTTGTGGGGCGGTCATCCAACGCCGCCTTGTCCGCAGAACCGCGGCATCGGGCGAATGTTCCGGGGCGCCGCTTGCGGTGGGGGGCAAGCCTGTCTAAACGCGCCTCTTAGCCTTCAACCCGACCCGAACCGGACGCGCGGACCCCGTCAGCGCGACCACAGAGCGCGCGCGATTACATGCCCAAGCGGACCGACATCTCCTCGATCCTGATCATCGGCGCCGGGCCGATCGTCATCGGTCAGGCGTGCGAGTTCGACTATTCGGGCGTCCAGGCGTGCAAGGCGCTGAAGGCCGAGGGCTATCGGGTCATCCTGGTCAACTCGAACCCGGCCACGATCATGACCGATCCGGAGGTCGCCGACGCGACCTACATCGAGCCGATCACGCCCGAGATCGTCGAGAAGATCATCGCCCGCGAAAAGCCCGACGCCCTGCTCCCCACCATGGGCGGCCAGACGGCGCTGAACACCGCGCTGGCGCTCGAACGCTCCGGCGCGCTGGCCCGCCACGGCGTCGAGATGATCGGCGCCCGCGCCGAGGTCATCGACAAGGCCGAGGACCGCCAGAAATTCCGCGACGCCATGGACAAGCTCGGTCTCGAGAGCCCGCGCTCCAAGGCCATCCACCACATCGACGAGGCCGAAGACGCGCTCGCCTTCGTCGGCCTGCCCGCCATCATCCGGCCCAGCTTCACCCTGGCGGGCACCGGGGGCGGCATCGCCTACAACGTCGAGGAGTTCCGCGAGATCGTCGAGCGCGGCCTCGACCTGTCGCCGACCACCGAGGTCCTCATCGAGGAGTCCGTCCTCGGCTGGAAGGAGTTCGAGATGGAGGTCGTCCGCGACAAGGCGGACAACTGCATCATCATCTGCTCCATCGAGAACGTGGACCCCATGGGCGTCCACACCGGCGACTCCATCACGGTCGCCCCGGCTCTGACGCTGACGGACAAAGAGTACCAGCGCATGCGCACGGGCTCGATCAACGTACTGCGCGAGATCGGGGTCGAGACCGGCGGGTCGAACGTCCAGTGGGCCATCAATCCGAAGGACGGCCGCATGGTCGTCATCGAGATGAACCCGCGCGTGTCGCGGTCCTCGGCCCTGGCCTCCAAGGCCACCGGCTTCCCGATCGCCAAGGTCGCCGCCCGCCTGGCCGTCGGCTACACGCTCGACGAACTCACCAACGACATCACCCAGGTCACCCCGGCCAGCTTCGAGCCGTCGATCGACTACGTCGTGACCAAGATCCCCCGCTTCGCCTTCGAGAAGTATCCGGGGTCCGAGCCCTATCTGACCACCTCGATGAAGTCGGTGGGCGAGGTCATGGCCATCGGCCGGACCTTTCAGGAGTCGATGCAGAAGGCGCTGCGCGGCCTCGAGACCGGCCTGACCGGCTTCGACGAGATCGAGATCGAGGGCGTCGCGGGCTCGGAAGACGGCGTCTCGGCCCGCGAGGCCGTGATCCGCGCACTTGGTCGGCCCACGCCCGACCGCATCCGCGTCATCGCCCAGGCCTTCCGCCACGGCCTGACGGTCGAGGAGGTCCAGAGCGCCTGCGACTACGAGCCCTGGTTCCTGCGCCAGATCGCCGACATCGTCCGCATGGAAGGCCACGTCCGCGCCTACGGGATTCGCGACTACGACCCGGTTGGACACGATGGGCGGGTCGAATATCAGGAGCGGGTTCACCCGGAGAAATTTGACTTCGGCGACTGTCCCCGACCGGACGATTGGATCGACCCCGCGCCGACCTTCGCGAAGCTGAAGGCCATGGGCTTCTCCGACGCGCGGCTGGCGAAACTCACCGGGACGCCCGAAAAGGCGATCCGCGAGGGCCGTCGGACGCAAGGCGTCCGCCCGGTCTTCAAGCGCATCGACACCTGCGCCGCCGAGTTCGCCTCGGCCACCGCCTACATGTACTCGACCTACGAGACGGGCGCGCTGGGCCAGGTCCCGGACTGCGAGGCCGACCCCTCGGATCGCCGCAAGGCCGTGATCCTCGGCGGCGGTCCCAACCGCATCGGCCAGGGCATTGAGTTCGACTACTGCTGCTGCCACGCGGCCTTCGCCTTCGACGAGATCGGCGTCGAGAGCATCATGGTCAACTGCAACCCCGAGACCGTTTCGACCGACTACGACACCTCGGACCGCCTCTATTTCGAGCCCCTGACCGCCGAGGACGTGCTGGAGCTGATCGACGTCGAGCGCTCGAAGGGTGAGCTGCTGGGCGTCGTCGTGCAGTTCGGCGGCCAGACCCCGCTGAAGCTGGCCCATGCGCTGGAGGAGGACGGCGTGCCGATCCTGGGCACCAGCGTCGACTCCATCGACCTGGCCGAGGACCGCGAGCGCTTCCAGGTCATGCTGCACGACATCGGCCTGATGCAGCCGCCCAACGGCCTGGCCCGCTCGGCCCAGGAAGCCGCCGACAAGGCGGACGAGGTCGGCTATCCGGTCGTGCTGCGCCCGTCCTACGTGCTGGGCGGCCGCGGCATGGTCATCGTCCACGACCGCGAGCAGCTGGACCGCTACGTCGGCGAGGCCATGCGGGTGTCGGGCGACGACCCGGTGCTGATCGACCACTATCTGAACCGCGCCACCGAGGTGGACGTCGACGCCCTGTGCGACGACGAGACGGTCTTCGTGGCCGGGGTGCTGGAGCACATCGAGGAGGCCGGGGTTCACTCGGGCGACAGCGCCTGCTCCATGCCGCCCCACTCGCTGTCGGCGGAGACGGTCGCCGAGCTGAAGCGCCAGACCGAGGCCATGGCCCGGGCCCTGAAGGTGCGCGGCCTGATGAACGTCCAGTTCGCCATCGAGGAGCCGCACAGCGCCGAGCCGCGCATCTTCGTGCTGGAGGTCAATCCGCGCGCCTCCCGGACCGCGCCCTTCGTGGCCAAGACCATCGGCCAGCCGATCGCCGCCATCGCCGCCAAGGTGATGGCCGGCGTGCCGCTGAAGTCCTTCGGCCTGGCCGACAAGCCCTACGACCATATCGCGGTGAAAGAGGCCGTCTTCCCCTTCGCCCGCTTCGCCGGCGTCGACACGGTGCTGGGCCCCGAGATGCGCTCGACCGGCGAGGTCATGGGCCT
>CBIHLR010000036.1:0-16026 GCA_966210875.1 uncultured Brevundimonas sp. | reverse complement strand
GCGCGGGACGCTGGGCGGGACCTGCCTGAACGTCGGCTGCATGCCTTCAAAGGCCCTGCTGCATGCCTCGGAGCTCTACGATCAGGCCCAGGGCGAGTTCGCCAAGATCGGAATCGACGTCGCGCCCAGGCTGAACCTTGGGCAGATGATGGCCTCGAAGGACGAGAGCGTCGCCGCCCTGACGCGCGGCATCGAGTTCCTGTTCAAGAAGAACAAGGTCGACTGGATCAAAGGCCGTGGCCGTATCGCCGGGCAGGGCAAGGTCGAGGTCGAGGCCGCCGACGGCGCGAAGTCGACGCTGGAGACCCGTCACATCGTCATCGCCACCGGCTCGGAGCCGACGCCGCTGCCGGGCGTGGACTTCGTCGAGGGCCGGATCGTGGACTCGACCGGGGCGCTTTCGCTGCCGGCTGTCCCGAAGAAGCTGGTCGTCATCGGCGCGGGCATCATCGGGCTGGAGCTGGGTTCGGTCTGGCGCCGGCTGGGCGCCGAGGTGACGGTGGTCGAGTTCCTCGACCGCATCACGCCGGGCATGGACGGCGAGACCGCGCGCACCTTCCAGCGGGCGCTCACCAAGCAGGGCATGAAGTTCAAGCTCGGGGCGAAGGTCACCGCCGCGAAGGTCGAGGGCGAGACGGTCACCTTGACGGTGGAGCCGGCCAAGGGCGGCGCGGCCGAGACGCTGACCGCCGACGCGGTGCTGGTGGCCATCGGGCGGCGTCCGTACACCCAAGGGCTCGGGCTCGAGACCGTCGGCGTCACGCCGGACAAGCGCGGCTTCATCGAGGCCAAACACTTCCGGATCGCGGAAGGTCTGTGGGTGATCGGCGACGTGACCCACGGCCCGATGCTGGCCCACAAGGCCGAGGAGGACGCTGTCGCCTGCATCGAACTGATCGCCGGCAAGGCCGGACACGTCGACTACGACCTCGTGCCCTCCGTGGTCTACACGGCGCCGGAGGTGGCCTGGGTCGGCAAGACCGAGGAGCAGCTGAAGGAAGCCGGCGTCGCCTACAAGGTCGGCAAGTTCGCCTTCGCGGCCAACTCACGCGCCAAGATCAATCATGAGACCGAGGGTTTCGCGAAGGTGCTGGCCGACGCGGCTACTGACCGTGTGCTCGGGGTGCACATCTTCGGACCGCAGGCGGGCGAGCTGATCGGTGAAGCCTGCGTGCTCATGGCCTTCGGCGGTTCGTCCGAAGACCTGGCGCGCATCTGCCACCCGCACCCGACGCGCTCGGAAGCCGTCCGCCAGGCGGCCATGGGCGTCGAGGGCTGGACGATGCAGTCCTAACTAGCCGGCTGAAGCGATCAGGGCGCCGCAGTCGGCGTCCTCGGCCAGGCCCGGGTCCACGAAGGGCAGGATGGCGGCCAGCGGGCTGACCAGGGCGCCGAGCGCCGCGGCGATGCCGACCTGGGCCGCCACCTCGCCGCCCTCGACGCCGAGCCCCGGCCGACGGATCGGGCCGTTCACCGTGATCGGGGCCCAGACGCGCAGCAGGCGCGGCTCCTTGGTCTCGCCGTCGAGACGCAGGTTCATCCGCTCTGACCCCAGGTCCACCGTGCCCGAGCCGTTGACCAGGACGACGCCCGTGTCGACCACCAGAGTCCGGGCCGTGGCCGTCCCGCCGGAGACACGGAAGTCCGCCACCGCGCAGCGTACCGGCGTCGGCGAATGGTCGCCCGACAAGAGCCGGAACAGGCCCGCGCCGACATTGATGCCGAGCAACTCGGCGAAGGCCTGGCGCATCTCGCCGCGCGGCATGACCACGCTGATGGTCCCGGACGAGTTCGACGCGAACCGGTGCACCGAGGCCCCCGGCCCCTCCAGCCGCGCCCGCGCGGTGATGGCGCCCGAGATGGGCTGGGAGCCGCCCACCGCCGGCACGATGGTCTGGATCGGATAGCCGGTCAGGCGAGCGTCGAGGGTGGTGTAGGGGACGTCCCGCGAACCATCGATCCGGGCCGTGGCGTTCAGCCGGCCTGAGGCGAAGTCGAAGGCGATGGGGTCGAGATCCAGGACGCCCTGATCGAGATTCACGCCCAGCCGCACGGCGCGGACGGCCAGCTCGTTCCGGCGCACCGAGGTGGCGCGGAAGTCGACTCGGGCGTCCATGGTGCGCAGCCGCTCCACGAACAGGGGCGCGTCGGGCAGAAGCCGGCCCTGCGAGCGCAGCTGACCCGCCGTGGCCTCCTGCTCGGCCGAGGCGGTCTCTCCCGTGTCCGGCGGGGCGCCGGTCAGGGCCAGCAGGTCGTCGAGATCCAGTGACGTGGAACGCAGCGTCGCCTCGACCAGGCGGCGCTCGCCCGGCTTGGAGACCTCGACGTCGCCCGAGAGGTCGGAGTCGCCGACGCGGCCCGTGAAGTCGTTGAAGCTCCAGGTCTCCTCGTCGCGGCTCAGCCGGCCGTTCAGCCGGTAGGGCGGGGGGTTGGGGAATGGCACGGTTGTCAGGTAATAGGCGTCGGCGAGGTCCTGTCCGCGCGCAGTGATGTCGGCCTGGAAGTAGCGCAGGTCGAAGGGACGGTTGATCGAGCCCTCGGCGGTGACCACCGTGCCGCCACCTCGCAGCGAGGCGTCGAAGGCGTAGGGCTGGTCGCGCTCGACGTGGATCAAGGGCCCACCTGTGACCGTAAGCGTGAGAGGATTGCCGTTCAGCGTGCCCTCGCCGACCAGCTGGAAGCCGCCCTCGCCGGGGGTGGCGGTTTCGGTGGCGTTGACCGTGGCATTCAGTGTGATGCGCCGGCGCGCATTCTCGTAGATCAGCCGGCCGTCCTCGACGATCAGTCGCTGGATGACGGGCAGATTGGCGGAGTCCTCGCTGGCTTCGTCGCCGCCCAGGACCCAGCTCTGGCGGCCCTCGGCGTCCTCGATCAGCACCACCTCAGCGTTGGTGGCCTGGATGGAGGGCAGTTCGATGTTCCCGGTCAGCAGCGGCAGGAAGCGGATCGCGACATCCAGCTCCGCGATGTCGGCCGTGTCCCGCTCGTCCGCCCAGTCCGGGCCGCCGATCCTCAGGCCTTCGACATGGATCTCGGGGCTCCAACGCAGGACGTCGACATCGAGGTCGCCGGCGATCTCGATGTCGCGGTTGAAGCGCTCAGAGGCGTAGTTGCCGATCGGCCCGCGCAGATAGTTCCAGTCGAACCACGCCAGGAACAGCAGGACACTCAGCAGGAAGGCGGCGAACAGGCCCAGGGTCCAGTATTCCGCCTTGCCGGGCCTCGACAGGGGCGCGGGGGCGAACTCCGAAGCCATGAAGCGGTCGCGCCAGTCCCGGTAGCGCGCCGCGGCGGGCGCCACGGCGGCGTAGGCGGGCCTCAGCGGCGGGTCGATCCGCGCGCGCTTCCATTCCTGCAGCCGGTCGGTGGTCTTTCGCAAGCGCTGGTCCATGCGTCGCGCGGCGCTGCGCGCGCGCTGGCGGAACCGGTCGTAGCGTTCAGAGCCCTGCGGCATGGGCGTCTAAACGCCCGAAATCGCGGGAAGTTACCGACAGGCGTTGTCTTGCCGCAGCCGCCGTGGCCAATGCGCTCCATGACCATCCTGGCCAAGATCTGCGGGGTGACGACGATGGAGGCCGTCGAGGCGTCCATCGAGGCGGGGGCCGCGTATCTGGGCTTCGTGTTCTTCCCGCGCAGTCCCCGCCATCTGAAGCTGGATCAGGCCGCCCGCCTGGCCGAGCCCGCGCGCGGCCGGGCGAGGGTCGTGGCCCTGATCGTGGACGCCGACGACGCGGAGATCGAGCGCATCCATGAAACGGTCCGCCCGGACCTCTTCCAACTGCATGGATCGGAGACGCCGGAGCGAGCGGCCGAGGTCCGGGAGCTGACCGGGGCGGGCGTTATCAAGGCCCTGCCAGTGTCGTCGGCCGAGGACCTGGACGCCGCCGAGGCCTGGCGCGACGCCGTCGACCACCTGATGCTCGACGCCCGGCCGCCCAGGAACGCCGACCGGCCCGGCGGCATGGGCCACAGCTTCGACTGGAGCCTGCTTCAGGGGCGCGACCTCGGACGGTCGTGGTTCCTGGCCGGGGGCCTGACGCCCGACAATGTGGCCGACGCGGTGAGGATCACCGGCGCGCCCATGGTCGACGTCTCCTCTGGCGTGGAAAGCGCGCCCGGTGTTAAGGACCCCGCCCTGATCCGAGCCTTTCTGGCGCGGGCCAAGGCCACCTCTCCCAAGGCCTGAGACAGACAGTGACCCTATCGAACGCCTACGCCTGGCCGGACCAGAACGGCCGCTTCGGTCCCTATGGCGGCCGCTTCGTCGCCGAGACGCTGATGCCGCTGATCCACGAGCTGGATCACGCCTATGCGCAGGCCAAGGCCGACCCTTCGTTCCCGGCCGAGCTGGACGCCTTCCTCAAGGACTACGTCGGCCGCGCCAGCCCGCTCTATTTCGCCGAGCGGCTGACCGAGCATTTCGGCGGCGCGCGCATCTGGCTGAAGCGCGAGGACCTGAATCACACCGGCGCGCACAAGATCAACAACTGCATGGGCCAGATCCTGCTGGCCCGGCGCATGGGCAAGACCCGCATCATCGCCGAGACCGGCGCGGGCCAGCACGGCGTGGCCTCGGCCACCGTCAGCGCCCGGTTCGGCCTGCCCTGCTTTGTCTACATGGGCGCGGTCGACGTGGAGCGGCAGCAGCCCAACGTCTTTCGCATGAAGCTGCTGGGCGCCGAGGTGCGGCCGGTGACCTCGGGCCGGGCGACGCTCAAGGACGCCATGAACGAGGCGATGCGCGACTGGGTCTCGAACGTCGAGGACACCTACTACATCATCGGCACGGCGGCGGGCCCGCACCCCTATCCGGCCATGGTGCGCGACTTCCAGTCGGTGATTGGCAAGGAGATCCGCGCCCAGGCCCTGGCCCAGGCCGGGCGGCTGCCCGACGCGGTCGTGGCGTGCATCGGCGGCGGCTCGAACGCCATCGGCGCCTTCCACCCCTTCATCGCCGACGAGGGCGTGCGCCTGGTCGGGGTCGAGGCGGCGGGCCACGGCCTCGACACCCCCGACCACGCCGCCAGCCTGAAGGGCGGTCGTCCCGGCGTGCTGCACGGCAACCGGACCTATCTGCTCCAGGACGACGACGGCCAGATCATCGAGGGCCACTCGATCTCGGCGGGCCTCGACTATCCCGGCATCGGGCCCGAGCACGCCTGGCTGCACGACATCGGCCGGGCCGAATACCGCTCGGCCACCGACGAGGAGGCGCTGGAAGCCTTTCAGCTCTGCTCGCGGCTCGAGGGAATCATCCCCGCGCTCGAGCCGGCCCACGCGCTGGCCCGCGTCGCCGAGGTCGCCCGCGAGGTCGGCAAGGACGGCGACGTCGTGCTGCTGATGTCCGGCCGCGGCGACAAGGACATCTTTACGGTGGCCAAGCACCTGGGGGTGGAGCTGTGAGCGCGTCGCGCCTGCAGACGACTTTCGCGCGCCTCGCCGCCGAGGACCGCGCCGCCTTCGTGACCTATGTCATGGCCGGTGATCCGGGGCCGGAAGACTCATTCGACATCCTGACCCAGCTGGCCCAACACGCCGACATCATCGAGCTCGGCATGCCGTTCTCGGACCCGATGGCCGAAGGGCCGGCGATCCAGAAGGCGGCGCAGCGGTCGCTGAAGGTCGGGACGAAGATGCGGGACGTCCTGGGCATGGTCCGGCGTTTCCGCGCGATGAATGCCGACACGCCCATCGTCCTGATGGGCTACCTCAACCCGGTCGAGAGTCATGGCTACGACGCCTTCGCCGCCGATGCGGCGGCCGCCGGGGTCGACGGCCTGATCATCGTCGACTGTCCGCCGGAGGAGGCCTGGGAGCTGGCCGGGGCGCTGAGCGCCCATCAACTCTCGTTGATCCGGCTGGCGACGCCGACCACGGACGACGCCCGCCTGAAGGTGGTCGCCGAGGACACCTCCGGCTTTGTCTATTACGTCTCTGTGGCCGGAGTGACGGGCGTGAAGGAAGCCGACGCGGCCGCCGTGGCCCCATCGGTCGAGCGCATCCGGGCCGCGACGGGCTTGCCCGTGGCGGTCGGCTTCGGCATCAAGACCCCCAAACGGGCGGCCGAGGTCGCACGCGTCGCGGACGCGGTGGTGGTCGGCTCGGCCCTGGTCGAGGAGATCGACCGCGCGCTGGCTGAGAACCGACCGGTGGTCCCGGCGGTTATCTCGATGGCGGCGGATCTGAAGTCAGCTGTGAGGGCCGCGCGGCTCGCACGCGCGGAGAAAGAGCGCTAGACGATGGCGATGGCCGGAAAGCCCGACGACCCGAGGGGCCCGCAACGACCCCCCGCAGAACGGCGCGACCGCTCCGGCGGCGGCGGCTGGCTGGCGCGCATCGCGCCCGGCGTCCGCAAGATCGTGGGCCGCCGCGACACGCCCGAGAACCTGTGGGTCAAGGACCCCGACACCGGCGAGATGATCTACCGGCCCGAGCTCGAGGCCGCGCTGTGGGTCACGCCGTCGGGCAAGCACATGCGCATCAATGCGCAGCAGCGCCTGTCGATCACCTTCGACGGTGGCCAGTTCGAGGCCCTGCCGACCCCCGAGGTCCCGGAGGACCCGCTGAAATTCTCCGACGGCCGGCCCTATCGCGAGCGCCTGAACGCCGCCCGCAAGGCGACCGGCGCGCGCGACGCCATGTCGATCGGGGTCGGGACCATCCGCGGCCGCCAGGCGGTGGTGCTGGTCCAGGACTTCAGCTTCATGGGCGGCTCGCTCGGCATGGCCGCCGGCGAGGGCTTCATCGCCGCCGCCCGCGCCGCGATCGAGCGCGACCGCCCGATGATTTGCTTCACCGCCGCCGGCGGCGCCCGCATGCAGGAAGGCGCGCTCAGCCTGATGCAGATGGCGCGCACCACCCTGGCCATCCAGGAGATGAAGAAGGCGGGCCTGCCCTATCTGGTGGTGCTGACCGATCCGACCACGGGCGGCGTCACCGCCTCCTACGCCATGCTAGGCGACGTCCACCTGGCCGAGCCGGGCGCCCTGATCGGCTTCGCCGGCCCGCGCGTGATCGAACAGACCATCCGCGAGAAGCTGCCCCCCGGCTTCCAGCGCTCCGAGTACCTCCAGGAAAAAGGCATGGTCGACAAGGTCGTGCCCCGCGCCGAACTGCCGGAGACCCTGGGGTCGATCATCGGCATGCTGATGGACGGCCGCGCCGCGAAGGCGGCGTAACCACTCCGGGTGGACCCGATCTCCGCCCGGCTGGCGGCCCGCAATCCCATGCGCATCGACCTGTCGCTGGTGCGGGTGCGCGCCCTGCTGGCCGCGGTCGGAAACCCGCACGAACGCCTGCCGCCGGTCGTCCACGTGGCCGGGACCAACGGGAAGGGCTCGACCGTGGCGTTCCTGCGCGCCATGGCCGAGGCGGCGGGCCTCAGGGTCCACGTCAACACCTCGCCGCATCTGGTGCGCTTCAACGAGCGCATCCGCCTGGCCGGGCGACTGATCGAGGACGCCGGGATCGACGCCATCCTCGACCGGCTGGAGGCGGTGGACGTGGACGTGCAGGCCACGGTGTTCGAGATGACCACCGCCGCCGCCTTCATGGCCATGGCCGAGGTCCCAGCGGACCTGGCCATCGTCGAGGTCGGGCTCGGCGGCAAGCTGGACGCCACCAATGTCGTCGACCCGCGCCTGTCGGTGATAACGCCGGTTGACCTGGACCACGCCGAGTTCCTCGGCGGCGAGCTGGCCGGCGTGGCCGATGAGAAGGCCGGCATCCTCAAGCCCGGCCGTCCGGCGATCATCGCGCGCCAGCACGATGTCGCCATGGACGTGATCGAGGCGCGAGCGGCCGAGGTCGGCGCGCCGTTGACGGTCATGGGAGTGGACTTCGACGCCTGGGCCGAGCGGGGCGGACTGGCCTTCCAGGACCAGCAGCGGTTCCTCGACCTGCCGTCGCCGGCGCTGACCGGTCCGCACCAGATCGACAACGCCGGGCTCGCGGTGGCCGCCGCGCTGCAGCTGGGGCTGCCGGAGGCCGCCATCGCCGAGGGCCTGCGCACCGCGTCCTGGCCGGCACGTATGCAGCGCCTGACCGCCGGCCGCTGCGCCCGGCAGGCGGGCGAGGCCGAGCTGTGGCTCGACGGCGGACACAATCCGCATGCCGCCGCCGCGGTTCGCGAGGCGCTGGAGGCCATGGAGGCGCGCGGTCCGCGGCCGCTGGCCCTGATCGTCGGCATGCTGAGCAACAAGAACGCCGGCGGCTTCTTCGACGCCCTGCGCGGGCTAGATGCGCGGGTGTTCACCGTCGCCTTCGAGGGCGCCTGCCACGATCCGGTGAGCCTGTCCGATGCCGCCCGCCGCTCAGGCTTCGAGGCCACGCCCGCCGCCTCGGTCGAGGCCGCGCTGGATCAGGCCCGGGCTCGGGGCGCCGGGCGCATCCTCATCTGCGGATCGCTGTATCTGGCCGGCGAGGTGCTGGGCGCCTCGCCGGAGACCTGGCCGACCTAGCCCCAGACGCCGTACGGGTCTTCCCACTCCAGCCCGAGCGCTTCGCCCACGGCCGGATAGGTCAGCTTGCCGTTCAGGACGTTCAGGCCGCGCGCCAGATGCGGATTGGCCTTCAGCGCGTCCAGCCCCTTGTCCGCCAGCGCCAGGCCGAAGGGCAGGGTGGCGTTGTTCAGGGCTTCTGACGAGGTCCGCGGGGCGGCGCCCGGCATGTTGGCCACGCAATAGTGGACCACGCCGTCGATGACGTAGGTCGGGTCCTCGTGGGTCGTCGGCTTCGACGTCTCGAAGCAGCCGCCCTGGTCGATGGCGACGTCGACGAGCACGCTACCGTTCTTCATCTTCTTGAGGTCGTCGCGCTTGATCAGCTTGGGCGCCGAGGCGCCCGGGACCAGCACGGCGCCGATGATCACATCGGCCTTGACCATCTCCTCCTCGATCGCGCCGATCGAGGAATAGCGGGTGATGACCCGGCCGCCGGTGACTTCGTCGATATAGGCCATGCGCGGGATGGAGCGTTCCAGCACCACCACCTCGGCGCCGAGGCCCAGCGCCATGCGCGCCGCGTTCAGGCCGACGACGCCGCCCCCCAGCACCAGCACGCGGGCCGGGGCCACGCCCGGCACGCCGCAGAACAGCAGGCCCATGCCGCCGTTGTGCTTCAGCAGGGTCTCGGCCGCCGAGAAGACCGCGATGCGGCCGGCGACCTCGGACATCGGGGCCAGCAGCGGCAGGCCGCCCTTGGCGTCGGTGACGGTCTCATAGGCCACCGCGGCGCACTTGGACTCCATCAGGCCGCGCGTCTGGTCGGGATCGGGCGCCAGGTGCAGGTAGGTGAACAGGATCTGGCCCTCGCGGAGCATCTCCCACTCGACCTTCTGGGGCTCCTTCACCTTCACGATCATGTCGTTTTCGGCGAAGATCGTCCTGGCGTCGGGCGAGATCTGCGCGCCCGCCTTGACGTAGTCCTCGTCGGTGAAGCCGGCCCCGAGGCCCGCGCCGGTCTCGATCGAGACGGTGTGGCCGTGGGCGACATACTCGCGCGCCGCGGTCGGCGTCAGGCCGATGCGGTGTTCGTTCTTCTTGATTTCCTTGGGCACGCCGACGCGCATGGACCGCTCCTGAAGCCAGTTCTTCACCCTCTCGCGGGGGCGCGGCTCCAATAGACGGTTCCCTCGCGTCAGGCCAGACGCTTAGGCGGTGCGAATGACAGGCCCATCCACCACCACCGGCCAGGGCGTCAGACGCCCTCCGGCGGCGGGTCCGCCCACGCAGTCGCCGGTGAGCGGCTGGAACACCGCTCCGTGCCAGGAGCACAGGATCAGCTCCCCGTCGTTGGACAGATAGCGGTCCAGCTCGACCGCCAGCGGATAGCCCGCGTGCGGGCAACGATCGACGTAGCCGCGCACCTCGCCGTCCTTGCGCACGAGGAAGCCGTGGAAGAAGGCCTCGCCGATCTGCACCACGATGGAGCGCGCGCCGGGATCGCTGAGATCGGCCAGGGCGCAGACGGCCACGCCCGGCGGAGTCTTCCAGACGCGGGGGCGCTCCGGTGGCGGCGGCCCGTCCGTCACCGCTCCGCCTTCAGCGGTCGGTTCAGCAGGCCGTCGATGGCCGCGTCCACGGCGATCTCGCCGGCGAGGATGGCGGCCACGGCCTCGCAGATCGGGGTCTCGACCCCCAGTTTGGCGGCCAGCTGGCGCACGGCGGGGGCGCTGTCGACCCCCTCGGCCACCGAGCGCTTGCCCTCCAGCGCTTGATACAGCGTCAGGCCCTGGCCGAGCGCGAGGCCCACGCTCATGTTGCGCGACTGGGGGCTGGAGCAGGTGAGGACGAGGTCGCCCAGGCCGCACAGGCCCGCCACCGTCTCGGCCCGGCCGCCAAGCGCCACGCCCAGCCGGGTCATTTCGGCGAAGCCGCGCGTGATCAGGGCCGCGTGCGCCGACCGGCCCAGCCCACGTCCCTCGGACATGCCGCAGGCGATAGCCAGCACGTTCTTGATGGCGCCGCCGACCTCGGCCCCGATCAGGTCGTCGGCCCAGTAGGGACGGAAGGTGGGGCCCGCGACCGCCTGCACCAGCGCCTCGCCCAGCTGCCGGTCCGGGCAGGCCAGGGTGACCGCCGTCGGCAGGCCGCGCGACACGTCGGCGGCGAAGCTGGGTCCTGACAGGACCGCCGCCCGGGCCTCGGGGATGGTCTCGGCCAGGACGTCGGCCATCAGCTTCAGAGAGCCCCGCTCGACGCCTTTGGAGCAGAGCACCACCGGCAGCCCCGCCCGCGCATGCGGAGCGAATGCGGTCAGCGTCGAGCGCATGTGCTGGGCCGGCGGCACGGCCAGGATGAAGTCCAGGCCCGCCAGATCGGCGAAGTCGGCGGTGGCGCGCACCGAGGTGTCCAGCTTCACGCCAGGCAGGAAGGCCTCGTTCTCGTGGCGGGCGTTGATGCTTTCCACCACCTCCGGCTCGCGCGCCTGCAGGGTGACGGTCAGGCCCGCGCGGACGCAGGCCTGGGCCAGGGCCGTGCCCCAGGCCCCGCCGCCGATGACGCCGACGGACTTCAGCTCGGTCATGCCTTGGCTCCCTTGCGGCCGGGCTTGTGGGTAGGGTCGGCCAGCGCCGCGGCCTCGTCCAGCGGCCATCGGGGCCGGGCCCGCGCGTCCAGCCCCGAGGTCAAACCCATGGCCAGCCGTTCGGCTCCGGCCAGCGCGATCATGGCGGCGTTGTCGGTGCAGTAGGCCAGCGGCGGCGCGAGGAAGTCGAAGCCCTGCCGCTCGCAGGCCGCCTTGAGCGCCGCGCGCACGGCGCCGTTGGCCGCCACCCCGCCGGCGACGACGAACAGGCGATTGGCGTGCCGCCCGGTGTAGTCCGCCATGGCCTTCTCGGAGCGCTCGGACAGCTGGCGCGCGATGGCGGCCTGTACGGACGCGGCCAGGTCGGCGCGGTCCTGCTCGGTCTCGCAGGTGGCCGCTGCGCGGGCCGCCGCCGTCTTGAGCCCGGAGAACGAGAAGTCGAAGCCGCCGCGCCCGAGCAACGCGCGGGGCAGGGGGTAGCGGGCCGCATCCCCCGAGGCCGCCAGACGCTCCAGCGCCGGCCCGCCCGGATAGCCGAGGCCCAGCACCTTGGCGGTCTTGTCGAAGGCCTCGCCTGCCGCGTCGTCGATGGTCGAGCCCAGCCGCGTCATGTCGCCGACGCCGCGCACCTCGAGCAGTTGGCAGTGCCCGCCCGAGACCAGCAGCAGCAGGAACGGGTAGGCCGCCTCCGCTCCCAGCCGCGCGGACAGGGCGTGGCCCTCCAGGTGATTGACGGCCACCAGCGGCAGGCCGCGCGCCACGGCCAGCCCCTTGCCGAAGCTGAGGCCCACCATGACCCCGCCGACCAGGCCTGGCCCGGCCGTAGCCGCGATCCCGTCGATGGCGTCGAGGCCCAGCCCGGCCTCCTTCAGGGCGTCCCGAGCGATGTCGTCGATGACCCTCACGTGGCCCCGCGCGGCGATCTCCGGCACGACGCCGCCGAACGGGGCGTGCTCCTGCTGGCTGGCGACGACCGAGGACAGCACCTCGACCCGGCCGTCGGCGAACCGACGCACGACCGCCGCCGCAGTCTCGTCGCAACTGGTCTCGAGGCCCAGAACCGTATAGTCGCGGGGGGTCGCCATTCGCGGCGGACCTAGCCCCTACGCCCAGTCAGACGCAAGCGTGAGCCCCACTCCTCCCATCCGCATCGGAACCCGCAAGTCCCTGCTGGCCCGGACCCAGTCCGGCCACATCCAGGCCGCCGTCACGGCTGCGCTCGGCGCGCCGCCCGAGGCCGCGGACGCGGTCGCGCCGCTCGTCTTCATCACCACGACCGGCGACCGTATCCAGGACCGCCGCCTGACCGAGATCGGCGGCAAGGCGCTGTTCACCAAGGAAATCGAGGAATGCCTGCTGGACGGCCGCATCGACGTGGCGGTCCACTCCATGAAGGACGTCCCGGCCGAGCAGCCGCCGGGCCTGTGCGTCGCCGCCATCCCGGTGCGCGAGGATCCCCGCGACGCCTTCGTCAGCGGCGAATGGGGCTCGATGGCCGCCCTGCCTCAGGGCGCCCGGCTGGGCACCGCCAGCCTCCGGCGCCAGGCCCAGGCCCTGAAGGCGCGGCCCGACCTGGTCGTCGAGACCCTGCGCGGCAATGTCGACACCCGTCTGGCCCGTCTGGCGGCCGGCGACTTCGACGCCATCCTGCTGGCGGCCGCGGGCCTGAACCGGCTGGGGCTGAACGCCCAGGCGCGCGGCTTCCTCGATCCCTGGGCGGCCCCGCCCGCCCCGGGCCAGGGCGCGCTGGCGCTGCAGGCCCGTGAGGGCAGTGCGTGGGCCGACTGGCTCCGGCGCCTGAACCATGGTCCGACCGCCACCTGCGTGGCGGCCGAGCGCGGCGCCCTCACGGCGCTGGAGGCATCCTGCCGCACCGCCATGGGCGCCTTCGCGCGCATTGAGGGCGACCGTCTCGATCTGGCGGTCGAGGCGCTGGCGCCCGACGGGACCGCCTGCTGGCGGCGCGAGGGATCCTGCGCCACGGACCTCGATGAAGCTCGCGAGCTCGGCCTGCGCCTCGGCGCCGAGATCAAGGCCGAGGCCGGGGACCGGCTGCTGGAATGACCATCTGGGTCACCCGCACCCAGCCCGGCGCGGACGAGACCGCCCGCCGGCTGGCCGACCTGGGCCTCGAGGCCCTGGTCGATCCGGTGCTGGAGGTCCGGGCGCTCGACGCAGAAATCGATCTTGAGAGCGCCGACGCCCTGGTCTTCACCAGCCCCAACGGGGTCCGCGTCTTCGCGGAAGCCAGCGGCCGCCGGGACCTGCCCGTCTTCGCCGTCGGGGAGGCCACCGCCGCCGCCCTGGCCCAGGCAGGCTTTCGCGACGTGCGCAGCGCCGATGTCGACGTGAATGCGCTGGCCCGCCTTCTGATCGAGGCCCGTCCCGGCCGCGCCCTGCACCTCGGGCCGCGCCGCCCCGCCGGTGATCTCGTGGGCCTCGCGGCCGCCGGGGGCGTCCCGGTCGTGAGCCTGCCGATCTATGAGACGGTCGAGATGGAGCCCGCCCGCGCCCTGGCGGCCGGCGACCTCACCCACGTGCTCATCCACTCCGGCCGCGCGGCCGAGGCCGTGGCCCGCTTCATTCCGCCGGAACGTCTGGCCGGCCTGTTTGTGCTGGCCATCTCGGAGGCCGCCGCCGCGCCGCTGGAGGGCCGCGTCGCCGCGATCGCATGCGCGCCGTTCCCTGACGAGCCGTCCTTGCTTAAGCTGTGCGCCGCGACCCTGTCGGAAGGCGACACATGACGGACAGTCCTCCGCACGACCGGCCCCGTATCGAGCCCGAGCCGCCGCACCCCGTGCGCGAGCGGGAGGGGCTGTCGCCCCGCGTGCTGGCCCTGATCGCGCTGGCCGTGGTGCTGGTCATCGTGGCCGTCGGCGCCGGCGCCCTGCGCGACCGCATCGCCCGCGCCATCGGGCCCGCCCCACCGGTCAGCGAGGCGGAAGAGCGCGTCGCCCTGCGCAACCGGGTCGCCCAGTTGGAGAGCGAACTCGAACTCGCCCGGCGCCAGACCCAGCGCCAGGCGCAGCCGCCCGTAGCCGAGCCCGACTCGAACGAAACCGTCGAGACCAGCGCGCTGGAAGAGCGGATCGTCGCGCTCGAAGCCGCCCAGGCGCGGATGTCGCGGGCGTCGGCCGCTGCCGTCGCCGCCGCCGCCCTCGCCGACGCGGCTGAGGATTCCGAGCCGTTTGCGGGCGAACTGGCCTCGCTTGAGCGGCTGACGCCGACCTCGCGCGGCATCCGGGCCCTGCGGGAACTGGCCGAACAGGGCGCCCCCACCCGGGCCCAGCTGGCCGCCGACTATCCCGCCGCCGCGGCCCGCGCGGCCCGCGCGGCGCGCGGCGAACAGGGCGACGGCTTCTTCGCCTCCCTCTCGCGCTGGTTCGGCTCCATCTTCAACCTGCGCCGCATCGGCTCGCTCGAAGGCGACGACGCCGACGCCGTCCTGGCCCGCGCCGAACGCCGGGTGCGCGAGGGCGACCTGGAAGGGGCGCTGGCGCAGCTGCAATCCCTGCCGGCGCCGGCCCGCGAGGCGATGGTCGACTGGACCGCCCCGGCCGAGCGTCGCGTCGAGATCGAACGCCGCATAAACGCCTTGCGCGCCCAGGCGCTGGGCGACCTGTCCGGCGTCACCACGGCCGAGACGGGGGGGCCGCTGTGATCCGGCTCGGCCTGGCGCTGCTGGCCGGCATAGCCATCGCCCTGCTGGCGGTGATTCTGGTCGGGGAGCCGGGCAGCCTGACGGCGGAATGGGCCGGCTGGCGGCTCGACACCACCGCGGCCGCCGGCGCGATCCTCATCGGCATCCTCGGGCTCCTGGCGGTGGCCTTCTGGCAGCTGGTCATCTGGATCGGCAATGCGCCGCGCCGGGCTGCGCTCGCGCGCGCCGAGGTGCGCCGCCGCGACGCCAACGCTGCGCTCGGCCGGGGCTTTCTGGCGCTCGCTACCGGCGATGTCGCCGAGGCCCGCCGCCTCAGCCGCCGCGCCACCGACATGGCCGACGAGGCCCCCGTCCTGACCGCCCTGCTCGCGGCCCAGTCCGCCGAGGCCACCGGCGAGATCGAGACCGCCCGCACGGCCTATGAGGCGCTGCTCGCCACCGTCGATGGCCAGGGCGCCGGCCGCCGGGGCCTGGCGACGCTGGCCCGTGCCTCCGGCAACCGAGAGGGCGCCCTGGAACAGGCCCGCGCCGCCGAGACGGCCGGCCGCGGTTCCTCCTGGGCCTGGAAGATGCTGTTCGAAGACCGGCTGGACGCCGGCGACTGGGACGAGGCCCTGACCCTGCTGTCCGGCGGCCGGGTCAAGCGCGCCCTGGGCGCCGGTGAAATCCAGCGCGCCCGCGCCGCTGTCCTGACCGCCCGCGCCGCGCTCGAACGCGCCGAGACCGTGTCTGTCTCCCTGGCCCGGGACGCGCTCAAGGCGTCCGCCCTGTCGCCGGATTTTCCCCCGGCGGCGGTCATCGCGGCGGGGCTGCAGTCCCGCCTGGGCCGCATCGGGCGGGCCGAGGTCATCCTGATGCGCGCCTGGTCGGCGCGGCCGCACCCGGCGATCGCGCTCGCCTTTCGCGACCTCCGCACCGACGAGGCGCCGGCCGAGCGGGCCGAGCGCTTCGGCCGGCTGATCGCGCGAAACCCCGAGCACCGCGAGAGCCGCATCCTGGCGGTCGAGCGCGCCCTGCTGCTCGGCGACGCCGCCGAAGCCGCCGCCGTGCTCGAGGCCCTGGCCCGGGAGCCCGCCACCCAGCGCCTGCTCGATCTTCGCGCCCGCGTCGCCTGGGCCGGCGGCCGGGTCGCCGAGGCTCGCACCCTGTCGGCCCAGGCGGCCGAAGGCGCGCCGGAGGCCGGCTGGTCCGAGATTGATCCCCTGGGGCGCGCCTTTCCCTATTCCGCGACGGACTGGGCCCGGGTCGCCGAGGCCTGGGCCTATCGCCACGAGCTGCTCAATCCACGCCATGGCCGCAGTGAGGCCGCCCTGGTCGAGGGCGGTCTCGAGAGCGAGCGC
>CBIHLR010000035.1:0-16285 GCA_966210875.1 uncultured Brevundimonas sp. | reverse complement strand
GAGCAGCGAGATGCCGCGCTCGCCCTCCCCGTTCACCGCCCCCGTCCGGATCGCCCTGCGCAACCAGGTCAGCGCCCTGTTCAACGACGCGTCGAAGGGCGAGGCGCCGGTCAAGCGGCGGGCCGACGCGCTGTTCCCGACCGACTCCGTCACCTGGCGCGTGCACGGGGATGTCGTGACCATGATGATCGGCGGGGTGACGAGCCTGCTGCTGCAGATGCTGCACCCGGCCGCGATGGCGGGCGTGTGGGACCACTCCGATTTCCGGCACAACATGATGGGCCGGCTGAGAGCGACGGCGAAATTCATCGCCCGCACCACCTACGACCACGCCGACGACGCGCGCGAGGTGCTGGCCCGGGTGCGCCACATCCACGGCTTCATCAGGGGCGCGCTGGAGGACGGCACGCCGTACGAGGCCAACGACCCGGAGCTGCTGGCCTGGGTCCATGCGGCGGAGACCTGGAGCTTCCTGGCCGCGTGGGCCCGTTATGGCGAGCCCGAGATGGCGGCGGCGGACAAGGACCGCTACTTCGCCGAGATGACCCTGATCGGGCGGGAGCTGGGCGCCGATCCGGTCCCGGACAGCCTGGCGACGACGGAGGCCTTCATCGACGCCATGCGGCCGCAACTCCGCGCCGACCATCGCTCGCGCGAGGTGTGCCGCATGGTGCTGAACCAGCGGGTGGGTCCGCTGGTGACGGAGCCGGCCTCCAAGGTGCTGATGGCGGCGGCCGTCGACCTGCTGCCGGACTGGGCTCGGGACATGCACGGGCTGAAGGCGCCGCGCCTGACGGCGCCCGCCGTGCGGGCCAGCGCCTTCGCCATGGCCGAGACCCTGCGCTGGGCCTATGCCGACTCACCCAACGTTCGGGTTCACGCCGACTAGAGGTCGAGCTCGATCCAGACCGGAGCGTGGTCGCTGGCTTTCTCGCGGCCGCGAACCTCGCGGTCGACGCCGGCGTCCGTCAGATGCTGGGCCGCGGCCGGATTGATCAGCAGGTGGTCGATGCGCAGGCCGGCGTCCCGCTCCCAGGCCTGGCGGAAATACTGCCAGAAGGTCCAGGGCGGCGGGTCGTTGGGAAAGCGCTCACGGATCGCGTCGGTCCAGCCCTGGTCGAGCAGGCGCTGGTAGGCCGCGCGGCTCTCGGGCTGCAGCAGGGCGTCCTTCTTCCAGGAGCGGCTGTTGTAGATGTCGGCCTCGGTCGGCACGACGTTGTAGTCGCCGGCCAGGATCACCGGCGCCTCTGTCTTGAGCAGGCCCTTGGCGTGGCGCGCCAGCCGGTCGAACCAGGCCAGCTTGTAGTCGAACTTGGGTCCGGGCTGCGGATTGCCGTTGGGGAGATAGAGGCTGGCGACCAGCACGCCGCCGACGGCGGCTTCGATATAGCGGCTCTGGCTGTCGGCCTCGTCGCCCGGCAGGCGCCGACGAGTGACGACCGGCTCGCCGATGCGGCTGAGGATCGCCACGCCGTTCCATCGGTGCTCACCCTGCCAGACCGCATCATAGCCGGCCGCGTGGATGGCCTTCGCCGGGAACTGTTCGGTCGCCGCCTTGAGCTCCTGCAGGCAGGCGACGTCGGGCCGCGCGTCCTCAAGCCATGCCAGCAGATTGGCCAGGCGGGTGTTGACGCCGTTGATGTTGAAGGTGGCGATGCGCACGCCTCAGGCCTCGTGGCGGCTCCGCGTAGCCGACGTCACGAAGCCGGCCAGCTCGGCCTGGGTGAAGGGCTTGGCCAGCTTGAGGGCGTTCAGCCCCTGGCCGGGCGGCATGTCCGCATAGCCGGTGGCGATGGCCACCGGGAGGTCGGGCTTGAGCCCGGCCACCTCCGCCGCCAGCTGGGCGCCGGTCATCCGGGGCATGACCTGGTCGGTGAGTACGAGGTCGATCCACGGGCGCTCGCGGATGATCTCCAGGGCCTGGGCCCCGGAGGAGGCCGAAAGCACCTCGTGGCCGAGATCCTCCAGCATGGCGACGGTGTTCATCAGCACGAGGTCGTCGTCGTCGACGGCGAGTATGACGAGCCGGCCGTCACGCGCGCCGGCCTTGCGCGGATCCGCCGACAGCCGAAGCCCCTCGGATGCGCCTGCGGCGACCGGCAGCCAAAGGCTGACCGTCGTGCCCTTGCCCGGGCGGCTCTGAATCTCCAGGCGCCCGCCGGACTGGGCGGCGAGACCATGAACCATGGAAAGGCCCAGGCCCGTTCCCTTGCCGACCCCCTTGGTGGTGAAGAAGGGCTCGCTGGCGCGCGCCACTGTGAGCGGATCCATGCCTTCGCCGGTGTCGGCCACACTGAGCCGGACATAGTCGCCGGGCGCCAGCACCGCGTCGCCTTCGCCGACCGTCTCCTTGCTGGCTGTGATGGTGATGGTCCCACCTTCCGGCATGGCGTCGCGCGCGTTGACCGCCAGGTTCAACAGCCCGGTCTCAAGCTGATAGGGATCGGTGCTCACCAGCGGCAGGCCCGACGGAAAGCGCGTGCTGACGTGAACGGCGGGACCGATGCTGCGGCTGACGAAGTCGGTCATGCCGCGCGCCAGGGCGGCGACGTCCACCGGCTCGACCTTCAGTTCCTGCTTTCGCGCGAAGGCGAGCATGCGCTGGGTCAGGACCGCGCCCCGCTGGGCGCCCTGGACGGCGTTCTCGATCAGCGGCGTGATCCTGGGATCGTACGGCAGCCGCTTCTTGACCAGCTCCAGACTGCCCAGGACGGCCATCAGCAGGTTGTTGAAGTCATGGGCGACGCCGCCCGTCAGCTGTCCGACCGCCTCCATCTTCTGGGCCTGGAACAGGGCCTCGCGCGCCTCGTCGAGCTGGCGCTGGGACTCCATGCGCTCGGTGATGTCGCGGGTGATCTTGGCGAAACCAATGACCTGGCCGTCGTCATCGTGGATGGCGTCGATGATGACATGGGCCCAGAAGCGGCTGCCGTCCTTGCGGAGACGCCAGCCTTCGCGTTCGAACCGGCCCTGTTCGGCGGCGGCGCGGAGCGCGATGCCGGGCCAGCCCGCCTCCTGGTCCTCCGGGGTGTAGAAGCGCGAAAAGTGTTGGCCGATTATCTCGGAGGGCTCGTAACCCTTGATACGGCGGGCCCCGGAGTTCCAGCTCGAGACGCGCCCCTCGGCGTCCAGCAGATAGATGGCGTAGTCAGTGACGCCCTCGACCAGCAGGCGGAACTGCTCCTCGCTGCGGCGCAGGCCCTCTTCGGCCGCGCGCTTCTCGGTCAGGTCGCGTGTGATCTTGGCGAAGCCGATCAGCTCGCCCTGTGGCGTTCGGATCGGATCGATGATGACGTGCGCCCAGAACCGAGCGCCGTCCTTGCGTAGCCGCCAGCCCTCGTGCTCGAAGCGCCCCTCCCGTTCGGCCGTCGCCAGGGCGCGCGCCGGCAATCCGGTCTCGCGATCCTCGGGGGTGTAGAAGCGGGAGAAGTGCTGGCCGATGATCTCGTCGGGCCGGTACCCCTTGAAGCGTTCGGCGCCGACGTTCCAGCTCGATACCAAGCCCTGCGCATCGAGCATGAAGATCGCATAGTCCGTGATCGCATCGACCAGCAGCCGGTATCGGCTTTCGTCCGCGCTGGCCGGGATCTTGGGACTAGAATTCATCAAGGACGAGCCCCCCGGCTCAACTCTCGGCGCGCTTGGTGAAAACGGCTCGAAAAGCATCCGGTTCCGGACGAAGCGTGACTATTGGCCAAACCCCGTTTGCTGCTCAGATGCGGCCGCGCACGACCGCCCAGGTCAGGCGAAGCCGCTTGAGGGGTTCCGGCGCGTCGCCCGTCCCCAGAGCGACGTGCGCCACCGCCGGAAAGGCGCTCGCCGGAAGTCGGCGCAGACCCAGGTTGGCCGCCGGGCGCAGGGCGCGTGCCTCCTCGACGCGTCCGGTCACAAAGAGGCCGCGCATCTGGCCCGCCCTCTCGGTCGCCGCCTCGTGTCCGGGCCCGGCCAGCAGACGGACGGCGGCCTGCATCGGCGCGACGAACAGGCCGTCGAGGTCGTGCGGCTCCCCATGCGCCCGCCCGACATGCGCGGCGATCAGTCGGTCCATGGGATCGCGGACCAGGCCGCGTCGGCTGACGATGTCCGCCAGAGCCTCGAGCACGGGGTGCCCCTTGCGAGGATTGCCGGCGAAAACGCCGTCGAGCTGCTCGGTCCACCAGGCGTAGCGCATCTCCGCCAGCATCGGCTGGACCACCTTGGCCGGGATGGCGACCAGCTCCGCCTCGAAGGCGTAGAGCACCATCAGATCGGCGCGAGCCGCCTCGTCGGTGACGAAGCGGCTCGACATCCATCGGTCGGGGTCGGCGAGGCGGACCTTGCCGTCGAAGTCGTAGGCGGCCGTCATCCGGCCTGACGCGCCGCCGTGAGCATCAGCCGAACAACGTCTGGTACATGGTCATGGACGTCAGCATCGGCAGCGACAGCAGCAGGTTGGTGCGGCTGAAAAGCATGGCCGTCTTGGCCGCCTTGGCCTTGGCGTCTGCGTCGTAGCCCTCCTTGATGCCCAGCGCGATCTTCTGGTTCGGCCAGATGAAGCCCCAGACGTTGATGAACATCACGATGGCCAGCCAGACCCCGACGCCCAGGAGGGTGAAGCCGCCGTCGCCCTCGCCATAGCCGCCGACCAGGCCGAGGCTCAGGGTCTCGACCGCGTAGGCGTGGCCGCGCAGGGAGGCCAGGATCAGCCCGGCCAGCACCGTGCCCAGCGCGGACCAGCGGAACCAGAACAGCGCCTCGGGCGCGATGTGCTTGCCAACCGCCGGCTTCAGCTCGGCCGGAATGGCGGGCATGACCCGGATCTGGACGAAGTTGAAATAGTACAGGAGCCCGATCCACAGGATGCCGAAGAAGACGTGGACCCAGCGGAAGATCGCCTGCCAGTAGCCGACGTCGCCCAGCTCACGGCCGGAGTTCACGCCGAAGGCCCAGATCATCACCACCGCAAGGATCAGGCTGACGATCAGGGTGTTTCGAAAGTTGGACAGCAGTCCGGCCATGTCAGCTCCTCCCAAGCCGAAGAATCGGCGCGACCATAGCGCCGCGCGCGTCCGACAAAAACCGACAGGCTTTGGGGCTATTCCCTAGGGCTTGGACGCCATGCCCAGCTTGATCGCTTCCGGTTCGTCGTCGCCCATCTCGCCCCGCTTCACACCCCACAGGAGAATGATTGGAGCGCCGACGTAGATCGACGAGTAGGTGCCGAAGACGATGCCGAACATCAGGGCCACCGAGAAGGCGAACAGGCTCTCGCCGCCCAGGATGGCCAGCGCCGCGAGCGCCATGAGGGCCGTGACGCCGGTGATGATGGTGCGCGACAGCGTCTCGTTGATCGACAGGTCGATCACGTCTCGCAAAGGCATCTTCTTGTACTTGCGCAGGTTCTCGCGCAGACGGTCGAACACCACGACGGTGTCGTTCATCGAGTAGCCGATGACGGTCAGGACCGCGGCCACGGCCGTCAGGGTGAACTCCATCTTGGTCAGGGCGAACAGCCCGAAGACCAGGATCACGTCGTGGAAGAGGCCGGCGACGGCGCCCAGGCCGAACTGCCATTCGAACCGGAACCAGATGTAGACCAGCATCAGGCCGATCGCGATCAACAGCGCGATGACGCCGCCAGTGAACAGTTCGCCGGAGACCTTCGGGCCGACCACTTCCTGGCGCGTGAAGCGGATGTCCTCGCCGAGCGCCGACTGCAGCGCCGCGCGGGCCTCCTGCATCGACTCGGCCGACGACTGGTCGGCCGGCGGCTGGAAGCGGACCATGGCGTGCTCGCGGCCCTGGGGGTCGGACGGCGTGCCGTAGTTCTGAACCTGTACGTCCTGGAGACCCAGTTCGTTCAGCGCCTCACGCGCCACCGCCAGGTCGACGGCCCGCGGCGAGGTCTCGACCTCGAGCAGCGCGCCGCCCGTGAAGTCGACGCCGCAGTTCAGGCCGCCGCATGGCGGCCGCAGGGGATAGAGCGTCAGGAACAGCGAGCCGATCACGCCGATGACCGACAGCGCGGCCATGTACTTGGCGAAGGAGACGAACTTCAGGTTCGTCTTGATCGGGACGATCTTGATGAGGGGCCAGAACTTCATGGACTAAGCCTCGGCGATCGGCAGGCGCTTGGGCCGCGCGACGCGCACCCAGATAGCCAGCAGAACCTGGGTGATGAGTACCGCGGTGAACACCGAGGTGATGACGCCGATCGACAGGGTCCAGGCGAAGCCGCGGACCGGCCCGGCGCCGAAGAAGAACATGATCCAGGCGGCGATCAGGGTCGTCAGGTTGGCGTCGACGATGGTCACCATGGCCCGCGAGAACCCCGCGTCCATGGCGCCGATGGGCGTGCGTCCGTTGCGCACCTCGTCACGCATTCGCTCATAGATCAGCACGTTGGCGTCGACCGCCATGGCCAGGGTCAGGATCAGGCCCGCGATACCCGGCAGCGACAGGCTGGCCCCCGTGACCGACATGGTGGCGATGATCAGCACGCCGTTGACCAGCAGGGCGATCACCGAAATGCCGCCGAACAGGAAGCCATAGGCGAGGATCATGAAGAGCAGCACGCCGACGAAGGCGACGGTCGTCGCGATCGCCCCGCCCCGCACGGCGTCCGCACCGAGCTCGGCGCCGACCGTTCTCTGCTCTTCCACGTTCAGCTGGGCCGGAAGGGCGCCGGCGTTCAGAAGGGTGACCATCTCGGTGGCGCGTTCGATGCTGCCCACGTCCGAGATCTGGCCGCTGCCGCCCGGGATGGGCTCGCGGATGGTGGCGACCGAAACGATCTCCTCGTCCAGGACGATGGCGAAGGCGTTGCCGACGTTGCGCGTGGTGTAGTCGCCGAAGATGCGGGCGCCTTCGCCGTTGAACTGCAGGCCCACGGCCGGCTGGTTGAACTGGTCGTAGGCGACCGAGGAGTTGGTCAGCATCTCGCCCGTCAGCAGCGGACGCTCGCGCAGAAGGTACGGCGTGCCCTCCTCCATCATCAGCATCCAGCCGTAAGGAGCCCGGCCGGTCTGGACGACCTCCATGACGCGGCCAGAGCTGTCGACCTCGTGGAACGTCAGCCGCGCGGTCTGGCCGATCAGGCGGCGCATGCCCTCCGGGTCCGTCTCGCCCGGCGCCGAGACGACGATGCGGTCCGTGCCCTGGCGGACCGGATTGATCTCCTTGGTGCCGTCGGGGTCAAGGCGACGGCGGATGACCTCGATCGAGCGGGCCACGGCCTGGCTGGCCTCATCGGCCAGCGCGGCCTCGGAGAACTGCACCGACAGCGAGCCGTCGTCCTGGCGGCGCACCGACAGGTTCGAGGCGCCCGTCTGCAGGTTCGGCCGCACGAGGTCACGCAGGGCCGTTTCGGCGGCCTGCGCCTGGGCGGGGTCGTTCAGGCGAACCGTAACGCCGGTCGCGCCCGTCTGGGGCCGCTGGTGCGGGATGGAGGCGCGGTTCAGCGCGACCTCAACGTCCTCGGCCAGGTTGGCGATGCGTTGCCGACGCAGGTCGTCCACGTCGACCTCGAGAAGCAGCGAGGATCCGCCCTGGAGGTCGAGGCCCAGATTGACGCCCCGGTTGGGCGCCCAGTCGGGCAGCGCCTCGCGCTGGGCCTCGCTCATCAGGTTCGGCGCCGCATAGGCGAGCCCGAGCACCGTCGCGAGGACGACGAGAATGACTTTCCAGCGCGACAGCTGCATCATGACTTCAGGCCGATGCTTTCCGGTCTCAGCCGTTGTTGGCGGCGATCGCGCCGCGATTGCGGACCTCGGCCACCATCGCCTTGACCACGCGGACGTTCACGCCCTGCGAGATCTCGACCATGGCCTCCTGGTCCTCGACGCGAGTGACCTTGCCGACCATGCCGTTCGAGAGGACGACCTCGTCGCCACGCTTGATGGCGCCGACCATCTCCTGGTGCTGCTTGGCCCGCTTCTGCTGCGGCCGGATCAGCATGAAATAGAACAGCACGAGGATGACGATGAACGGGGCGAAGTTCACGGCCATCGCCATGAGGCCGCCGTCTGCGGCGGCGCCGGTCGGGGTCGCGGACATGGAGTCTCCGGGGTTCGTCGCGGGCCCCCGCCCGCGGCTGAAATGGGAGGCCGGAACCTATTGTCTGGCGCCGGGCTTTGCAACGCGGCGCCGCCGAATTTCGCCGGGCCTTCCGAGGGCCGCTCCGAGGCGCTAAACCGCCGCCTCGAAACACAGGAGCCTGCCCATGTCCGTCGCCGCCCGTTTGAAGGAACTCGGCATCGAACTGCCCGCCCCCGCCGCGGCGGTCGCCAACTATGTGCCCTTCATGCGTTCGGGGAACCTGCTCCACATCGCCGGCCAGCTGTCCAACGACGCTTCGGGCGGCGTTAAGGGCACCGTGGGGGTGGATGTCGACATGGACCAGGCCGTGGCCGCCGCGCGGATGAGCGGCGTCAACCTGCTGGCTCAGATGAACGCGGCCTTGGACGGCGACCTCGACCGCGTCGTCCGCGTGGTCAAGCTCGGCGGCTTCGTCCAGGCCGGGCCTGACTTCATCGACATTCCCAAGGTCATCAACGGCTGCTCCGACCTGATGGTCGACGTCTTCGGCGACGCGGGCCGTCACGCCCGCTCGGCCGTGGGCGTCTACAAGCTGCCGCTCGGCTTCGCCGTCGAAGTCGACGCCATCGTCGAGGTGCGGTGAGCTTCTGTCTCCTCTCCCATCGCGCAGGCGATGGGGAGGACGATCAGCGCGAAGCGGTGATCCGGCGGGGACTCATTCCGCGGCACCGGCGCCTGGCGGCGGTCGGCCCCTCCACCGCTTCGCGGTCCCCCTCCCCCTCGCTTCGCTCCGGGGAGGAGACGTCGTGAGCCTCAGCGCCTCCGTCCACGGCCCCCTCGCCGAGATCGGCCGGGAGACCTGGGACCGGTTCGCCGGTCCCACCGGCGATCCGTTCCTGAGCTACGACTTCCTGGAGGCCTGCGAGGCGTCCGGCTGCGCCTCGGCGCGCACCGGCTGGGCGCCGCGGCACCTGACGCTCGAGGACGATGGCGCCGTCGTCGGTGTCCTGCCGCTCTATCTGAAGGGCCACAGCCAGGGCGAGTATGTCTTCGACCATGCCTGGGCGGACGCCTGGGAGCGCGCCGGCGGGGCCTACTATCCCAAGCTGCTGTCGGCGGTCCCGTTCACGCCGGTGACCGGGCCGAGACTGCTCGCGGACACTGACGAGCATCGCCGCGCCCTGCTATCGGCCGCCATCACCCTTTGCGAGCGCGAGGGGCTGTCGTCGCTGCACGTCAACTTCGCCTCAGACGAGGATCAGGCCCTGCTGGCCGAGGCCGGCCTGCTGCCACGCCAGGACCGCCAGTTCATCTGGACCAACCGCGGCTACGCGACCTTCGACGACTTCCTCGCCGACCTGTCCTCCAGCCGCCGCAAGACGATCCGCCGCGAGCGGCGCGAGGCGAACGTCGGCCTCGACATCCGCATCCTGACCGGCGCCGAGATCACCGAAGCGCACTGGGACGCCTTCTTCGCCTTCTACATGGACACCGGCTCTCGCAAGTGGGGCCGGCCCTATCTGAACCGCCGCTTCTTCAGCCTGGTCGGCGAACGGATGGCCGACCGCATCGCCCTGGTCATGGCCTTCGACGGCGACCGGCCCATCGCCGGGGCGCTGAACTTCATCGGCCGCGACGCGCTCTACGGCCGGCAGTGGGGCGCGCTGGAGCACAGGCCGTTCCTGCATTTCGAGCTCTGCTATTACCGCGCCGTCGAGTTCGCCATCGAACGCGGCCTGTCGCGCGTCGAGGCAGGCGCCCAAGGTGAACACAAGCTGGCGCGCGGCTACCTGCCGCGCACCGTCCACTCCGCCCACTGGATCAGCAACGCCGGTTTGCGGGCGGCGGTGGCGCGATATCTGGAGCAGGAACGAACCGCGGTCGCCCAGGAGGCGGAGATCCTGACGGAGGAGTTCAGCCCCTTTCGCGCTCAGCCCCGCGCGTAGGCCAGGGCCATCAGCCGCTCGATCTCCGCGTCCACCTCGGCCGGCGATCCCAGCTCCACCACGGCCGTCAGCCGCTCGGACCAGCTCTCGCGGCGCGCGGGCGCCGACAGCCGGTCTGACGCCTGCGGCTCCAGCTTCAGTCCAAGCAGCGCCCGCCCGCCCTTCAGCGGCCTCGCGGCCGCGAACTGCACCGAGCGCGAGAACGGCGTGTAGCCCTTCCGCGCCCCGACCACGACGCCGTCGAGCCGGCCGGCGACGGCCTCAAGCGCCGACAGGATGGCCTCGGACCCCGGGTCCTTCCACAGCGCGGCGCGCAATCCCTCGGGGTCATCCCAGCCCGGCCCGTCCGAGGCGAAGGCCTGCGACAGGACGAAGGAGCCGTAGTTCACCCCCAGCCCGTGCTCGGACTTCAACCAGGCCAGGCGTTTGCGGTGCGCCGTCTCCGGACAGGCACGCGCGACGGCGACCCAATCCTCGACCGTCCGCCCGGTGCTGGCGGCCAGGCTCGCGCGGACGCTGGCGAACCATTTCTTCTGTCGCTCGGTCAGTCCCGCCTCGCCGGCGCCCATGGCGACCTCCCCCTGCAGCTTGCTACGATAGACGAAACAGGAGCGGACCGCATGAGCCTCACCGGCGCCTACGACCCCGACAACGTCTTCGCCAAGATCATCCGCGGCGACATGCCCAGCGTGAAGGTGTTGGAGGACGGCCGCGTGCTGGCGCTGATGGACGCCTTCCCTCAGTCCGAGGGCCACGTCCTGATCATCTCCAAGGTGTCCAAGGCCCGCAACCTGCTGGAGGCCGAGCCCGACACCCTGACCGACCTGATCACCGCGACCCAGCGCATCGCGCGCGCGGTCCCGGAGGCGCTCGGTTGCGACGGCGTCACCGTCTCGCAGTTCAATGGCCTGGCCGGCGGCCAGACCGTCTTTCACCTGCATTTCCACGTCATCCCGCGCTGGTCCGACCGGCCGCTGAGCCGCCACGGCGACGGCGGCATGGCCGACCCGGCCGAACTGGAGGCCACGGCAGCCAGGATCCGGGCGGCGCTTACAGCCGCGTAACTGGACGCGCGGCCTTCCGCGCGCCAAGGTCGCCTCGACCAAGCCGGAGGCCGCCATGAACCTGTTCCTGTCCCGCCGCACGATGCTGGCCCTGTCCGGGGCGGCGATCCTGGCGCCCGGGGCCGCGCGGGCCCAGCCGGCGTCCGAGGCCGACGCCGCCTTCGACGCGCTGGCGGCCGACGCCATCAAGGCCTTCGCCCGGCTCAACCCCACCTATGCGACCCAGCTGGGCGACCACGACTTCGACGCCTGGCTGGATGACCTGAGCCCCCAAGGATACGACGCCCGGGCGACCTTCGCGCGCGAGACCCTGACGGCCCTGAACGCCATCCCGGCGGGCGAGCTGGACCGCGAGCGGCAGGTCGACGCCGCCATGCTGCGCTCCTCGCTCGAGGGCCAGATCTGGACCTACGAGACGCTGCGCGACTGGACCTGGGACCCGCTGACCCACAACGGCGTGGCCGGCGGCTCGCTCTACAATCTGATCGCGCGCGACTATGCGCCGGCGTCTCAGCGCCTGATGGCGGCCGCCAGCCGGATGGAGCGCTTCCCCGCCCTGTTCGCCGGCACACGCGCCTCGCTCCAGCCAGATCGCGTGCCGTCCATTCACGCCCAGACCTACGTCAACCAGAACCGCGGCGTTCTGGGCCTCATCGACCTGCTGATGTCCCAGGCCGAGGGCCTGTCCGAGGCCGAGACCGCACGCCTGACCGCCGCCGCCACCGTCGCGCGCGAGGCGATCAACTCGCACCAGGCCTGGATCGAACAGACGCTGCTGCCTTCCGCCCAGGCCGATTTCCGCATCGGCGCGGAGCTGTACGACCGCAAGCTCCAGTACGCCCTGAACTCCCCGCTCGACCGCGCCGCCATTCGCCAGAAGGCGGAGACGGCGATGGAGACCATCACCGCCGAGATGTACGGCCTGGCTCAGGGCGTACTCGCCGGCCGCGCCGACGCCCCGGCTCTGCCTGCCTCCCCGAGCCGCGAGGAGCGCCGCGCCGCCATCGCCGCGGCCCTGGAGCTGGCCTACGCCGAGCGCCCGGCGCGCGACCAGGTCGTGCCGCTGGCCCGCGAGACCCTCGAGACCACCACGGCCTTCGTGCGCGCCCACGACCTCGTCAGCGTGCCCGACGATCCGGTCCAGATCATCCTGATGCCCGAGTTCCAGCGCGGCGTCGCCGTGGCCTACTGCGACTCGCCCGGCCCGCTCGATCGCGGCCAGGACACCTTCTACGCGGTCTCGCCGATCCCCGACGACTGGACCGAGGAGCAGGTCGCCTCCTTCCTGCGCGAGTACAACACGCGCAGCATTCACGAGCTGACCATCCACGAGGCCATGCCGGGCCACTATCTGCAGATCGCCCACTCGAACCGGCACCCGTCGGTGCTGCGCGCGGTGCTCAGCTCGGGTCCGTTCGTCGAGGGCTGGGCCTGCTACGTCCAGGACGTCATGGACGAGGCCGGCTACATGGACCGCGATCCGCTCTACCGGCTGGTCCACCTCAAGTGGCAGCTGCGCATGATCGCCAACGCCATCCTCGACCAGGCCATCCACGTCGACGGCATGACCCGCGAGGCGGCCATGGAGCTGATGATGCGCGACGCCTTCCAGGAGGAGCGCGAGGCCGCCGGCAAGTGGGTCCGCGCCCAGCTAAGCTCCACCCAGCTGCCGACCTACTTCGTCGGCTGGGACGAACACTGGAGCCTGCGCCGCGAGGTCGAGGCCCGCGAGGGCGCCGCCTTCAACCTCAAGGCCTACCACGACCGGGCGCTGTCGTTCGGGTCACCGCCGGTGCGCTACACGCGGGCGCTGATGCTGGGCGAGCAGGTGGCCTAACGCGGCGGAGCAGACGCCAGGAGGACCGCCATGTTTTTCCTGCTCGTGATGATCGCAGGTCTGGTCGCCGTAGGATTCGGAGCGGCGCGACTGCTGAGCAGGGCGCAAGGCGGTCGGGTCGTGCCGTTGCTGCTGATCATCGGCGGGCTACTGATCGCCTTGGTCGCAGGTTCGATCGAGTGGTATTTCCTGCGGAATATGATCGGCGGGCAGGTCTACACATACGTCGATGAGTGACTGAGGCTGCGACTTGCGCGGGGCTCTCAACCGATCATCCAGCCCCACACCAGCAGCACCGCCGCAATCAGGCTACCGAGGTGGGTCATCACCATGCCCGCGCCGCGCAGCGGCGCGCTCATTCGGTACATGCCGGCCGCGTGCGACAGCCGTCCGAGCACCAGCAGGGCGGCCAGCAGCCAGACGAACAGGCTGATGAAATCGGCCATCTCGACGAGACCCAGCAGGATCAGGCCCAGGGGCACGGTTTCGATCGCGTTGGCGTGGGCGCGGATGCGGCGGTTCAGGTCGTGGTCGTCGCCGTGGCCGACGGCGACCTGCAGCTTCTGACGCCTCAGACTGACGCCAAGGCTCATGGCGGTGATCAGGACGGCGAGGATCGCCGCGGTGATCGAGGTGATCGGCAGGTCCATCGGTCTCCCCCCGGTTCGGACGTCTAGGCCAGAGCCTGCTCCAGATCGGCGATCAGGTCATCCAGATCTTCGACCCCGACCGACAGGCGGATCAGGCTGTCGGTGACCCCGCCGGCTTCGCGGACCTCCCTGGGCACCGAGGCGTGGGTCATGATCGCGGGGTGGTTCACCAGGCTTTCGACGCCGCCCAGTGACTCCGCCAGGGTGAAGACCTGGAACCGCTCCAGCACCTGGCGGGTCCGCGACAGGTCGCCGTCCACGATCAGGGAGATCATGCCGCCGAAGCCGCGCATCTGGCGCTTGGCCAGCGCGTGCTGCGGGTGGCTCTCCAGCCCGGGATAGAAGACCCTGGCCACGCCCGGGCGGCCCTCCAGCCAGCGCGCGATGGCCGAGGCGTTCTCGCAGTGCGCCTTCATCCGCACGCCGAGCGTCTTCAGACCCCGGTTGGCGAGAAAGGCGTCGAACGGGCCCATCACCCCGCCGACCGAGTTCTGCAGGAACTTCACCTGGGCGGCCAGGTCCGCGTCCCGGACCACCACGGCGCCGCCGATCACGTCGGAGTGGCCGTTCAGGTACTTGGTAACCGAGTGCATGACGAGGTCGGCGCCGAGATCCAGCGGGTTCTGGCACCAGGGTGTGGCGAAGGTGTTGTCCACCACCATCAGCAGGCCCCTCGCCTTGGCCAGCTTCGACAGGGCCGCGATGTCCGCCAGCTTCATCAGCGGATTGGTCGGAGTCTCGACCCACAGCATCTTCGTCTGCGGCCCGATGGCGGCCTCGACCGCCGCCACGTCTGACAGGTCGACATAGCGGAAGTTCAGCCCCGCCGACCGCCGCCGCACGCGCTCGAACAGTCGGTAGGTGCCGCCATAGAGATCGTCGCCAGTCAGGACCTCGGAACCCGCGTCGAGCAGCTCCAGCAGGGTCGAGGTCGCCGCCATCCCCGAGGCGAAGCCGAAGCCGGCCGTCCCGTTCTCGAGGTCGGCCAGACAGGCCTCGAAGGCCTCGCGCGTCGGGTTCTTGCCGCGCGCGTACTCATAGCCCTTGTTCACGCCCGGGCTCTCCTGGGCGTAGGTCGAGGTCGCGTAGATCGGCGTCATCACCGCGCCGGTCGTCGGGTCCGGTCGCTGGCCGGCGTGGATGGCGCGGGTCGAAAAGCCCTGCCGGTTCTTGAGGTCAGCCATGCGCCTACTGGTTCAGCCGGAGGTGGTTGATCAGGTCGACCCGGGTGATCAGGCCGACGAAGTGGTCGCCGTCCATCACGATGGCCACGCGGTCGCGGTCGAAGATCGGGATCAGGTCGTTCAGGCTCTCATGCACCTGCACGGTGTCGAGCTGGGTTGCCATGGCCGATCGCACCGGCTTTGCGAAGCGCTCGGCGCGGGTGATCTCGTCAGTGTCCATGACGTGGACGATGTCGCTGTCGTCCAGGATGCCGACCAGCCGCCCGTCCTCCATGACCGGCAGTTGGGACACGTCCGCCTGGCGCATGCGGCCATAGGCGGTCGACAGGGTGTCATCCGGGCCGACGCTGATGACGTCGCCCCCGTCGGCCGAGCGCGTGATCAGGTCGCGGAGGTCGCCGTGCAGCTTGCGCTCCGTCAGGCCCTGATCGGCGAGCCAGGCGTCATTGTAGACCTTCGACAGGTACTTGGCGCCGGTGTCGCAGACGAAGGTCACGACTCGCTTGGGCTCGGTCTGCTCGCGGCACCAGCGCAGGGCCGTCGCCAGAAGCGTGCCCGACGAGGAGCCGGCCAGGACGCCCTCCTTGCTCAGCAGTTCGCGCGCCGCGGCGATCGCCTCGGTGTCAGGGATGGAATAGGCCTTGTCGATGACGCTGAGGTCGGCGGCGTCCGGCACGAAGTCCTGGCCGATGCCCTCGACACTGTAGCTGCCCTTGGGGCCCGGCTTGCCCTCGTTCACGATGCCGGCCAGCACCGAACCGGCCGGATCGGCCAGAATCACCTGGGTCTTGGGCGACACCGACTTGAAGAAACGGCCGCAGCCGGTGATGGTCCCGCCCGAGCCGATGCCGGCCACGAAGGCGTCGACGTCGTGCTCCATCTGCTCCCAGATCTCGGGCCCGGTCGTCTTCTCGTGCGCCTCGGGATTGGCCGGGTTGCCGAACTGATTGATCAGGAAGGCGCCCGGAATGCGCTGGGCCAGGGTCTCGGCCAGGTCCATGTAGTATTCAGGGTGCCCCTTGCCGACGTCCGAGCGGGTCAGGCGGACCTCCGCGCCCATCGCCCGGACGTGCTGGATCTTTTCGCGGGACATCTTGTCCGGGATGACCAGCAGCACCCTATAGCCGCGCTGGCCGCCCACGAGGGCCAGCGCCAGGCCGGTGTTGCCCGCCGTCGCCTCCACGATGGTGCCGCCCGGCTTCAGCCAGCCCTCGCGCTCGGCCGCGTCGATCATCGAGACCGCAATCCGGTCCTTGATCGAGCCGCCGGGATTGGAACTCTCCAGCTTGAGGAACAGGCGGCAGGGCCCGGTGTCGATGTTGCGCACCTCCACCATCGGCGTGTGGCCGATCATGTCGAGCAGGCTGTGGGCCGGTCCGGCCATGGGCGTCTCCCTTCCGCCGGGCTGACCCCGGACTCGCCGGGGTGATAGCGCGCCGGGCCGCCGAGGTCACGCCGAGCGCCAAAGCAAAAGGCCCCCGGATTGCTCCGGGGGCCTCTGCTTGGTTCAGCTGTCGCTGGATCGCTGGGGGATTAGTCCAGGATCTTGGCGACGACGCCGGCGCCGACGGTGCGGCCGCCTTCGCGG
>CBIHLR010000034.1:0-16340 GCA_966210875.1 uncultured Brevundimonas sp. | reverse complement strand
CGTCGTCATCGTCCGCGTCCTCTCCGGCCGGACACCAGCCCTCGGGCGGGCGCAGGCCGATGATGACGAAGCCGGCCAGGAAGCCGTCCTGCCGGCCCGACAGGGCGACGCGCGAGCGTCCCAGGAAGTCGAAGGCCGCGTGGTCGAAGACCAGGACGACGTCGTCGCCCACGAGGCGGGAGGTGTCCTGGAGTTCGAGCCGGCTGTCGACGAAGTAGTGTTCGCCCGGCGAGAGGCGCAGCTCCGCCGAGCCCGTCACCACATAGTCGTCGCAGTGGACGCCGGCCGGAAGCGTGATGGTGTGGCTGACCTCCACCACCTCGCGGCGCGCGCAGCCGCTGGGCGGCGAGGCGTCCAGCCCGAGATAGGGGTCCTCGATCGCCTCGGCGCCCACCTGGGGATCGGGGCTGAGGTTGCCGCTGGAACTGCCGACGGACTGGACGATGCCCGCGCCGATGCGGCTGAACATGCCCGCCTTCAGCCGATCATTGGAATGCACAAGGCACATGGGCGCGTCGACCACGGCTCTATCGAACAGCTGCAGCACGTCGCCCTTGCCCTGGCCGTGGGCCATCACGCAGAGCGGGATCATCGACACCGACGAGGCGACCGCCTCGGCGTTCATGTCCCAGCCGCCCGGCGGCAGAAGGTTGCCTAAGAAGGACATCCTGTTGCCGTGCAAGGCGGCGCGCAGCGCCCGGTCGCCCGAGCCGGCGGTGATGACCTCGACCGTGGGCGTGACGGTGGGGCCGTGGCCCCAGTCCTCAAGTTGGGCCTGGATGTAGGCGAGCGCGCGTTGCTCGGGGCCGACGTCGTCGACGGCCATGGCCAGTTCGCGCGCGCCCGCTAGCGCCGCGGCGTCGGCGATGTCCTGAAGCCGCTGACGGTCGGAATGCACGGCGAGGAGATCGACTCCGCCGAGCGCCAGAATGGACACGGCCGGGATGGCCAGGGCGAATTTGAGGGCGATCACGCCGCGGGTGTCGCCCAGCATGCCGCAGAGGGCGCGCGCACTGACGCCGATCCATCGACGGGCGCGACTGTTCGTGGCCCCCCGATGCCCCACGCCTACTCCTACGCCACCCTGGCCCGCCGAAGGGGCCGGCCCGACCATGCCCTGCGTGTCTTTAACGGAGGCTAAAACCCCTATTTTTTCCCAACGAAGGTCGAAACTTGCGTATCCAGGGCTGTCCGCATGCAGCGTCGGGCGACGGATCAGGCGTGACAGGACGGAGCAGCGAAACGGGTCAATCGCGGGCCTGGATCACCCGGGGGTCTCCGCGTGCGGTCGGCCAGGCATTGCTGAAGGCCGGCGCCTTCGACCTCGCGGCGGTGGCCCTGCGCCAGGCCTTGTCGGACACCCCCGACGACTCCGACCTCCTGCTGGACCTGTCAGCCCTGGCCGAGCGGGCGGGCGATCAGGCCGAGGCGCGGCGCCTCGCCGAGCGCGCCGTCGCGATCCGGCCGTTCAACCCGCCGACGCCCGCCGAGGATGGCCCGGTCATATGGAAACTGCGCTGCATCGACAGCGGGGCCTGGAAGCTGAAACGGACCCGGGGCGCCTGGGGCCGCCGGTTCCGCGGCGGACATTTCTCCACGCGGCATCTGCTGAGGGGATCGGGCCTGAGCCCGCAGATCGCCAGCCTGTGCGGCGGCCGCACGCAGGTGCTCGACCGGTCGCCCGCGCCAGACCTGATCATCAACGCCATCGCCTGCGCGGACCGGGGCGCCGAGGTGCTGAAGGCCCTGGCGGCCTGGACGTCCGGGCGGCCGGAACTGCAAGTGATCAACCCGCCGGAGCGAGTAGCCCTGACGACGCGTGACGAGAACGCGCGACGGCTCGGCCGGCTGGACGGGGTGCGGTTTCCACGGACCCTGCGCCTGCCCGCCGGGACCCGGGGCCCGCGTGCGTGGGAGCTCATCCGCGAAGTCGGCCTGTCGCCGCCCCTGATCCTGCGCGAGAGCGGCCGTCAGACCGGGCGCGCTACCGAGCTTTGCGAGAGCGCCGAGGACCTGTCCGATGCGCTAGCCCGCGCCGCGCCCGACCGCGACCACTACGTCGTCGAATACCTGGACACCCGGGACGGCGAGGGCCGGTTCCGGAAGATGCGCGCCTTCGCGATCGACGGCCGCGTCTATCCGGTCGCCTGCCTGACCAGCGACCACTGGCAGATCCATTCGCGCGACCGTTACCGGCTGATGGACAAGGACGAGGCGACCCAGGCGCGTGAGCAGGCCTATCTGGCCGACCCGCCATCGGTCGTCGGCGACGCGGTCTGGTCGGCGCTGGGCCGGGTGTTCGAGACGCTGGGGCTCGACTTCGCCGGGGCCGACTTCACGGTCGACCGAGACGGCCGGCTTGTGGTCTTCGAGGCCAACCCGGCCATGCGGCACAACTTCGATCACGCGGGCGCCTTTCCCTATACCCGGCCGCATCTGGAACGCGTGTCCGAGGCCTTCACGGCGATGGTGCGAAGCCGGGCGCGGGCCGCGCCGTCCGAAGCGACCAGTTAAGCTCCCATAAGGGTTCCGCTCAGCGTCCCTTAAGGTTTCCGGATCATCATCCTTACTCGAGGCTTCCCGCCTGGAGGACGCGCGATGACGCGCATGGGACTGGTCAGTGCGAACGGCGAGCGGCGCGCAGCGCGCCGGCCGGCCAATGACCAGGCGTTGTCCGACTATCACTCCGCCCTGAAGTTTTCTCCGCTGCGCGACGGAGCCTGGCTGACCGGGCGTGACGGTCGCCGTCGACTCGACCTTTGTCAGGCGAACGGCGCGGTGCTGCTGGGCTGGAACGACCCCGGCGTCGAGACCGCGGTGGCCGAGGCCGCCGACGGCCTGCAGGGCCAGGTCGCGGGCCGCCTCTCCGAGATCACCCCCGGCGCCGAGGCGGTGGCCTTCGAGGCGAACGTCGCCTCGGCCATGGCGGCGGTGCTGCTGGCGGCCAAGACGGTCACCGGCCGCGACGGCGCCTATTTCTGCGACGAGACGGTTTCGGCCACGGGCGAGGTCGAGACCCTGTCCGAGGTCATGGGCCGCCGCGCGGGCGAGATGGCCGCGCTGGTCATCCGGCCGCTGGACGCGCCGCCCGCCTTCCTAAAGGCCGCGCGCCGCCTGTCCGACCGCCATGGCGTCATGCTGATCCTGGAAGAGAGCCGCAGCGCGCTGCGCGTGCATCGCGCGGGGGCGCAGGGGCTGTCGGGCGTGACGGCGGACGCCGTCATCTTCGGCCCGTCCCTGGCCAACGGCCGCGAGCTGGCGGCCGTGACCGGGACCATCGAGTTGATGTCGGCGGTGCGCCGGCAGGGGCCCGCGCCCGACGCCGAGGCCTTCGCCGCGGCTCTCGCCGTGCTGGCGCGCATGGAGCGCGAGGACGTGGCCCAGACCCTGCAGGTCATCGGCGCCGAGATCACCGCCGAGGTCGAGCAGCGTTTCGCCCGCACGGGCGCGGACGCCTTCGCCTCCGTGTGCGGCGATCCCAGCTGGAGCGTGGTGGCGGGCGACCCGGCCTTCGAGGCGGCCCTGTCCGAGGCCCTGACCCGCGAGGGCGTGCTGAGCTTCGGCGCCCACACGCCGTCGGCCGCCTGTGGTGCGGAGGAGATCGCATTCCTGCTGTCGGCCTATGACCGCGCCCTGCCTCGCGCGATCGAGCGCGCCCGCTGGACGGGGCTGCGCGCCGGATGACCGAACCGCATCGCGCCCGCCTGGGGCTGGGCACGGCCCAGTTCGGCCTCGACTACGGCGTGTCGAACACGCGCGGCCGGGTCGGCGAGACCGAGGTGCTGAACATCCTCGACACGGCCGCCATCAACGGCGTGACCCTGGTCGACACGGCCGCCGCCTACGGTGACGCCGAGCGGGCGCTGGGCCGCAGCTGGCCGTTCCCGAGCCCCTTCCAGGTGGTGACCAAGACGCTGCGCCTGGCTGAGGGGCTGGACCGCATCGAACATCGCGCGCGCCGCTCGCTGGAGCGGCTGGGCGTGGCGCGGGCCAAGGCTCTGCTGGTGCATTCGGCCGAGGACCTGCACGGCGCCGAAGGCCGCGCCCTGTGGGCCCGGCTGGAGAAGCTGAAGGGCGAGGGCCTGTTCCAGCAGATCGGCTTTTCCGCCTACGCCGAGGACGACCCGGCGACCCTGGCCCGGCGCTACAACGCCGATGTGGTGCAGGTGCCGTGCAGCCTGCTGGACCAGCGGCTCGTGCGCGACGGCACTCTCGACAAGCTGGCGAGCCTGGGCGTCGAGGTGCATCTGCGTTCGGTGTTCCTGCAGGGGCTGCTGTTCCTGGACCGCGAGAACCTGCCGCCGGCCCTGGCGCATGCGGGGCCCCGCCTGTCGCGCATCCGCCGGGCGCTGGCGGAAGCGGGCGCCGATCCGCTGCAGGCGGCCCTGGCCTTCGCGCTCGACCGTCCCGAGGCCTCGGCGGCCATCGTCGGCGTGACCTCGGCGGCGGAACTGCGGGCCATCATCGCGGCCTCGCATCAGCCCAGCCCGCGGCTGGACTGGACGGCCCTGTCGCTCGACGACACGGCCGCCCTCGATCCCCGGACCTGGGCCGCGCCGGTCAGTAGCGCAGCCTGAGCCCCGCATAGACGGCGCGTCCGGCCTCTCCGTAGAACAGCGTCTCCTGATAGGCCGCGTCCGTCAGGTTCTCGACCCGCAGGGTCAGCTCAGCCTGGTCCGACAGGGCGTAGCCGCCCGCGAATCGGCCGATGACGAAGCCCTCGCGGGTCCCGCCCGCATCGGCCTGGTCGCTTTCGCCCCGCACCGTCAGCTGAGCCCTCCACGGGCCCTCGCGCCAAGCCAGGGTGCCCGAGCCTGAGTGCTCGGGCACGCGCAGCAGGCGGGCGCCGTCCTGGTCCTCGGCGTCGGTGAAGGCGTAGGCGGCGCGGATCTCGAAAGCCGGCGTGATGTCCAACTCGCCTTCCAGCTCCAGCCCGGTCGAGCGGGTGCGGGCGAGGTTCACATAGACGGACTCGTAGGTGAGCGGGTCGAACAGGAAGGTGATCTCGTCGGTCACCTCCAGCCAGAAGGCCGTGGCCCTGAGCGCGCGGGCGCCGTCGGCGGAGCGCCACGACAGGCCGAGATTGACGCCCTCCGCGCGCTCGGGCCGCAGCACCGGATAGGGCGAGAACGAGAAGCAGAAGTCGCAGACCGTCTGGCTGATGGTCGGGGTCTTGAAGCCCTGGCCGTACGCGCCGCTCAGCGTCAGGCCGGGCGCCAGCTCATAGGCGGCCGAGGCGCGCAACGTGGTCTCGGCGTCGTATCCGTCCGGATCGTCCCAGCGCACGCTGAGCGAGGCCGACAGCCGCTCGGTCGCCTGCACGCGCGCCACCCCGAAGGCGGACGTCGCGCCGAGTTCGGCGGCGGTTCCGGTCGAGAGGTCGCCGTCAGTGTCCTCGCGCTCCAGTCCGACGATGAGGTCGACGGTGTTGTAGAAGAGAGCCCGCTCCGCCTGCCAGCGCACGGCCTCGCGGGCGCCGGTGTAGCGCGAGGGAAAGGCGCCGCCGGTGATGGCGCGGTCGATATCCGAGCGCGCGAAGGTCAGGGCGTGCTCGAAGCCGAAGAGGCCGAACCGGCTGCGCAGGAAGCCCGAGACGCTTTCAGTGTCGGAGACCTCGTCCGTGTCGGCGAAGGCGTAGTTTGGCGGCGGATAGCCGTCCAGTTCGGCCACGGCGTCGTTCCAGCGGAGGCGGCCGTCCAGGCTGACCGGCCCGGCCTCAATCCGGCCGCTGGCGGCCAGGGTCCGGTTCTCGAAGCCGTCGGCCTCGGTGTTTCCGTCGCGGACATCGGCGCGCGAGACGCCGTCGGTCTCATGGGCCGAGGCGAACAGGCCGAAGGCGTAGCCTTCGGAGCGCGTTCCGACCGCGGCCGAGCCGCGCAGGGTCCCGAGCGAACCGGCCTCGGCGTCGAGGCGCAGGCCGTCGAGTTCGCGGCTGGTGAAGGCGATGACGCCACCGATGGCGTCCGAGCCCCACAGGGATCCTTGCGGGCCGCTGAGCACCTCGATGCGCTCGATGTCGCCGAGCTCCAGCGAGGCGAAGTCGTAGCCGCCCGCCGGCTGGCTCGGATCGTTCAGCGGCACGCCGTCGAGCAGAACCAGGGTCTTGTCCTGGCCCGCGCCGCGCAGGCGCACCGAGGTGACGCCGCCGAAGGGCCCCTGGTTGTAGAGGCTGACGCCGGGGATCTCGCTCAGGATGTCGGCGGCCAGGACCGCGCCGCTGTCTTGGATGCGGTCGGCCTCGATGACGTAGGCCCCGGCGACCTCCGGCTGGGGCGCCGGCAGGCGCGTGGTGGTGACGATGACCTCGCCGACCTCGGTCGGTTCGTCCTCGGCATGGGCGGAAAAGGCCAGGGCGCTCGCCGCCGTGGCCAGAAGGATGGCGCGTCTCATGCGCATTGCTCCGTCGCTGGGTTCGCGGAGCCGCGCGCGAAACCCGTTCAGCGACAGCGATCGCCCGGAAAGCCGGACGGCGGCCGATCGCGTCGCTGCGACGGAAGGTCCGCGCCCCTGTCTGGTCCCGGACCAGGGCGAGCGACGTGAACGGGCGGGCATTCGGACTTGCGGCCCCGACGGGCCGCCTACCGTTGCGGGCACAGTGGCGGATTTCGACCGCCTTCCCCCGAACCGTTCGCCGCCAGCTTGGCAGGCGGGTCCGGGGTCGGCAAGCCCACTAGAGCCAGCCCAGTCCGATGGCGGTCAGGCCGATGACGCCGACGGCGATCCGCCACCAGGCGAAGGGCGCGAAGCCGTGGCGCGAGACGAAGTCCAGCATGGTCTTCACCACGAAAGCGCCGCTGATGAAGGACACCACGAAGGCGATGGCGACGATCCCCAGGAAATCGCCGTTGAGCATCTCGCGGCTCTCCCAGAAGTCGAGCGCGAAGGCGCCGACCATGGTCGGGATGGCCAGAAAGAAGCTGAACTCCGCCGCCGCCCTCTTGTCGACGCCGGAGAGCAGCCCGCCGATAATCGTTGCGCCCGAGCGGGACACGCCCGGAATGATCGACAGGCACTGATACAGGCCGATGATCCCGGCGGTCCTCAGCGAAAAGCCCATGGCGTCATGCTCGCGCGCGGGCGGCGCCCAGCGCTCCAGGGCGATCAGGGCGATACCGCCCAGGATCAGGGTGACGAAGACGATGCGGACGTCGAACAGCACCGTCTTGATGAAGTCGTGGAACAGCAGGCCCAGGATCGCCGAGGGCAGGAAGGCGACCAGCACCGCAAGCGCGAACCGCCAGGCGACCGCATCGCGTCCGAACAGGCCGAGCAGGACCTTCCACAGCCGCTGGAAGTAGAGGGCGACGACCGCGAGGATGGCGCCCAGTTGGATCAGCACGATCAGGGTGTCCCACTTGGGATCCGTCAGGCCCAGCATCTCCTTGGTGATCAGGAGATGGCCCGTGGAGGAGACCGGAATGAACTCGGTCAGGCCTTCGACAAGACCGAGAATGATGGCCGCCAGCCAGTCCGCCATGAACGCGCCCTACGCAGGAGTGGAGGTCAGGCCGCGCCGTCGACGGGCCCGGGGCCGACATAGCGCAGGCGCGCCCTGAGTGGCGAGCCCGAAGCCGCCTGCTCCATCGCATGCGCCAGCCACCCGACCATGCGACCGATGGTGAGGAGCGCGAAGGGCGCCTCGCGGGGCAGGTCCATGCGCTGCGCGGCGAGCGCCAGGGCCAGCTCGAAGGAGGCGGCCCGGCCGGTCAGGCCTTCGCCCACGCGCACGACGTCCGCCAGCGGCGCGGGCAGGACGGCGGCTTCGATCAGGGCCCGGGCGCGGGGATCGCCGCCGGGGTGGGCGTCGAAGCCGAAGCCGGGCAGATCCAGGCCCTGGGACAGCCGGTTGCGGGCGGCGGTGCGAGCGTCGGCCTTGCGCGCCTCGAGCACGAAGCCGGTGACCTGGGCCAGGCGCCCGCCGAGTTCCGGGCCGGACAGGGCCGACAGGCCGGCGAGCGCGCAGGCCGAGAGCGAGGCCCCCGCGCCGGCGGTGACCCGGACGGCGAGAGTCGCGGCGTCCGCCTCGTGATCGCAGGCCAGCACGAGCGCCCGGCGGATCAGATGTGCGTCCTTGTCCTGCGCCTTCCAGGCGCGGGCCAGCCGCTGGTGCAGGTGGAGGCGCGGGCCGGGTCCGGCGACGGAATCGACCAGCTCATTCAGCAGCGAGGCGGCCTCGCGGCGCAGGGAGGCGGGCGCGCGTCCCGACGAGGGGCCGTCCTCGTCGGCGCGGCGCGACAGGCAGGCGAAGGCCCGGGCGCGCGGACCGCCGGGGAAGACGACGTCGATCCTCGGCCGCTGTTCCGCAAAGGGGTCCTCCGCCGCCGCCCAGATCAGGCGCGCGGCCTGTTCGAGGGTGGCATGGTCGGCGATCGCCAGGGCGTCCTCGCCCCGGTAGCGGACAGCGTCCTCGGTGACCTGGGTGATGCTGCTGTCGATGAGTATCTCGTGGCGCGCGCTGCGGCTGCTGCCGGGCTGAGGTGTTCGCGGGGCGGCGCGTTCGAGTAGTCGGCGCACGTCGGCGGCGTCATAGAGGCTGCGGCGCGGATTGGCGGGGTCCGGGCGGGCGGCGATGTGGCCACGGCTGACGTAGGCGTAGAGCGTCTGGCTCTTCACCCCCAGGAGGCGCTCGGCCTCGTCCCGTCCGATCCAGGCCGGCTCGTGTCCGCTCATGGACACAGAGTGCCCGATCAATGTTGACAAAATGCGGACGTTGCCAGGGACGCGGCCTTTGGTCACAAGGGCGCCGGATGCCTGACACCACACCCCCATCTCCAGCCGGAGCCTCCGCCGAGGAAGCCGCGCGGCTGACGCGCCACGCGACCAGCCTGTCGGTTGGGCTGGCCGTCATCCTGATCGGGCTGAAGGCCTTCGCCTGGGGCGCCTCGGGATCGGTGTCGCTGCTGGCCTCGCTTATGGATTCAGGCCTGGACCTGATCGCGTCTCTGGCGACCTTCTTCGCCGTGCGCTGGGCCGCCACGCCGCCGGACGAGGGGCACCGGTACGGGCGTGGCAAGGCCGAGGCCTTCGCGGGACTGCTGCAGGCCGGGCTGGTCTTCGCCTCGGCCCTGTTCGTGGGCTGGGAGGCCATCGAACGGATCATCACCCCGCGCGCCGTAACCCATGGCGGCTGGGCCATGGCGGTCATGATCATCTCGATCCTGCTGACGCTGGGTCTGGTCATGGTCCAGACCCGCGCCGTGAAGCGCACCGGCTCGATCGCCGTGAGCGCCGACCGGGCCCACTACGCCGCGGACCTGGGATCAAACCTGGTGGCCCTGATCGGCGTGGGCTCGGCCGCCCTCCTGGGCGCCGCGCCGCTGGACGCGGCCGCCGGGCTGATCGTCGCGGTCTGGCTCTTCTGGGGCGCCATGGGCGTGCTGCGCGACGCCGCCGACCACCTGCTCGACCGGGCGCTGCCCGCCGAGGACCAGGCGCGCATCCTGGAGCTGGTGCTGGCCGACCCGCGCATCCTGGGCGCCCACCAGCTGCGCACCCGCGCCTCGGGCACGGTCTGGATGATCCAGATGCACGTCGATCTCGACCCGGAGCTGACCCTGGAGGCCGCCCACGAGATCGTCGTCGGCGCCGAGCGGCGCATCCTGGCCGAACATCCCCAGGCCGACATCATCATCCCTCCGGATCCGAAGGGCCGGGCCGAGCCCCACGGCGGCGCATTCGGAGAAACCGCACCGGTGGACGAAACCGAGGCCGTGCCCCAGGCGTAGTGAACGGGACCTTAAGCCTTCCTACGGCAAGGCAGTCCTGACGCCATGACCCAGACCCTCGTCCTTCACCACTTTCCGCTCGACCCGGCCTCGCGCCAGGTGCGGCTGGCGCTGGGCGAGAAGAAGCTGACCTTCGCGGAGAGGGCGGTCCGTTACTGGGAGCATGATCCCGTCTTCCACGCCCTGTCGCCGACGGGGCGGACCCCGGTGCTCGAGATCGAGGGACCGCAGGGCCGGGTGGTGGCCTGCGAACTGCTGGCCGCTCTCGACTGGACCGAGGCCTTCGGCGGCAAGCCGGCCCTGCTGTCGACCGACCCGGGCGAGCGCGCCGAGGCCATGCGGCTACGCAGCTGGTTCGACCGCCGCTTCGAGGTCGAGGTCGACGCCCTGATCCTCTACGAGCGGATGGAGAAGCGGCTGCAGCGCCTGGGCTCGCCCGAGGCCGAGCCCCTGCGCCAGGGCCGTGCGGCGCTCAAGGAGCACCTCGGCTATCTCGAAAGCCTGCTGGCCCAGCGCGACTGGCTGGCTGGCCGCGACCTCAGCCAGGCGGATCTGTGCGCCGCCTCGCACCTGTCGGTCCTCGACTATTTCGGCGAGGTGTCCTGGAAGACCTGGCCGTCGCTGAAGACCTGGTACATGCGCATCAAGAGCCGCCCCAGCTTCCGGCCATTGCTCCAGGACCGGCTGTCGGGCGTGCCGCCGGTCGATCACTACGCCGACCTGGATTTCTGAAGCCCTGTCCACGCCGTATAAGGCGCGGGTGACACCGGCCCCGACACCTCGAGCCCAGACGGCGGACATCCGGCCGGCCCTGCGCGCGCGCGCCGAGGCGCTGGGATTCGCGGCGTGCCGGTTCGCCTCGGCGGCGGAGCCGTGGGTCGAGGGCGCGCGGCTCGCGGAGTTCGTGGGCGAGGGCCGCCACGGGACCATGGGCTGGATGGAGACGACGCTTGAGCGCCGCTCGCACCCGCGCGCGATGTGGCCGGATGCGCGGACCGCCATCGTGCTCGGCATGAACTACGGTCCCGACGCGGACCCGCGCACGGCGCTTCGGGATCGGAGCGCCGGCGTCATCTCCTGCTATGCCCAGGGCGACGACTATCACGAGCTGATCAAGGGCCGGCTCAAGGACCTGGCGGGGATCGTCGCGCGCGAGACGGGGGCGGAGGTCAAGGTCTTCGTCGACACCGCGCCGCTCATGGAAAAACCGCTGGCCCAGCGCGCCGGGCTCGGCTGGCAGGGGAAGCACACCAACCTGGTGTCGCGCGAGCATGGGTCCTGGCTGTTCCTCGGCGTCATCCTGTCGGCGGCGGAGATCACGCCGGACGCGCTGGAGACGGATCACTGCGGCTCCTGCCGGGCCTGCCTCGACGCGTGTCCGACCGCTGCCTTTCCGGCGCCGTACCAGCTCGATGCGCGCCGATGCCTGTCCTACCTGACCATCGAGCACGCGGGCCCCTGGCCGGAGGAGTTCCGGGTGGCGGCGGGCAGTCGCATCTATGGCTGCGACGACTGTCTGGCGGCCTGTCCGTGGAACAAGTTCGCCGCGGAAGCCCAGGAGATGCGACTGAAGGCCCGGCCCGAGCTGAAGGCGCCGCGACTGGCGGACCTGGCCGCGCTCGACGACGCGGCGTTCCGCGAGCTCTTCCGCAAGAGCCCGGTCAAGCGGATCGGCCGCGATCGTTTCGTGAGGAACGTGCTTTACGCCATCGGCAACTCCGGCGACGCCGCACTCAAGCCCGTGGCGCTGGCCCGGGCGCAGGACGCCGATCCGGTGGTGCGGGACGCGGCGCTGTGGGCGCTGCAGCGATTGGAGGCGGCGTGAGCGCGCCCGAGGTTTCCGTCATCGTCGTGACCTATGAGAGCGGGCCCGTGCTCACGCGGTGCCTGTCACAGCTACGGGCCCAGACCTTCCGCGACTTCGAGGTGATCCTGTCGGACAACGGCTCGCCAGACGGGGCGGCCCAGGCGGCGGCGAAGGCGGACCCCAGCCTGATCCTGCTGGAGAACGGCGCGAACCTGGGCTTCGCGGAAGGCAACAACCGGGCGGCTCGCATTGCGCGGGGCCGCTGGCTGGCGCTGCTCAACCCTGACGCCTTCGCCGAACCCGACTGGCTGGAGCGGCTGATGGCGGCGACGCGTGCGTATCCGCAGGTGAAGTGCTTCGCCTCGCTTCAGCTGGCGGCGGACGACCCGACGGTGCTGGACGGGGCCGGCGACGCCATGACGCTGATCGGCCTGCCCTACCGCATGGGGTGGCGGAAGCCCCGGCCCGACCGCGTGCCGGCCGGCGAGGTGTTCAGCCCCTGCGGCGCGGCCATGCTGATCGCGCGGGAGACCTTCCTGGAGATGGGCGGGTTCGAGTCCCGCTTCTTCAGCTACTGCGAGGATGTCGACCTCGGCTACCGGCTGAGGCTGGCGGGCGGGCGGACCCGCCTGGTCCCGGATGCGGTGGTCCACCACGTGGGGTCCTCGACGCTCGGAGCGCGGTCGGACTTCGCCATCTTTCATGGCTTCCGGAACCGGTTGTGGACCTTCGCGCGCAATACGCCGAGCGTGCTGATGCCGGTGGCGGCGCCGCTGCATGCGCTGGCGACGCTGCTGCTGCTGGCGGGTTGCATCGCGCGGGGAGAGGGCGGTCCGGCCTGGCGCGGGATCCGCGCCGCCCTGCCGAAGATGGTCGAGATGCGCTTGGCGCAGGCCGGCGCGTGCCGGCATGTGCGCCACACCATAGCCGCCATGACCTGGAGCCCGCTGAAGACGATCCGGCGGGCCCTGGATATCCGGCCGGGCTAGGCCTGGGCGCGGGCCGGTTCGCCGCCGGGCACCTCGGCCACGCCGAGCAGTTCGACGCGGAAGACCAGCACGCTGTAGGGCGGGATCGGGCCGGAACCGTCGGCGCCATAGCCCTGCTCGGGCGGCACGTAGAGCAGCCACTCGTCGCCGACGTGCATGTGCGGGATGGCCTCCTGCCAGGCCGGGATCAGCCGATCCAGCGCCATGGCCGCCGGCGCGCCGCGGTCGTAGCTCGAATCGAAGACCGTCCCGTCGGTCAGGGCGCCCTCATAGTGGACGCGCACCATGTCGTTGGAGTCCGGCTGCGGTCCCGACGGATCGCCCGAGCGGACGACCTTGTACTGGACGCCGGACGGCAGGACCTGGACGCCTTCGGCGCGGGCGTTGCTTTCCATGAAGAAGGCCGCCGCGCGCTGGGCCTCTGAGGTGTCCTCGCTCTCGGCGGCGCGATCACACGCGGCGAGCGCCAGGGCCGCCAGGCCGGCGGCGAGAAGGGCCCTAGTCGCGCCTGAGAACATAGCCTTTTTCCTCCAGGGCCCGGCCGATCTCCTCGGCGTGGGCGTCGTCGCGCGTCTCGACCTGAATGTCGTACTCCGCGCCCTTGACCGGCACGTCGAGCGCCAGCCGGTTGTGATGGATGTCGATGATGTTGCCGCCGCAGCGGCCGATGACGGCGGTCATGCCGGCCATCATGCCGGGGCGGTCGTCGCCGATGATGCGGAAGATGACCAGCCGGTGTTCGCGCACAAGCTCGCGGTTCAGGACCACGGCCAGGATGCGCGGGTCGATGTTGCCACCGCAGACGACCAGGCCGACCTTCATGCCCTTGAAGCGCTCCGGATAGCGCAGCAGCGCGGCCAGGCCGCCGGCCCCGGCGCCCTCGACCACGGTCTTTTCGATGGTGGCGTAGAAGGCCACGGCCCGTTCGAAATCAGGCTCATCGACGACCATCACCTCCTCGACCAGCGGGTCGGCGAGCGCGAAGGGAATCTCGCCGACCGCCTTGATGGCGATGCCCTCGGCGATGGTCTGGCCGCCGCACTTCGGCGGCTGACCGGCCCGGCGCGCGGTGAAGGACGGGTACATGGCCGCCTCGACCCCGAAGATCCGGATGTCGGGCTTCAGCGCCTTGGCCGCGATGGCGCAGCCGGCGATCAGGCCGCCGCCGCCGATCGGGATGATCAGGGCGTCCAGCTCGGGCGCATCCTCGAGGAACTCCAGCCCGCAGGTGCCCTGGCCGGTTACGATCCCCTCGTCGTCGAAGGCCGAGACGAAGATGTAGTCATGCTCGGCCTGCAGGACCTTGGCGTGGTTGGTCGCCTCGGTGAAGTCCAGGCCGTGGATGACGACCTTGCCGCCATAGCGCTCGGTCTTCTCGATCTTCACGAAGGGCGTGCCCTCCGGCATCACGATGGTGACCGGAATGCCCAGGCGCGAGCCGTGATAGGCCAGGGCCGAGGCGTGGTTGCCGGCCGAGGCGGCGACGACGCCGCGCTTGCGCTCCTCGGGGCTCAACTGCGACAGCCGGTTGCAGGCGCCGCGCTCCTTGAAGGAGGAGGTGTAGTGGAGGTTCTCGAACTTGAGCCAGACCTCCGCCCCGGTCAGCTCCGACAGCTTGCGCGAATAGCGGGTCGGGGTGCGGTCGACGTGGCCGCGGATACGTTCTGCGGCGGCCTGGATGTCTGCGAAGGTCACGCTCATGGCGCGCGGAACCTAGCAGGGCGCCGCCCGCGCGCAACGACTGTCTGGAGCCACATCGCATGGGCGCAACCTTGGCCGTATCCGTCCGTTGAGTCGAAACCGTCGTCGTCTTGGGCTACAAGGGATCCCGTCATGAAGAAGCTCGCTCTTTCCGCCCTCGCCCTCGGTTCCGCGCTCGCCCTGTCCGCCTGCGGCGGGCCGCCGCCGCCGAACCCGATGATCGCGGTCTTCAACGCGACCGATTTCGCCTGGTCGACCATGGCCGGGACCAACGAGATCCAGGGCCAGGTCAACTATGTGGGCGGGGCCCGCAGCTGGACCTGCGCCGGTTCGGTCGGCCTGACGCCCGAGACCGCCTGGACCCGTCAGCGCTTCCAGACGCTCTACGGCTCCAGCGAGCGCGCCGCCCTGCCGGCGGCCGTCATCCGCGCCCGCACCGTGGCCGAGGCCAGCGACGACTACCGGGCCTTCGTGCGCAACACGACGTGCGACAGCTCGGGGCGCTTCAGCTTCGAGGGCCTGCCCGACGGCGCCTGGTTCGTCATCGCCCCGGTGACCTCTGACGGCGCCGAGCCGGTGGTGCTGATGCGCCGCGTCGAGACGCGCGGCGGCCGCGTCACCATGGTGACCCTGGACTAATCGGCCACCTCGGCGTCGACGCCGGTCAGGGTCAGGGACGTTCCCTCGACGCGGAAGGTGAGGCGCGCCTCGCCCCCGGTCGGGCAGCAGTTGCCGTCGCTGTCGCGCCACAGATCGGTCCAGGCGCTGAAGTCGGGCCAGCGGTAGTCGACGCCCTTCCAGACGCCCAGGCCCTCGGGCAGCCGGGCGTCGAGCGTCGACCACCAGCTGGTCATTTCGATCTCAGTCAGACCCCCCTCGTCCAGCCGGTAAAGAACGTCGGCGTTGTGGTCGCCCGTGCCTCCATAGCGGCCGGGAACGACGACGAAGGTCCCGTATTCGGACTCGAACAGGCTGGGCGCCGCGTAGGTGACGCCCTCATAGGCCCAGCCGACCGGCCGCATCCGGTCGCCCGCGATCTCGAAGAGCACGAAACCGGCCGAAAGTCCGTCCTCCTCGGTCACCCCGTCCTGGATCTGCCACGCGAGCCGGCGGTCGTCCTCGCCGTTGAGATAGCCGGCGACCGGAACGGAGCACTGGTTCAGCGCCGCGCCGATGCAGTCTCCGGCCAGGGCCGACAGCGGCGCGCTTTCGGGCATGGTCTCGGCCCGGCGCAGTTCCGCCTCGAGGCTGCGGATATATTCCTCGTGAAACTGGCGCAGCTCTTCGGCGTCGCGCGGCCGCCGCGTCTCGCCGCCCGCATCCCAGTCGATCTCCCCCGCCCGCCGGTCGCGCAGGAACAGGTCGTGCTCCAGCGCCAGCGTCGCCGGCCGGCCGGAGCGCGCGCGGACGCGGGTCCAGAGGTCGGCGACCCGGCGATCGAGGGCGAGCAGCTCCGGGTCGGCGCACACCTGCCGTTCGACCGCGTCGCTCGCCGCGTCGCAGTCGAGCGCGCCGCTGGCCCGGGCGACGGGCGTCTCCGTCTGGCTGACCGCCTCGGCGGCGCATCCGGCGAGCAGGCCGGACAGGATCAGGACAGGCAGGGTGCGCATCGGGCTTCTCCGCTGACCGAAGCTAGGCCGCGACGGCCTGCCCCGCCTACTGACGAAAAGCGACGATCAGCCGAGCGTGCGGCGCAGAAAGGCCGTCGCGTCCGCCAGGGTCGGGACGCGCGAGCGGAACAGCGGCGAGAAGGCCGCGATGGTCGTGGCGTGGTCCACCCCCGGATAGAGCGCCAGCTCGGCTCGCCCGCCGGCCGCGTTGACCGCCTCGGCCAGCAGCTCGGAATCCTCGGCGTGGACGGTGCGGTCGTCCGTGCCGTGCCCGAGCCACAGGGGCGGGGCCTCGGCCGAGGCGAAGGTGACCGGCTGGGTCTGGCGCGGGTCGGGCGCCTGGCTGAAGGCGTTGATGCTCGATGCCACGTCGAAGGGCAGGAACTCGTAGGGGCCCGACAGGCCGAAGGCCGCCTGCAGCGCGCCCGGGGCGCCGGCCGCGTCCAGATAGCGGGGATCGAGCGCGACCATCATGGCCAGGTGGGCGCCGGCGGAATGGCCGCCGACC
>CBIHLR010000033.1:0-16354 GCA_966210875.1 uncultured Brevundimonas sp. | reverse complement strand
GGCAAGGTCGTGAAGGTCGTCGATTTCGGCGCCTTCGTGAACTTCTTCGGCGCCAAGGACGGCCTGGTTCACATCAGCCAGCTGGCTCCGCGCAAGGTCGCCAAGACGACCGACGTCGTGAACGAGGGCGACACCGTCAAGGTGAAGTTCATGGGCTTCGACGACCGCGGCAAGACCAAGCTGTCGATGAAGGTCGTCGACCAGGAGACCGGCGAGGACCTGACCGAGAAGCAGGCGGCCGAGCGCGAAACCGCCAAGGCCGACGCCGAGTAATCGGCTCCGCCGCTCTGGCCGGAGAAGGGGTCCTCGCGGACCCCTTTTTCGTGCCCTATGTTTCACGTGAAACACCGGAGACGCCGATGAAGATGAATATCGAGATCGAGTGCACCCCTGAGGAGGCTCGCGCCTTCCTCGGCCTGCCGGACGTCGCGCCGCTGAACGAGCACCTCGTGGCCGAAATGCAGAAGCGGATGGACGAGAATATCGCCCGCATGCAGCCTGAGGAGCTGATGCGCTCCTGGGCGTCGTTTGGAATGCAGGCGACACAGCAGTTTCGCGACCTGATGAGCATGGCCGCAACCTCGGCCACCCCGCCGCGCTCGGAATAGTCTTGGCCAAGGACACGATCTTCGCCTTGGCGACCCCGCCTGGCCGCGGAGCCGTGGCGGTCGTACGTCTCTCCGGCCCGGAAGCCGGCTCGGCCTTGGCGAGGCTCGCTGGATCCGTGCCCGAACCGCGCCAAGCGTCGCTGCGTGTCCTGCGGAATCGGGAGGGCGCCGTACTCGACCAGGCATTGGTGCTGTGGTTCGTTTCACCGTCCAGTTTCACCGGCGAAGACAGCGCCGAGCTTCACCTGCACGGCGGTCCCGCGGTCGTCTCGGCGGTCAGCACGGCCCTGATCGACCTGGGATTGCGTCCGGCGGAGCCCGGAGAGTTCACCCGCCGGGCCTTCGAGAACGGCAAGCTCGACCTGACCCAGGCCGAGGCCGTCGCCGACCTGATCGACGCCGAGACCGAGGCCCAGCATGCCCAGGCCCTGGATCAGCTCGGCGGCGCGCTCGCCCGCCGCTACGAAGCCTGGCGTGCGCATCTGCTCGAGGCCCTTGCGGTTCTCGAAGCGGCCATCGACTTTCCCGACGAGGACATTCCTGAGGACGTGGCGGACCGCGCCCGCGAGCCGGTCGCCACCCTGATCGCTGAGCTGGACGCCGCCTTGGCCGACGCCACGCGGGGCGAGCGGGTACGTGAGGGCTTCCGCATCGCCCTGACCGGCGCGCCCAACGCCGGAAAGTCGACCTTGTTCAATGCCTTGGTTGGACGCGACGCCGCGATCGTCACCCCTATCGCCGGCACTACCCGCGACGTGATCGAGGCCCAGCTGACACTGGGGGGCTACCGCGTCCTGCTGGCGGACACCGCAGGGCTGCGCGACACCGACGACCCGGTCGAGCGAGAGGGCGTAGCCCGCGCCCGCGCCTGGGCCGAAGCCGCCGATCTCCGACTGGAGCTGGATCCCGACGGTTCGGCGGGGGAGGCGAGCGACCACAAGACCTGGCGCATCGTCACGATGGCCGACCGACTGGCCTCGCCGCCTGCGGACGCGGTCAGCGCGGTGACCGGTGCCGGGATGTCGGAGCTGCGTGCCCGGCTGTCCGCCGCGGTCGTTGCGGCCTCGACGGGCGCCGACTTCCCTCCTGTGACCCGTGAGCGCCATCGGCGGCGGCTGGAAGAGGCGCTCGGCCACCTGCGCCGCGCCCAGAGCGTCCTTGTTGACCCCGAGTTGGCCGCGGAGGATGTGCGGCTGGCTGTGCGCGCGCTGGAAGCCGTCGTCGGGCGTGTTGGGTCCGAAGACGTCCTCGACCTCGTCTTTTCCAGCTTCTGCATAGGAAAGTGATCGACTGTTTCACGTGAAACAGTACGCCGCAGTTCAAACCAAGCAGGCTTTCTGGTAGGACGCGCCTCCCTCCCTGGAGACGACCTTGGCCCAAAGTTGGGATGTCATCGTGATCGGCGGCGGCCACGCCGGCTGCGAGGCGGCGCACGCCGCCTGGCGCGTCGGCGCGCGCGTGCTGCTGCTCACCCACAAGGTCGAAACCATCGGGGAGATGTCCTGCAACCCGGCCATCGGCGGCCTGGGCAAGGGGCATCTGGTGCGCGAGATCGACGCTTTGGACGGGCTGATGGGCCGAATAGCGGACCGGGCCGCCATCCAGTATCGCCTGCTGAACCGGTCAAAGGGCCCGGCCGTGCGCGGCCCGCGCTCCCAGATCGACCGGGGCCTGTACCGCTCGGCCATGCAGGCCGAACTGGTCCGCGCCAACGGCCTGACCATCGAGGCGGCCGCCGTCGAGGATCTGCTGGTCGAAGACGGTCGGGTGGTCGGGGTCGCGGATGACCGCAGCCGCAGCTGGCGGGCCGGCCGCGTCGTGCTGACGACCGGCACCTTCCTGAAGGGCGTCATCCATCTCGGCGACAAGCGCATTCCAGCCGGCCGCGTCGGCGACCAGCCGGCGATCGGCCTGTCGGACCGCCTCTATGGTCTCGGCGTCCGCATGGGCCGGCTGAAGACCGGGACGCCCGCGCGCCTCGACGCCACCACCATCGCCTGGGACCGGCTGGAGATGCAGGCGGCCGACGCCGAGCCGAGCCGCTTCTCCTTCCTGCCGGCCGGGGAGGTCCTGCCTCAGATCCAGTGCGGCGTGACCCACACGACCGAGGAAACCCACCGGATCATCTCGGAAAACCTCGGCGAATCCGCCGTCTACGGCGGCCGATTGTCCGGGCGCGGGCCGCGCTATTGCCCCTCCATCGAGGACAAGGTCGTCCGCTTCGCCGACAAGACCAGCCACCAGGTCTTCCTGGAGCCGGAGGGCCTGCCCGGCGGGCCGGACGGCGACACCGTCTACCCGAATGGCATCTCGACCTCGGTGTCGGAGGCCACCCAGCTTGCCTTCCTGCGCACCATGTTCGGCCTCGAGCGGGTCGAGGTGCGACGGTATGGCTACGCGATCGAGTATGACTACGTCGATCCGAGCGAGCTGCATCCGACGCTGGAGCTGAAGGCTCTGCCGGGCCTCTATCTCGCGGGCCAGATCAACGGCACGACCGGCTACGAAGAGGCGGGCGCGCAAGGCTTGATGGCCGGGCTGAACGCCGCCCGCGCCGCCGGCGGATCGGACGAAATCGTGCTCGGCCGCGACCAGGCCTACATCGGCGTGCTCATCGACGACCTGGTGACGCGCGGTGTGACCGAGCCCTACCGCATGTTCACCAGCCGGGCCGAGTTCCGCCTGACGCTCCGCGCCGACAACGCCGATCAACGGTTGACGGGGCTCGGAATCAACATTGGCCTCGTCGGCTCAAATCGCGCGCAAGCCTTTGCGCGTAAATCTGAAATTCTGGCCGAAGCGCGCGCTCGCATGACCGGTACGGCGCTGACGCCCAATGAAGCCAATGCGCTGGGCCTAAGCGTCAACGCCGACGGCCAGCGCCGTACGCTCAGCCAGCTTCTGTCATACCCGGGCGCCTCGCTCGAGACCTTCGCACCGCGCTGGCCGGAGATCGCCGACTGGCCCGCCGAGATCCGCGAGCAGGTCGAGATCGATGCCGCCTACGCCGGCTACCTGGACCGTCAGGCCGCCGACGCCGAGGCCCTGCGCCGCGAGGAGAGCCTGGTCCTCCCCGCCGGCATCGACTTTTCCGCCATTGGCGGCCTGTCCAACGAGGTCCGCGAAAAGCTTCAGGCGGTCCAGCCCCGCACTCTGGGCCAGGCCTCGCGCATCGAGGGCGTCACGCCCGGCGCCCTGACCGCCCTTCTGGCCCACGTCCGGCGCGCTCGCGCCGAAGCGGCGGCCTGAGCCTTGGACGCGCAGGGATTCCAGGCCGCCACGGGCGCCTCCGACGCCGCCCTCGCCGACCTCGAGCGCTATCGCCAGATGCTCGAAGAGGGCAATGCGGTGATGAACCTCGTCGGCCCGGCGACCCTGCCGGACTTCTGGTCCCGCCACGCGCTCGACAGCGCCCAGCTGCGCGACCACGCGCCGGACGCCCGCACCTGGGCCGACCTCGGCGCCGGCGCGGGCCTGCCCGGGGTGGTCCTGGCCATCCTGCTGAAGGGCGTCGAAGGCGCCAGAGTCTGGCTGATCGACAGCCAGACCAAGCGCTGCCGCTTCCTGCAGCAGGTCGTGGACGCCCTGGCGCTGCCCGCCGAGGTCATCGACGCCCGCGCCGAGACGCTCAGGATCAAGGCTGACGTCGTCACCGCCCGGGCCTGCGCGCCGATGGACCGGCTGCTCGACTTCGCCGACCCTTATCTGAAGCGGGGCGCGCTCGGCCTCTTCCTCAAAGGCGAGCAGGCCGAGGCCGAGCTGGCCGAAGCCCGACGGCGCCGGCCGCGCCTCGACGCCGACCTCCTGCCTTCCGTCAGCGACCCTCGGGGCCGCATCGTTCGTATCCGGAGCCTCTGATTTGCCTCGTGAAGCGCCTCCGCCCCGCGTGCTCGCCGTCGCCAACCAGAAGGGCGGCGTCGGCAAGACGACCACGGCCATCAACCTCGGCACGGCCCTGGCCGCCGTCGGCGAGCGGGTGCTGCTCATCGACATGGACCCCCAGGGCAACGCCTCCACGGGCCTGGGCGTGCCGCGCGAGCAGCGGCGGGTGACCATCTACGACGCCATGGTCGACGGCCGGCCCCTGCACGAGGCGGCGGTCGCCACGGCCGTGCCCGGCCTGTGGATCGTTCCGTCCGACCCGGACCTCTCGGGCATCGAGATCGAGCTGTCCCAGGCCGACCGCCGGTCCTACCGGCTGCGCGACGGCATCGAAAAGCTGAAGCAGCTCAAGGCCGCGCTCAGTCCGACCTATGTGTTGATCGACTGTCCTCCGTCACTCAACCTGTTGACTGTGAACGCCATGAGCGCCGCCGACGCGGTGTTGGTGCCGCTGCAGTGCGAGTTCTTCGCCCTGGAGGGTCTGACGCAGCTGATGCGCACCGTCGAGCTGGTCCGCTCGAGCCTCAATCCGCGCCTGGAGATCCAGGGCATCGTGCTCACCATGTACGATCGCAGAAACGCTTTGTCTGGACAGGTCGAGGCCGACGTACGCGGCCACTTCGGCGACCGGGTCTATGAGACGGTCATCCCCCGCAATGTCCGGGTGTCCGAGGCGCCGTCCTTCGGCAAGCCGGCCCTGATCTACGATCTCAAATGCGCCGGCAGCCAGGCCTATCTGCGGCTCGCCCGCGAACTGGTTCGCCGCGAGAAGAAGCGCCGGCGTGAACAGCAAGTCCCTGAAAAGGCGAAACAAGATGTCTGACCGTCACAGAGGCCTGGGACGCGGCCTGTCGGCCCTGCTGGGCGAGGCCGCCGAGACCCAGTCCGACGCGCCCCCGCCTTCGGCCCCCAGCGACACCCCGATCGAGCTGATCCGCCGCAACCCGGACCAGCCGCGCCGCGCCTTCTCCGAGGCCGAGCTGGAGGCCCTGACCGCCTCGATCCGCGAGAAGGGCGTGCTCCAGCCCATCCTCATCCGTCCCCTGCCGGGCGGCGAGGAGGCCTATCAGATCGTCGCCGGCGAACGGCGCTGGCGCGCCGCCCAGCGCGCCGGCCTGACCCATATCCCGGCGGTGATCCGCGAACTCGACGACCGCCAGGTGCTCGAGATCGCCATCATCGAGAACGTTCAACGGGCCGACCTGAACCCGATCGAAGAGGCGCAGGGTTATCGCGCCCTGATCGACCGCTTCGGCCGCACCCAGGAGGCGCTCGGCGAGATCGTTGGCAAGAGCCGCAGCCACGTCGCCAACACCCTGCGTCTGCTGGCCCTGCCCGAGGATCTGCGCGAACACGTCGCCGCCGGCCGCATGTCGGCGGGCCACGCCCGGGTGCTGCTCACCGCCGAGGATCCCTATGGGCTCGCCGACAAGATCATCGCCGACGGCCTCAGCGTCCGACAGGCCGAGGACATGGCCCGCAAGGCGCCCGAGAAATCCGGCCGCGCCTCGACCCCCCGCGCCCCCGCCGACCGCAGCGCGGACATCGTGGCGCTGGAACGCGACCTCTCCGACAGCCTGGGCCTCAAGGTCGAGCTGGCCGACAAGGGCGGCAAGGGCGCTCTGACCCTCCGCTATGGCTCGCTGGAGCAGCTCGACGAGCTCTTCCGCCGGCTGATGCGGCCCTAAAGGCCCAGCCGCCGCGCCCGCGCGGCGACGGACAACAGCGCCCGTTCCGCGATCAGGGCGTCGGGCGAGCCGGCGCGCTTGCAGGTCCGGTCGGCCTCCAGCAGGTCGGACTGAACGACGTCGAGCTCCGACAGGCTCCAGGCGCGGGCCTGGCGCAGGAACTCGCGCTCCTGCTTCCAGAAGACACCGGCGGACTTGGCTGCTTCTTTCAGGTCTGCGCCGCTTTTCGCAAGCGTGATGACCCGCCTGAGCTTGCCGAGGTGCTGGCTGGCGGCGCGCACGGCCGCCGGCCCTGTCTCCCCCTCGGCGAAGGCCCGCACGAGCCCCGCCCGCGCCGGACCGGCCCGGGCGCCGAAGGCGTCGTTTGCCGCTTCGAACAGGGAGGCGTCGGGTTCCACGCCCAGGAAGTCCTCCAGTTCCGCGGGGCCGAGCGTCGCGCCCGAGCCCGGGCCGATATAGAGGGCCAGCCGCTCGATCTCCTGGCGCGCCACGCCCCGTTCCTTGGGTAGGCGGGCGACGAAGATCTCCAGCGCCTCAGAGGTCAGGCCGACATTGTCCGCCCTCAGCGCCTCGCGCGCCATCCGGGCCACGTCGCCGGCCTCGTCCTCGTAGCAGGGGATGATCCGCGCCTCGCCGGCCTTCTCGGCGACCTTGCGCAGGGCGGACTCGCGGCCTAGCGCCCCCGCCTCGACCAGATAGAAGGCGTCCGGGTTCAGCCGCCCCTCGCAGTGCGCGGTAAGGGCCTCGGCGGCGGCCCGGTCCGGTCCCGCCTTCTCGCTGTGCAGCCGCAGGCGCACCAGGCGGCGGCCGCCCATCATGGACAGGGCCGCCAGTTCGCCCTCCAGCTTGGCGGGATCGGCCTCGATATCGCCGTCCGTCAGCAGCGCCACCCCGAAGGGGTCATCCAGGTCAGGGACAACTTTGCGGGCCAGCTGCTCAGCGCGTTCGCGCACGACGCCCCGGTCGCGGCCGTAGATGACACAGGCCCGGACGCCGGCGTCGGGCTGTTTCAGGAAGCGGTCGATGTCCGGCCGCTTCGACAGGATCATCCGCCGGCGTTCCTCTCGGCGAAGAAGCGGGCCAGATCGGCGCGGATCAGGTCGGCGGCCTGGGCGGCGGCGCGCTCTTCCCCGTCCTGCTGGGCCACGACGCCCGCATAGGGCTGGACCGAGGAGGCGTAGGTCGTCGTCACGCTCACGGTATCGGCGTGGATCTGCCCGCCGCGCGCGTCCGACAGGGTGTAGGAGACGGTCAGCACCAGCTCATAGCGGGTCGCGGTGTCGTCCGCCCGGGCGCCCAGGGCGCTGCGCCGCTCACGCACCCGCGTGGCCAGGCGATAGGCGGGGGTTCCGCCGCCGTTGCGGCCGAAGGCGTCCTCCAGCCGCTCGCGCAGGATGTAGCCGGTGCGCGTATCGGGCGCCTGGACCGAAATGCCCGCCAGGGCGTCGACGACGCCCGGCTCGGCGTAGAGGGGCGTGAAGCCGCAGCCCGACAGGCCGAGCGCCGCCGCCACCGCAAGGGCAAGTCTCGCAGGCGCTCGCTTCATGGCCTTCACCCCAGCACGATGTTGACGATGCGGTCCGGCACCACGATCAGCTTCTTCACCGGCCGCCCCTCCAGTTTCGCCTGAACCTCGGCGTCCGCAAGGGCGATCTTCTCAACCTCGGCCGGAGCGGTGCCGCGCGGCACCCGGATCTCGCAGCGGCGCTTGCCGTTCATCTGTACCGGCAGGACGACTTCGTCGTCCTCGGCCAGGGCCGGATCGAACACCGGCCAGGGCGCATTGACCGCCAGACCCTCCTCGCCCAACCGCTCCCAGCACTCTTCCGCCAGGTGCGGGACGAAGGGCTGGACCAGCAGGGTCAGGGCCTTCAGCCCCTCCCGCTTGGCCGCCAGCAGGGCGGGCGAGGCGCCCTCGGCGCGCACGGCCCTCAGGGTGTTCAGGAACTCGTACAGCCGCGCGATGGCGGCGTTGAAGTGGAAGCCCTCGACGCCCTCGCTGACCGCCTTGATGGCTTTGTGCGTCGCCTTCCTCAGCGCCAGGGCCTCGGCGTCGTCGCCCGCGGCCTCACCGGAGGCGCCCGGGAAGCCGTCGACCTCGGCCCAGACGCGCTGGACGAAGCGGCTCGCGCCCTCGACCCCGCCGGTAGTCCACTGCACATCACGCTCAGGCGGGCTGTCGGACAGGACGAACAGGCGGCCGGCGTCCACGCCGTAGGCGTCGACGATCTCCTGCGGGGCCACCACGTTCTTCTTGGACTTGGACATCTTTTCGATGTCGCCGATGACCAGGGCCTCGCCGGTCGAGAGCCGCTTGGCCGCGCGCTTGCCGCCGTCCTGGCTCAGCTCGACGTCGGTCGGCTCGATCCACTGGCCGTCCTTGGTCCGATAGGTCTCGTGGACCACCATCCCTTGGGTGAACAGGCCCGCGAAGGGCTCGCGCACGCTCAGCTTGCCGGCGTCGGCGAGCGCCCGGGTGATGAAGCGCGCATAGAGCAGGTGGAGCACCGCATGCTCGACCCCGCCGATGTACTGATCGACCGGCAGCCAGTGGTCGGCGGCCGCCTTGTTGATCGGCTCGTCCGCCGTCGGGTCCGTGAAGCGGGCGAAGTACCAGCTCGAATCCACGAAGGTGTCGAGCGTGTCGGTCTCGCGCCGGGCGTCCTTGCCGCACTGCGGGCAGGCCACGTGCTTCCACGTCGGATGCCGGTCCAGCGGATTGCCGGGAACGTCGAAGGTCACGTCCTCGGGCAGGACCACCGGCAGCTGGTCGTCCGGCACGCCCATCGGGCCGCAGGCCTCGCAGTGGATGATCGGGATCGGACAGCCCCAGTAGCGTTGGCGGCTGACGCCCCAGTCGCGCAGGCGATAGATGGTCGCCCCCTGGCCCCGGCCCATGGCCTCGATGCGGGCGATGGCCTCGGCCTTGGCGGCCTCGATCTCCATCCCGTTCAGGAAGTCCGAGTTGTAGATCCGCCCCGGGCCGACATAGGCCTCGTCGCCGATCGCGAAGTCCTCGGCGTCCGCGCCTTCGGGCAGGACCACCGGCAGGACCGGCAGGCGGTACTTGCGGGCGAACTCCAGGTCGCGCTGGTCGTGGCCCGGACAGCCGAAGATGGCTCCGGTGCCGTATTCCGAGAGGATGAAGTTGGCGATCCAGACCGAAATCTCCCGCCCGTCGAACGGATGGACGACCTTCAGCCCGGTGTCCCAGCCGATCTTCTCGGCCTGTTCGATGTCGGCCTGGCTGGCCCCGCCCTTGCGGCACTCGGCCACGAACTCGGCCACGCGCGGGTCGGCCTCGGCCAGGGCCTTGGCGATCGGATGGTCCGGCGCAATGCCCATGAAGCTCGCGCCGAACAGGGTGTCCGGGCGGGTGGTGTAGATCTCCAGACCCTGAGGGGCGGCCGCGGGCGGCGTTCCGGCCCAGGCCCAGGTCATCTGCAGGCCCTTGGATCGCCCGATCCAGTTCTCCTGCATCAGCCGGACCTTGTCGGGCCAGCGGCCTTCCAGCTCCTTCAGGCCCTCGATCAGGTCGTCGGCATAGTCGGTGATGCGCAGGAACCACTGGTTCAGCTTGCGCTTCTCGACCACCGCGCCCGAGCGCCAGCCCCGTCCGTCGATCACCTGCTCGTTGGCCAGCACGGTGTTGTCGACCGGGTCCCAGTTGACGACCCCGTCCTTGCGATAGACCAGGCCGCGCCGCCACAGCTCCAGGAACCAGGCCTGCTGCTTGCCGTAGTAGGCCGGATCGCAGGTCGCGATCTCGCGCGACCAGTCCAGCGACAGGCCGAGCAGCTTCAACTGGTCGCGCATGTTGGCGATGTTCGACCAGGTCCATTCGCCCGGATGCACGCCGCGTTCCATGGCGGCGTTCTCGGCCGGCATGCCGAAGGCGTCCCAGCCCATCGGGTGCAGGACCTCGAAGCCCTTGGCCCGCTTGTAGCGGGCCACGACGTCGCCCATCACATAGTTGCGGGCATGGCCCATATGGATGTTCCCGCTGGGATACGGAAACATTTCAAGGACATAGTACTTCGGCCGGCCCGACGCGGCGTCGGCCCGGAAGACGTTCGCGGACTCCCATTGGGCGCGGCGCCGGGGCTCCGCCGCCTTGGGATCGTATCGGGACATGGGGCCCTTACAGGTCTCCGGCGCCGGCCAGACGGATCTGGCGGGCGCGGGTCAGGATGGCGTTCTCGAGGTCGGTCTCGGTCTGGGCCGACACCTGGGCCTCGACCCAGTCGCCGGCCTCGTTGCGGACCTGGCGGTTGACGGTGACGTTCAGGGCGTCGGCGCGCAGGCGCGCGTCGAGGATGTAGACGGTCGCCTTGATCCGCTCGTTCGGCGCCTCGGGCGTCGAGTACCAGCCGTAATTGATGATCCCGCCCCAGGGGTCGGCCGTCTCGAGCGGCAGGAAGGCCAGGGTGTCGAGCGAGGCCCGCCACAGATAGCCGTTCACGCCGATCCCGGTCTGGGCGCCGGCGTCCTGGGGCTCGTCATTGCCGCCGAACACGCGTCCGGCCGCGCCACAGGCCGACAGGCTGACCGCCATGCCCGCCGCGACGACGGCGATAAGGGCGCCGCGATGAAATGCCATCGTTGGAAGTCTCCGCTTCAGTCTGGTCCGCCGGCGAGGCCGAAAAAGCCCGGCCGGAACAGGGATTGAGCCCATGCGCGACCGCCACGCTCTATAGCACGCGCGCTCGCCCGTCTGACAAGCCGGAGAAACCGCGGCGCTTTCGAGGCGAAACGGCCGCCCCGCTCAGGTTTCGTCGCGCTCCAGGGCCCGCCAGCCGATGTCGGAACGGTGGAAGCCGCCGGGCCAGTCGATCTTGCGGATGGCCGCATAGGCCCGCTGGCGGGCCTCGGTGATGTCGGCGCCCAGCGCGCAGACGTTCAGCACCCGTCCGCCCGCCGCCGTCAGCCGCCCGTCCGGCTTGCGCGCCGTGCCGGCGTGGAACACCTGGACGTGCGGGCCGAAGTCCTGCTCGGCGCCCCGGATGGTCGAGCCGGGCAGGGGGCTGTCCGGATAGCCCTTCGCCGCAAGAACCACGCAGATCGCCGTCTCGGGCCGGAACCGCGGCGCCGGCAGGCGGCTCAGGTCGCCGCGCGCGCAGGCCAGCAGATAGGGCAGCAGGTCGTCCTCCAGCCTCAGCATCAGCACCTGGCATTCCGGGTCGCCGAAGCGGGCGTTGAACTCGACGACCTTGGGCCCCTCGCTCGTCGCCATCAGTCCAGCGTAGAGGACGCCGCGATAGGGCATGCCCTCGGCGGCCATCCCGGTGATGACCGGCTCGACGATCCGCGTCTGGGCCGCCTCGACCAGGTCCTGGTCGAAGACGGGCGCCGGGGAATAGGCCCCCATGCCGCCGGTGTTGGGCCCGAGGTCCCCGTCGAAGGCGCGCTTGTGGTCCTGACCGCCGCCGAACAGCACGGCGTTGGTCCCGTCGCTCAGCGCGAAGAGTGAGGCCTCCTCGCCCTCCATGAACTCTTCGATGACGACGCGGGCTCCGGCCTGGCCCAGCCGGCCGCCGAGCATCATCTCGACCTCGGCCACCGCGTCGCGCTTGTCCGGCGAGATCACCACGCCCTTGCCTGCCGCCAGGCCGTCGGCCTTGATCACATAGGGGGGCTTGAAGACCTTCAGCGCGTCGCGCGCCTCGGCCACCGATTCATAGACGCCATAGGCCGCCGTCGGGATGTGATGCCGGTCGCAGAAGGCCTTCGCAAAGGCCTTCGAGGTCTCCAGCCGGGCCGCCTTCTTCGAGGCCCCGAAACAGGGGACGCCCACCTGCGCCAGCCGGTCCGACAGCCCGGCCTCGAGCGAGGCCTCGGGCCCGACCACGACCAGGTCGGCCGCGATCTCGCGCGCCAGGGCGACCAGGTTCTCGACGTCTGTGACCTTGACCAGGCGCAGTTCGCCCAGCCGCTCCATGCCGGGATTGCCCGGCGCGATCACGAGGCGGGTGAGCAGCGGCGACTGCCGCAGCTTCCAGGCCAGGGCGTGTTCTCTGCCGCCCGAACCGACCAGAAGGATGTTCATGCGCCGCCATGACGCGGGCCGCGCGCGGGGTCAACCCGGGGCGGGCCGCTCAGCCCAGGAGGGCCGAAGCTGCGAAGACGGCGACGCCGATCAGGACAATCACGCTGATGACCAGCCAGCCGTTCATCGGCATCCGACGGGCGCGCCGGTCGGCCGCGGCCTCCTCGGGATCGTCGCCGATCACCTAGAGGCCCATGGCGGGGGCGAGCATCACCGCCGCCGTCGCCACCCCGGCCGCGATGGCCGCCGCGGCGCCCGCGGCGAAGGCCAGGGCGAGACGCCCCTTGCGGCGATGGAAGGCGCCGGGTTTCAGCACCCGGATATAGACATGCGGTCGGCGCCCGAAGGCCTCGGAGCCGACAATGCGATGCTGGGACACGGTCTTACTCCCCTCCAGCCCTGTGAACAGAAGCCGACCCAAGGGGCCGGATGCGGCCACTTTGTGGCGAAGCGGGAGATTTCGATGTTATGTCCGTAGGTTGTTGATTCTGGTGCGTGTGGTGAAACGTCGCGGTTGCCTGATCTGGGGCGGAGCCCTCCTGTTCGGCCTGCCCACCCTGATCGGCGTGGGCCTGATCGCGGCCGCCTTCCTGTCCATCCGCAGCCCCGGCTCGACCTCCGGCGCGGACCCGGAAGCCTGGGCGATCATCGGGGTCGTGGTGCTGCTGGGATCGCTGCTGATGGCCGCGATCGGGGCGGCGCTGGGATGGCTCGTCGCGCGGCTGATGGGCGACCGCTAGGCGCTAGGCGATCGGCCCGCGTCAGGCAGGACCTCCTTGATCTGGCGCAAGGACACTACCCTGCATATCGCCCACGTCTCCGTGCGGAGGTGTGACATGGCGAAGAGCCCGGACGCCGGCGCGAGACCTTACAGTTGGGTTTCCATCGTCCTGCACTGGCTGACGCTGGGGCTGCTGGTGGCGGTCTACGCCGTCATCCTGCTGCGCGAGGAATATCCGCGCGGGAGCGAGATCCGCGAGGCCTTAAAGGCTTGGCACTTCAGTCTCGGCCTTACCGTCTTTCTCATCGTCTGGATCCGGCTGATCGCCCGGCTCATTCATCCGGCCAGGCGTCTGGCCCGGGGCTGGATGGCCCGCGCCTCGGCCGCCACGCACCTGGCGCTGTACGGGTTCATGATCGCCATGCCGCTGCTGGGCTGGACCGCCCTGAGCGCCGAGGGAGATCCGGTCCGCCTGTTCGGCCTGGGCCTCCCGCCGCTCACGGCCCCGGACCCCGCACTGGCCGAACGGGTCGAGGGCGTTCACGAGGCCCTGGGGACCGTCGGCTACTTCTTGGTCGGGCTCCACGCTGCGGCGGCGCTGTTCCACCACCACGTGCTTCGCGACGACACCCTGCGGCGGATGATCTTCCGCCCGTCGTCAGGCGGCGCCTCGACCGCGGCGCCCTAAGCTCGGGGCCAGCCTCGCGTCCTCAAACCACCGCCCCGAACGCCTTGCCGACCAGGGCGGTGGCGGCCAGGGCCAGCGCGCCCCATAAGGTCACGCGGACCACCGCCTTGAGGGGCCGGGCGCCGCCCGTTCTGGCGCCGACCCAGCCCAGCAGAGCCAGGAAGACGAGGGCCGCCGCCGACACGGCCGGCACCATCACGCTCATCGGGACCAGCAGCACGACCGCCAGGGGCAGGCCCGCGCCCACCGAGAAGGTCGCGGCCGACGTCAGCGCCGCCTGCACCGGCCGGGCGGCCGTGTGTTCGAAGATGCCCAGCTCGTCCCGCGCATGCGCCGCCAGCGCGTCCCCGGCGTGCAGCTGAAGGGCGACCTGACGCGCCAGATCCGGACTCAGCCCCCGCGCCTCATAGATGGCGGTCATTTCGGCCAGCTCCTGTTCGGGCTGCTCGGCCAGTTCGGCCCGCTCCTTGGCGAGGTCGGCGGACTCGCTGTCAGCCTGGGAGCTGACCGAGACATATTCGCCCGCGGCCATCGACATCGCCCCCGCCACCAGCCCCGCCAGTGCGGTGAGGACCAGCGCGCCCCGGTCGGCGTTCGCTGCGGCCACCCCGACAACCAGGCTGGCGGTCGAGACGATGCCGTCGTTGGCCCCCAGCACCGCGGCCCGTAGCCAGCCGATCCGCGACACCGCGTGTCGCTCTCTGTGCGCGTGCAGACGGCTCATCGGGCCCCTCCTTGAACCGGTCGACCGCGGCAACGCCGCGATCGCGGCCGTATCCTACGCCCGCGACCGGAAAGACGCGACGGCCGCGTCGTTGCCCGTCATGGTTCCAGGCCCACGTCCTCTGGAAGATTGTTGGGGCCGGCGGCGACGCCATCGAACAGTGGCTGGAGGAAGGCCAGGTCCACTTCCCGACCGTCCTCCTCAAGCCGCCAGACCAAGGGTCCCGACGCATAGAGTTCGGGATAGCGCAGGATCTCGAAGAACCATCTCTCCCACGTGTCCCAACCGGGTCGCCATTCGCCCTCGCGCCATTCGTCGTAGATGAACGCCCAGCCCCTCACCGAGCCCGGCGGCCCGCCTTCCTCATCTCGGGCCAGATAGAGCCGACGGAGAGGTGGGCCCTCGTCATCAGCGACAAATGTTACGGTGGTCGACGGTGTGAGCATCCTGCGCGCGGCCCCCTCGGGTCAGGCCTCATCCGCAGAAGCGGTAATGCCCCGAATACCCCAGGTAATAGCCCGTGAGGGGGTCGTAGGACCGGAACCGGTATTGGCACCAATGGATGCGCTCCGGATCGCGGTACGGCGTCGGCGCGTGCGTCGGGCGCGGCTCGTGCGGCCAACCGTAGCCGTATCCGCCATGGCCGTACCCCTGGCCGCGTCCATACCCCTGGCCGTAGCCGTGGCCGTATGAGGCGTAGCGGTCATAGCCCCGATAGCCGTCACGATACCCGTCATGCCGGTCGCGGCCATGGCCCGACCGGCGGTCCCAGCCCTGCCTGAGATACTGCGTCCGCCACGCCGCGTCGCAGTCGTCGCGGCCCCGGTCCCAGTAGGCGTCGCAGCGGAAGTCGCCGGGAACGCCCAGCTGGTCCCGCCAGGTCTGGGCCTCGGCCTTGCCCGGCGTCAGCAGGGCGGCGGCTCCGAGCAGGCTCGCGGCCAGCATGATCTCGCGCATCGTCACTCCCTCCGGGTGTTCACCTTCTCCTGTTACGCGAAACGCGGCAAGCGCCCGCCGGCTCCGTCCAGCTATCCAACCGCCACAGTTGGGCGATACACTTGGCGCGATGACAGAGATTGAAACCCCGCAGGAGGCCGTCGAGCGCCTCATCGAACTGTACGACGCCTCCATCGCCGCCCTGAAGACGGACCTCGCCGCCTTCGCCATTGAGGGCGTGCGCCCCGACCCCGCCGCCCGCGCCGAGGGCCGCTACGTCTATCCCGAGCTGAGGATCACCTGGTCGGGCGAGACCCGGCCGGTCTCGACCACCCGCGCCTTCGGCCGCCTGTCGCGCCCCGGCTCCTACGCCTCCACCGTGACCCGCCCGGCCCTGTTCCGCGACTATCTTCTCGAGCAGTTGACCTATCTGAAGGAGGACTACGGCGCGCGCTTCGAGGTCGGGCCGTCGCGCCAGGAAATTCCCTATCCCTATGTGCTGGACGGCCTGGATCAGGCGCCCGATCCCTCGGTCGGCCAGGCGCTGGCCCGCTGGTTCCCGATCACCGAACTGGCCGCCATCGGCGACGAGACGGCCGACGGCTTCACCCTGGACCTGTCGCCCGACCGGCCGCTCAGCCTGTTCGACGGCCTGCGCACCGACTATTCCCTGGCGCGGCTGCGCCACTATATGGGCACGCCGCCCGAGGCGATCCAGTCCTGGATCCTGTTCACCAATTACCACCGCTACGTCGACGAGTTCGTGCGCTGGGCCTGCGCCCAGCTCGCCGACCCGACCAGCCCGTATGAGACCCTCGTCTGCGCCGGCGGGGTGACCATCACCCGCGACAATCCCGATCCCCAGCTGGCCATCGCCGACAGCGCCTGGCGGCGGCACCAGATGCCCGCCTATCACCTTACCGCGCCCGGCTGGAACGGAGTGTCCCTGATCAACATCGGCGTCGGCCCGTCGAACGCCAAGAACATCTGCGACCACCTGGCGGTCACCCGCCCGCACGCCTGGCTGATGATCGGCCACTGCGGCGGCCTGCGCGACAGCC
>CBIHLR010000032.1:0-16958 GCA_966210875.1 uncultured Brevundimonas sp. | reverse complement strand
TGAAGACGCCGCACACCCCGACGCCATGCTGGTGCACATGCAGCATGATGCGGGTCGCGTCCTCGCGGCTCTTCTGGAAGAACCGCTCCAGCACGTAGACGACGAATTCCATCGGCGTGTAGTCGTCGTTCAGAATCAGCACCCGATACATCGAGGGCTTTTGAACCTTCGGCTTGACCTGGGTGGCGATGGCGCTGCCGGCGCCGTCGTTGGGATCACCCTGTCTTGGATCGGCCATTCCCTAGTCTAACCCCGAATCGAAACGGCGGCCCTTTCGGACCGCCTCAATTAGATAGGCCGGATACGGGCGTTTGAAAGGCCCCTCACGGCAAAGAGAAAGGCCCGGAGCGTTTCCGCTCCGGGCCTCATCAGTCTCGCTTCGCCAGGGGAGGACTAGCGGGCGGACTGGACGCTCTCGACGACCGCGGCGACGCGCTCGTTGATGGGCTTGAAGGTGTCCTTGACCGAGGCGGTCATGGTGTCCGTCATGCGGGTGACTTCGGCCAGATAGGCTTCCATCGCCGACTTGGCGAAGGTCGTCTGCAGCTCGATCATTTCCTGGACCGAACGGGCGCCGGCCAGGGCCTGGGCGGCGTTCACGCCGTCTTCCCAGCTCTTCTTGGAGAAGGCCAGCGACTGGGCGCCGAGCGCTTCCGCGCCACGGGTGGCGGCGGTGACCGACTCGACGACGGCTTCGACGTTCTTCTTGCCGAGGGTGTTGATCTCGGTCAGGGCCGACAGGGACTTGTCGACGCCTTCACGGAACGCCTGGGCGCCGGCGGCCTGGGCGGCGGCGGCGGTGTTGGCGGCTTGGTCGGCGGTCTTCTTGGCGGTTTCGGCGGCGGCCATTTGAATCTCTCTCATCCTGAGGTGCGGCGCCCTTTTCTGGAGGGTGGAGCGCCTGGGACGCGGCTTATATGTTGCAGGTGCGAACAGAAGTCAAGGGCTCATTGTGCAGCGCACCATCGCCTGTGGGGTGAAGTCAGGGGTGCGACCATCAAACCCATGTGAAGCTTGTTTACGCGCGGGCAACCACGAGGGTCTCATGATAGGCTCAGCGGAGGCGTCGCCGTGGGGGCGCCGCATCTGTGTCTGTAGATTCTGACGGAAGGATCGCCATGATCGCCTCCGCCCGCCGCGTTTCCGTGGCCCTTGCCTGCGTCCTCAGCCTGTTCGCCTTCTCGGCGGCGACGGTGAACGGCGTCCAGGCTCAGGATTCGAGCGAGGTCCGCTACGCCTCGATCGTCGTGGACGCCAACTCGGGCGAAGTGATCTTCGCGCGCCGCGCCGACAGCCCGCGTTATCCGGCCTCCATCACCAAGGTGATGACGCTTTACCTCGTGTTCGAGGCGATGGCTGAAGGTCGGGTCTCTCCGGACGATCTGGTCACCATCTCCCCCCGCGCGGCCTCGCAGCCGCCGTCCAAGCTGGGCCTCCCCGCCGGCAGCCGCATTCGCCTGGACGACGCCATCCGCTCGCTCGCGGTTCGCTCGGCGAACGACATCGCCGTGGCCCTGGCCGAGCACGTCGGCGGCTCCGAAGCGCGATTCGCCGCCCTGATGACCCTGCGCGCTCAGGAGCTGGGCATGACCCAGACGCGTTACGTCAACGCCAACGGCCTTCCCGACAGCCGCCAGCTGTCATCGGCCCGCGACATCGCCATTCTCAGCCGCGCTGTCATGCGGGACTTTCCGCAGTACTATCACTACTTCGGACAGCGCCAGTGGACGTTTGAGGGCAGGAACTACAACAATACCAACGGCTTGCTGCACTCGATGCCGGGTGTGGACGGGATCAAGACCGGGTACACCAACGCCTCGGGCTACAACCTGGCGGCGTCGGCGGTGCGCGATGGGCGTAGGCTGATCACCGTGGTGCTGGGCGGGCGGACGACGCAGTCGCGCAACGCCCATGTGGCGGAGTTGCTCAACGCCGGCTTCGACTATGAGCGCCAGGTCCGCGAGGGTGTGGCCCCGGCGGTGGCGCAGCAGATCTTCGCGAGCCTGTCCGGCGGTGTGGGCGTGGATTACGCGACGGGCGGCCCCGGCGTGACCGAACTGGCCTCGGCCGAAGTGCCGGTCAGCGCCGACGTTCTGGCCGCCTCGGCCGCGCTCGACGCCGCCACCGCGCCGCCGGAACCCCAGCGGCCCGTCGTGACCGCGGCGGCCCAGGGCGACGCCCGCGACCCCAACGCCAACTGGGTCGTCCAGGTCGGCGCCTTCCGCGACCAGTCGGTCGCCCAGGAGTGGCTCGGCGAGGTCGGCCGGCGCTTCCGCGACCACTTCCGCAACGCCGAAGGCGGCGTCACCGCCGCGGCCAATGGCTGGTTCCGGGCGCGCTATATGGGCTTCACCCGCTCGGCGGCCGATGCCGCCTGCGAATCGCTCGAGCAGCGCAACGTCCCCTGCATGGTGATGCGGGGCAACTAGCCCTTCAGCAGACGGTCCCGGGCGGCGTTGAGCCGCTCGGCCAGACCCTCGGTCCCGCCCGCGTCGGGGTGCGCCCGCTGCATCAGGCGACGCCAGGCCGCACGGATCTCAGCCTCATCGGCCCCCTCGCCCACCCCAAGGATCGCGCGCGCTTCCATCAAGCTCATGCCGGGCCGGATGGCCTGTGGCGGCCGCAGGCGCGAGGCCGTGACCAGCCAGAGGCCCAGGGCCGCCAGCACCCCCGCGATGATCCAGGATCCGCGCACCGCAGCCAGGGCGGCCCCGCCTATCGCGACGGCCGCGAACAGGGTGGCGGACACCCGCCAGTGGCCCTTGCCGGGCTTTTCTGACTGACGGCCGAGCCGCAGAAGCGCCCAGACGGCGACGGCGCCCAGGATCAGCCAGGCGAGGATCACGCCGCGCGGCGGTCCTCGTCCGCCTGGCCGTCGAGGCCCAGCGCCTGGATCAGGGAGCGCAGCTCCTGCCGCGCCGCCACATGGGCCAGCGACACGGACACTGGCCGGATCGACGGCGACAGGTCGGCGACCGTCAGGCCGAAGGGGAAGAGTTCGCGGTAGATCACCCGGTCACGCAGGCCGGGCCCGACGCGGAAGCCCACGCGACGCGCCAGCGCCGCCAGCCGCTCATCGACGCGGCGCCGGTTCCTCGCCTCGGCGACGGCGAGGCGATTGGTCAGCACGACCCAGTCGATCTGGCCCTGGCCCGGATTGGGCGACCCTTGCGCCTTGGCCATGCGGGCCTTCCAGATGGTCTCGGCGTAGATCGAGGGCCGCTTCAGATCGAGGGTCACCGGGTCGATTTCCCCCAGCAGGCCGAAGTCCACGAAGCTGTCGTTCATGGGGGTGACGACCTGGTCGGCGATGGCGTGAGCCGCGCGCGACAGGTCCGTGTCGCCGCCCGGCGTGTCGATGACCAGGTAGTCGGCCTGGTCCGAGCCGGCGAGCGCCGCCTGGAAGCGGGCCAACTGCTCATCCGACGGAGCCCGGGCCAGGGCCGCGCCGTCCTTGAAGGCGTCCGGCTCGATCGGCTGGGGGGCCTCGGCCTTATTGGCCGCCAGCCAGGTGCGACGATTGGCGAAGAAGGCCCCCAGGGACCGCTGGCGCAGGTCCAGGTCCATGACGGCCACGGTCGCGCCCTGATGGAGCAGACCCGTAACCAGATGGATGGCGAGCGTGGACTTGCCCGCCCCGCCCTTTTCATTTCCGACAACGATGACCTTGGCCATGCGCGACACCCCAACTCCGCCGGCCGCGACTCACCCGGGCCGGTCTCTTGGAGGTCAGTCTAGCGCGCAGAAAGTCGCGTGGGCACGGGGCCTCAGGAGGCGGCTGTGGATGCGCACCATTGGCCGGCGCCCGCCGCGCGGCAGACGGCCGTGACCGCTTCGCTCGCCACCGGGCCGGCGCGCAGGCGGTAGAGGGTCCTGCCGTCGCGTTCGACGGGCTGGAACTCGGGTCGCAGACCGGACAGCGCGCCCTGGCCTGAAAGGTTCGCCCAGGCGGCCTCGGCGGCCTCGCGGCTCGAGAAGGCGCCGAGCTGCACCGTCAGGCCCGACGGCGGTGCTGCTTCAGCGGCCTGTTGCGGGCGCACGCCCGTGACCTGACGGACGGCCTGCTGAACGACAGCCTCGGTCCCGGCGCGCGCGGCCGCCTCAATGGGACCGCGCAGGCCGGCCTCGAAGCCGTCGGCCCGGGCGTGCCAGAGAACTTCAGGCTCGACGACCTCGATACGCATCGGGGTGCGCGGGCCCTCGACCGGCGCGCCGGCCGGATCGATCAGACCCCGCAGGCCGGCGTCGTCTGCGGAGACCGGGATCGAGGCCACCGCCTCGCCCCACTCCTCGAAGCGGTTCGGATTGGCCTCGATCATTCCGCAGCCGGGAAGCGCGAGCGCGGCCGAGATCACAAAGGCGGTACGGAGCATCGACATGCCACCACCCTAGCGCCCAGCCGGAAAAACCTCGTTTCCAGATAGGCTTAACCGAAAGGGTTAACGCCTTAACCCCGCCGCTTCACCAGGCCCCGATCTCGCGGAGTTCCCGCACCAGATCCTCCGGCAGGCCCTGGGCGTCCGCTCGGGAAAGGTCGGCCGGGGCGTCACGCGGCTCCAGGTAGCGCCAGCCCTGGAAGGGCTTGCGGCCGAGCGGTGCGGTTCGCACCACCTCGGGATCGAGCCGGATCTCGCACCAGGCGTTCGGCCCCTCCCCGTGGGTCAGGATCTCCAGCACCTGCTGGCGGCAGCTGACCACGCCCTTGATGACCCAGTAGAGCGAGCCGCCATCCTCGATCTCGGCGGCGCGCTTGGGCGTCATGCGGGTGCGCACGAACGGCGGATGGTTCAGTCCGCGCGCGGCGCGGCCCTCTTCCTCGAGCTGTTCGACCCGGCTGATCCCGACGCAGAGCTTGATGAGATGAAGCGCCATTTCGCGCCCTTTGCCGCCTTTCGCCCCGCGCCGCCAGAGGTATCATCGCTGGATGGACACGCGGCGCAGGGACATCGTCATCGGGGGCGCCGCGCTGGCCGCCGGCGCCGCCCTGCCCCTGGCCGCCACAGCACAGGAACGCCCCATGTACGGCCTCATCGGCAAGATGCTCTGCGCCCCAGGAACGCGCGACCAGGTCGTCGCCATCCTTTTGGAGGGCACCGGCGCCATGCCGGGCTGCCACAGCTACATCGTCGCCCTCGACCCCACCGACGAGACCGCCGTCTGGATCACCGAGGTCTGGGACAGCCAGGACAGCCACACGGCTTCGCTCCAGTTGCCTGCCGTCCAGGACGCCATCCGCCGCGCCCGGCCGATGATCAACGGCTTTGGAGAGCGGTTCGAGACGCAACCGGTGGGGGGTGCGGGACTAGGGTGACGGCGAAGCGGCTCTCCGGATCGCTCACGGAATGAAGGTTCCGCCATAGCCCCAGGCCAGGAACACGCGGCGACCGATCGAGCTCTGGCCGTTACGGTCGGTGGATGCGGCGCGGTACCGACGTGCGAGCGACAGGATGGCGTTGGCGATGTCGCTATCGGGGGCTGACTCCTCGTAGACCCCACATTCCGTTAGACGACGGTTCTCGGCGATGGTGCAGGCCACCACAGCCCAGCTTCCTTCGTCGCTGCGGCGCAGACCCGCGTCCTCCATGGCGTTCCACGCCTCGGCATAGTTCGGCGCAGCCGTCCAATCGACCCGGCTTCCCTCCTCGAACCGCGCGACCGGTCCCGCCTGGGCGCGCGCGGCGCCCGCGCAAACCAGGACCGTGGCGACGGCGAGCAGGATGGTGCGTAACCCAAGCATCGCGCTCAGGATATCACCCCGGCAGGTGTGCGCCATAAGTTCGCTCGAACCTGCCCAGCGCGACCTGGTGGAGGCGGACCTTTACGTGCACGCGGCCTTCCTCATCCGCCCGCCGAGATGTCACCCGGCCGTTCTCATAGAGCCAGGCGAGCGCCTCCCCGTCCTCGGGTCCCAGAACCAGCTCCACCTCAGGCTCGTCGTCGATGAGTTCGGCGATGCGGTCGCGCAGGCGGTCGATGCCCTCACCCGTCACGGCAGAGACGGCGACCGCGCCACCTTCGGTGCGGAGCGCCCGGGCCAGGACCAGCCCGCGCTCGTCTTCATCGACGAGGTCGATCTTGTTCCAGACCTCGAGGATGCGGCGGGGCTTGTCCTCGGTCTCCGGGATCCGGCCGAGCACCTCCTCGACGTCGCGGGCCTGGGCCTGGCTGTCGGGCGAGGCGATGTCGCGAACGTGCAGGATCAGGTCGGCCTCGGCCACCTCCTCCAGCGTCGCCCGGAATGCCTCGACCAGTTCGTGCGGCAGGTCCGAGATGAAGCCGACGGTGTCCGAAATGATCGCCGGCCGGCCGTGCGGCAGCTTCACGGTGCGCTGGGTGGGGTCCAGGGTCGCGAACAACAGGTCCTTGGCCAGGACCTCCGCCCCGGTCAGCCGGTTGAACAGGGTCGACTTGCCGGCGTTGGTGTAGCCGACGAGGGCCACGGTCGGGTGCGGGACCTTCTTGCGGGCCTTGCGGTGCAGGCCGCGGGTGCGACGCACCTCTTCAAGCTCGGCCTTCAGGCGGACGATGCGGTCGGCGATGATGCGCCGGTCGAGTTCGATCTGCGTTTCGCCGGGACCGCCGGTCTTGCCCAGGCCGCCGCGCTGGCGCTCCAGGTGGGTCCAGGTGCGGACCAGGCGGGAGCGCTCGTATTCCAGCCGCGCAAGCTCGACCTGCAGCTTGCCCTCGGCGGTGCGGGCGCGGCGGGCGAAGATCTCCAGGATCAGGCCGGTGCGGTCGATCACCTTGGCCTCGAGCGCCTTCTCCAGATTGCGTTGCTGAATGGGGGTCAGGGCGTCGTCGACGATGACGACATCGGCCTCGGCCGCCCGCACCAGGGCGCCGATCTCGTCGACCTTACCGCGCCCGAACAGGGTCGCGGGCGTCTGCTTGCGCAGCCGGGCCACCTCGGCCGCCTGGACATCCAGGTCCAGCGCCATGGCCAGGCCCACGGCCTCCTCGAGGCGCACGGCCGGGTCGCGATCGCGCGACTGGCTGTCAGGATGGATGACGACCGCCCGCTGGACCGGGGCGGCGCGGTCGATGGGGGCGCGGCTCACGCCTCGGCGTCTTCCGCGTCCGGCTCGTAGAGCTGCACGGGCGCCGACGGCATGATGGTGGAGATGGCGTGCTTGTAGACCAGCTGACTTTGCCCGTCCCGACGGAGCAGGACACAGAAGTTGTCGAACCAGGTGACAACGCCCTGCAGCTTCACCCCGTTCACCAGAAAGATGGTCAGGGGCGTGCGGGTCTTGCGCACGCTGTTCAGGAAGGTGTCCTGCAGGTTCTGTTTCTTGTCGCCGGTCATCGGCTTGTCTCCCCATCCGGAGGCGAAGCCCGCCTCCACACACACGCCATCAAGCTAGGGCGTGGCCGGGCTGTGGGCAACAGGGCGTCGGCGGTTAGACGGCGCCGGTTTCTGACCGTTCGAGGTAGAGCCGGCGCAGCCGCTGCGAGATAGGGCCCGGCTTGCCGTCCGCGATCTTCGTCCCGTCGATGGAAACGACCGGCGTGGCGAAGCCTGAAGCGTTGGTGAAGAAGGCCTCGCGGGCCTGCTTCACCTCGTCCGGTGTGAAGCCCCGCTCCTCAAGCGTCAGGCCCTCATCCGCCGCGATCGCCGCGATGGCGGCGCGCGTGATGCCGCGCAGGATGTTCGACTGGATGTCGCGGGTGCGGAGCACGCCGTCCCTGTCCACGATCCAGGCGTTGGACGAGGTGCCCTCAGTCACCAGCCCCAGTTCGTCGACGAGCCAGGCGTCGCCGGCGCCGGCGTCTATCGCCTCCTGCTTGGCGAGGATGTTGGGCAGGAGGCCGACCGTCTTGATGTCGCAGCGGCCCCAGCGGTCGTCCGGACGGGTGACGACGGCGGCGCCGCGCGCGGCGGCGGCCTCCTGCTTGCGACGATCGATCGACTTGGCCGTGACCACGACGGACGGCGGCGTGTCCGGGGACGGGAATGCATGGTCGCGCGGCGCGGTCCCACGGCTGATCTGCAGGTAGACCAGGCCGTCGCGCACCCGGTTGCGGCGCACGGTCTCCCGCAGGACCTGGGTCAGGGCCGCCCGGCTCATGGGCATGCGGATGCGAAGTTCCGCGAGGCTCCGCTCCAGCCGCGCCATGTGGCCCTCGAAGTCGGCCAGCCGGCCGCCCATGACGGCCCAGACCTCATAGACAGCGTCGGCGAACTGGTAGCCGCGGTCCTCGACGTGGACCGTGGCCTGGCTCTTCGGCAGGTACTGGCCGTTGACGTAGGCCCAGCGCGACATCAGGCGGTCTCGGTGTCCGGCAGCTCTTCGTCCTCACCGCCGCGGGCCGGGGCGACGCCCAGCGACTTCAGCTTTCTATGCAGGGCCGAGCGCTCCATGCCGATGAACATGGCGGTGCGTGAGATATTGCCGCCGAAGCGAACGATCTGGGCCGAAAGATATTCGCGTTCAAACACCTCTCGCGCTTCCCTGAGAGGCAGAGCGATGATCCGTTCCGGGCCCATCGAGCCGGCCTGACCGGCCGCCGCGACCTCCTGGGGCAGCATTTCGGCGGTGATCGGCTCGGCCGCGTCGCCGGACGCCAAGATCAGCAGGCGTTCGACGTTGTTGCGTAGCTGGCGGACGTTGCCCGGCCAGTCGTGGACCTGGAGGGTGGCCACCGCATCCTCGCTCAGACGGCGGCGCGGCATGCCCTGGGAGGCCGCGATCGTCTCCATGAAATGCTCGACCAGCTCGGGCACGTCCTCGCGGCGCTCCGACAGACCAGGAACGCGGATCGGCACGACGTTGAGGCGATGGAACAGATCCTCGCGGAAACGGCCTTCGGCGATCTCCTGACGGGGCTCCTTGGAGGTCGAGGAGATGACCCGCACGTCGACCTGGACGTCCTGGTCGCCGCCGACGCGGCGGAAGCGCTGCTCGACCAGGACGCGCAGGATGCGGCCCTGGCTCTCGCGCGGCATGTCGATGACCTCGTCGAGGTACAGGGTGCCGCCGTGGGCGCGTTCGAAGACGCCGATCTTGCGCGGCCGACCACCCTCGCCTTCCTCGCCGAACAGCTCGATGTCGAGGCGCTCCGGCGTCATGCCGGCGGCTGAGATGGCCACGAACTCGCAGCGCGAGCGCGGGCTGGCCTCGTGGATCAGCCGCGCCACGAGCTCCTTGCCCGAGCCCGGCGGACCGGCGATGAGCACGCGGCTATTGGCCGGGGCGACCTTGGTGATGGTCGAGCGGAGCACCTGGGCGGCGGCCGACTTGCCGATGAAGCCGTCCGGCACGAAGGCCTTGGCGCGCAGCATCCGGTTCTCGCGCTTCAGGTTGGCCTGTTCAAGCGCCCGCTCAACGACGACCAGCAACCGGTCGGACTTGAAGGGTTTCTCGATGAAGTCGTAGGCCCCGCGCTTCAGGGCGCTGACGGCGGTTTCGATATTGCCGTGGCCGGAGATCATGACGACCGGCAGGTCGGGATCCAGGCCCTTGACCATGTCGAGCAGCTCGAGCCCGTCCATGCCGCCGCCCTGCATCCAGATGTCGAGCACCATCAGGGCGGGTTTGCGGGCTCGCAGCGCTGCCAGGGCCTGATCGGCGTCCGACGCCGTGCGCACGGCGTAGCCTTCATCCTCCAGCAGGCCGGAGACGAGTTCGCGGATGTCCGCCTCGTCGTCGACCACCAGCACGTCGGCGCCGGATGCTGTCTTGCTGCTCATATCAAGCCGCCTTGGTCTCGGCGTCGCCGGAGGGGCGCGCCTTGCGTGGGAATGTCAGGGTGACGCGCGCCCCGGTCAGGCGCACGGCGTCGGTGAGGCTGAGCTCTCCGCCGTGCTCCTCAAGGATGCGCTTGACGATGGCGAGACCGAGGCCGGTGCCCTTCTCGCGCGTCGTCACATAGGGTTCGACAAGCCGGTCGCGGTCGCGGGCCGGAAGGCCGACGCCGTCGTCCTCCACGACGTAGGTCAGGGCGTCGGCCGTCAGCTCGGCCCAGGCAAGCAGCCGGCCCGGCGAGTCCGGCTCGGTCGCCTTTCTGGCCATCACCGATTCCGCGCCGTTCTTGAGCACATTGGTCAGGGCCTGGCCGACCATGCGGCCGTCGCAGACCAGGGTCACATCCGGCAGGGGATCCTGCAGTTCGACCAACACGTCGGGCGCGGCCACCCGCTGGGCGAAGACAGCCGCGCGCAGGAGCTCGGCCGGGTCCTCCTCGGCGAACTTGGGCGCAGGCATCCGCGCGAACGAGGAGAACTCATCGACCATCCGGCCGATGTCGCCGACCTGGCGAATGATGGTCTCGGTGCAGCGGTCGAAGGTTTCGAGATCCTCTCCGATGGCGCCCCGGTACTTGCGACGCAGGCGCTCGGCGGAGAGCTGGAGAGGGGTCAGTGGGGTCTTGATCTCGTGGGCGAGGCGGCGGGCCACATCGCGCCAGGCGGAGTTGCGCTGAGCGGCCACCAGACGGGTGATGTCGTCGAAGGTCAGGACCATCTCGCCGCCCGCGCCGCCCGAGGCGCGGACACGCAGACGTCGGGTCTCGGCATCGCGGGTGACGTCGACCTCGACTTCGGCGCCGGGCCCTTCCTTGGCCAGGGCGGTCAGCTCGGGCGCCATCTTGGCGAGCGGCTTGCCGATCGCCGCCGCCTCATCGATGCCGAGCAGGCGCAGCGCCTGGTCATTGGCCGCCGACACGCGGCCGCGCTCATCGAGGCCGATGACCCCCGCCGAGACGCCTGACAGCACGGTCTCGATGAAGCGGCGGCGATCCTGAGCCTCATCGCTGGCGGCCTTCAGCGCCTCCTGCTGCGCCGAAAGATCCTCCGTCATCTTGTTGAATGCGCGCGACAACACACCGATTTCACCGGGATCCCGGCTGGAGTCGACGCGCGCGGAGAGGTCACCGCCAGCCACGCGATGCGCAGCCTGAACAAGCCGGCCGACCGGGGCGGAAATGGCGGAAGCTGCAGAAAGGCCGAGCCAGACGGCGCCGACGAGCACCAGCAGGGCGGTCTCGAAATAGCTGAGCAGGAAGGTCGCCTGCAGCCGCGCACGGCTCTGCTCGGCTTCACGGTAGGCCATGATCGAGCGCTCGCTTTCGCGCAGGCCGGCGAGGGTCCCCGGCGGCAGAGGCCGCAGCACGTAGAGATAGGCGTCACCGTAGCCGGACAATGGATAAAGCGCCCGCACCACGTCCGGACCCTCCGTGACCTCGACCGGAACGGTTTCTCCGAGCGCGGCCTGTTCGAAGGCCTCTGGCGGCGGGGCCAGATAGGGCGGCGCGTCGGCCTGTTCGCCGCGGGCCAGGATCTGACCGTCCCCATCCAAGACGTAGAGGGCGGGATAGCCGAAAAACTCGCCGATCCCGGCCAGGGCCCCGCTGAACCGAAGCCGGTCAGGGAAGACGGACTGAACCGCGCCAAGCTCGCTGGCCATGGTCACGAGGTCGCTCTCAAGTTCGTCGCCGACGTCACTGACGTAGCCGCGAGCGATGTCGGCGCTGTTCTCGACCGCCGCGCGGACGTTCTGGCTGAACCAGCCCTCGACGCCGCGGTTGACCAGCACGCCGAACACGAGGGCCACGAGGATCGCCGGCACCACGGCCACCAGCGAGAACAGGGTCACGAAGCGAAGGTGCAGGCGCGCCCCGGCGTCCTCGGCCTGTTCGCGGACGAGCGCCAGCACGCGCAAGCCCACCGCGCCGGCCAGCACGGCGATCAGCAGCAGGTTCGCCAGCAAGACGCCGAGCACCATGGTGCTGGCGCCGGCCAGGGCCCCCTCCCCGGCTCCCGCGGGGGCGGAGGCGACCAACCAGACGCCCACAGCGGTGACGAGCGCGGCCAGGCCATAGGCTGTGCCGAAAACGATCCGGGCGCGCGTGCCCGTCAGCCAGGCGAGCGCTCGCCCGACCCAACGCGGGCTTTCAACGGCTTGCGCCGTATGGGCGGCGGCCTGGGGCATGCCCCGGCTATCGCCCGGCTGTGCCCTCAAATCAACAACGATGTTGCGCGAATACGTCAGGCTGCGATCTGACCCGGTTCCAGCCAGAGCGCCGTCAGGGCCGCTTCGACCTCGGCCGGGGTCTCGAGCCGGCACAGCCTGGCCTTGTCGGCGCGCCGCACGGTGGGATCCGGCTCGAAGGGCGCGCCCTCCACGTACCAGCCCAGGTGCTTGCGGAACATCTTCAGCCCGAGCCGGTCGCCGTAGAAGGCCAGCGACCGCCGGAACTGCGCAAGCACGATCTCCAGCCGTTCGGAGGCGCCAGGCCCCTGCCCGGTCAGGGCGTCGGCCAAGCCGCGCTCGATCTCGGCGGCGATCCACGGCTGACCGCAGACGCCGCGGCCAAGCATGACCGCGTCCGCGCCGGACTGGGCCAGCGCCTCGCGCGCCGTTGCGGCGCAGGTGATGTCGCCATTGACGATCACCGGGATCGAGACCGCCGACTTGACCTCGGCGACCGCCCGCCAGTCGGCGGCGTCCTTGTAGAACTGCTGGCGGGTGCGACCGTGGATGGTGATGGCCTGGACGCCGACGGCCTCGGCCCGGCGCGCGAGTTCCGGCGCATTGCGGCTGGTGTTGTCCCAGCCGAGGCGGGTCTTCAGGGTCACGGGACGCGACGTGGCGTTGACCACGGCCTCCAGGATGCGGCTGGCGGCGTCGAGATCGCGCATCAGGGCCGAGCCCGAGGCGATGCCCGTGACCTCCTTCGCCGGGCAGCCGAAGTTGAGATCGACGATGTCGGCGCCGGCCCTTTCGGCCATGCGCGCGCCCTCAGCCATCATGTCGGGATTGGCGCCGACGAGTTGGATGATGGTCAGGCCGAGGCCCTCGCCGACGGCGGCACGACGCACCACGTCAGGACGGCCACGGGCCAGCTCGGCGGACGCGACCATTTCGGTCGCGACATAGGCCGCACCCAACTCCGCCGCGGTCTGGCGGAACGGCAGGTCCGTGACGCCGGTCATGGGCGCGGTCAGCACCCGGCCGGGCACAATCACGTCGCCGATGGTGAGGCCCTGGTTCATGCCGGGCGGCATAGGCGCTCCGCGCGCCTCAGTCCACGCCGGGCTAGAGGACCGCCATCGCCGCCCTGACCGCCAGCATGACCAGCACCAGGGAGCTCACCATGAAGATGGAGAAGCGCACGAGGATGACGTTCGTCGTCGCCTGGACCAGGCTGTGCACGACGCGCAGGGCGACATAGGCCCAGGCCAGCCAGACGTTGATCGGGTCGGCGTCCCCGATCACGGCCAGCGTCAGGGCCGTGGCGTAGAACAGCGTCGGCTGCTCCATCAGGTGGTTGTAGTTGTCGGCCTTCCAGCGGACCTCGGGCGGCAGGCCGCCGAGCAACTGATCGCGGGGGAGGCGCGGCTCGAGCCGGGTGCGAGCCTTGCGCATTGCCGGGATGCGGGTAGCGTAGAGCCAGACCCACATGACTAGGGTCCACAGGACCAGCGCCATCACTGGCGCGAGAATGTCTTGGGTCATCGGGCCCTCCCTGGCGGCGAAGCTTAGCGAAGCGGCGCCGACCGGCAAGCGCCCTCGCCTTGCGGCGAACCTTTGCCTAGAAGCGGGCCATGAGCTTCACCGCCATCGTCGTCGCCGCAGGTTCGGGCTCCCGCGCAGGCGGGCCCAAGCAGTGGACTGCGCTCGGCGGCAAGCCGGTCGTGCGCTGGCCGGTGGAGGCGCTTCTCGAGGCCGGAGCGGCCGAGGTGGTCGTGGTCATCCCGGCCGGCGCCGAGACGCGCGCCGACGAGGCCCTGGCGGGGCTGTCGGGCTGGCGCGCCGTGACCGGCGGGGCCGAGCGGGCGGATTCGGTGCGCGCCGGGCTGGCCCAGGCGGACGCCGCCCTGCCCGTGCTGATCCATGACGCGGCCCGGCCACTGCTCAGCATTCGGGTGATCGGCGAGCTGCTCGGCGCGCTTGAGACCGCCGAGGCGGCGGCGCCCGCCCTGGCGGTGGCGGACACCCTGAAGGCCGCGGAGGACGGGCGGGTCGCCCGTACGGTCTCGCGCGCAGGGTTGTGGCGGGTGCAGACGCCGCAGGCCTTCGCGCCCGGCGTGCTGCAGCGCGCCTATGAGGCATGGCGGGGTGACGAGAGCCCGACCGATGACCTCGCCGTCGTCGAGGCGGCGGGCGGCGTGGTGCGTCTGACGCCGGGTGATCCGCGCCTGATGAAGCTGACCTATCCGGAGGATTTCGCCATGGCCGAGGCCCTGGTCGCGCAGGCGATGACGACGCGGGTGGGGATGGGGTTTGACGCCCACCGGTTCGGTCCGGGGCAGTCGGTCTGGCTGTGCGGGGTGGAGATCGCGCACGGCCAGGGTCTGGTCGGGCACTCGGATGCGGACGCCGGGCTGCACGCCCTGACCGACGCTCTGCTGGGCGCGCTGGGCGAAGGCGACATCGGCGACCATTTCCCGCCGACCGATCCGCAGTGGAAAGGCGCGTCCTCGGACCGGTTCCTGGCGCATGCGCTGGGCCTGCTGGCGGCGCGGGGCGGACGGATCGCCAGCGCGGACGTGACGCTCATCTGCGAACGGCCGAAGGTGAAGCCCCACCGCAAGGCCATGCGGGCCCGGGTCGCGGAGATCCTTCAGGCGCCGCTGGAGGCCGTCAGCGTCAAGGCCACGACGACCGAGGGCATGGGCTTCACCGGCCGCGAGGAAGGCATCGCCGCCCAGGCCGTGGTGGCGGTGGAGTTGCCGGTTACTCGGTGAGCGGAACCGACGTCGACTGTTCGGCCTGCAGGCGCTGCCGTTCGGCCATTCGGTCGACGCCGCCGGCATAGGCGACCAGCGCCTGGATGCGCTTCTCGATCGGCGGATGGGTGGCGAACAGGCCCATGAAGCCGCTCTCATGGTGATCGAGGAACAGGCCGGCGACCTCGTCCGGCGCGTTCAGGTCGGAGCGGCCCGAGACCTTCTGGAGCGCCGAGATCATGGCGTCCGGATTCTTGGTCAGTTCGACCGAACCGGCGTCGGCGAGGAACTCGCGCTTCCTCGAGATGGCCATGCGGATGACCAGGGCGAGCACCCAGCCGATGGCGGCGATGGCGAAGCCGACCAGCACGAGCACGATGGCCCCGTTGTTGCCGCCTCGGCGGTTGCTGCCCCCGAAGGCGACGAAGCGCATCGAGCGGAAGATCAGCTCGGCGACGACGCTGATGATGCCGACGAAAACCGAGGCGATCACCATGGTCCGCACGTCGCGGTTGATGATGTGGGTCAGCTCGTGGGCCAGCACGGCCTCCAGCTCGTCCCGGTCGAGCGCCTCGACCAGGCCGCGGGTGACGGTGATGGAGAACTGGCCCGAGTGCAGGCCAGTGGCGAAGGCGTTCAGCTCCGGCCGGTCGATGAGCCGCAGGGTCGGAGTCGTCATCCCGCGCGAGATCGCGAGGTTCTCGAGCAGGTTGTAGAGGTCCGGGTGAGTGTTGCGCTCGACGACGCGGGCGCCGGTCGCCAGATCGATGATGGTCTGGTTGGCGAAATAGGCCACGACGAACCAGCCGCCGGCGCCCAGGAAGGCGAAGGGCGCCGTGGCCGGCAGCATCTGCACCGCATAGAGGAAGTCACCCTCCAGCGTCTTGGTGCCGGGGATGACCCCATAGCCCATCAGCACCACCTGAGCGGCGTAGAGGATGCCGAGCAGCAGGATGGGGAACCCGGCCATCAGGATGGCCGAGCGCGTGTTGTTGGCCCAGATGTGGGTCTTCAGGCCAACGACGGCCACGGTTCAAACCCTCAGCTGAACGACACCTTGGGCGGCGCTGCTTCCATGGAAGCCCGCTGCTCCGTGCCGACGTCGAAGAAGGGCTTGTCCGAGCCGAAGCCGACCAGGCCGGCGAAGAGCACGGTCGGGAACTGGCGGCGCACCGCGTTGAACTCGGACACCGCATTGTTGAAGAAGCGGCGAGCGGCCGCCAGCTTGTTCTCGATGTCCGAGAGGTCGGCCTGCAGGCGCATGAAGTTCTCGTTCGCGCGCAGCTGCGGATAGGCCTCCGACAGGGCGAACAGCCGGCCGAGCGTAGCGGTCAGCATGTTCTCGGCCTGGACCTTGTCGTTGACGGTCGTGGCGTGGGTCGCGGCCGAGCGAGCCTGGACGACGGCCTCGAGGGTGCCGCGCTCGTGACTGGCGTAGCCCTTCACGGTCTCGACCAGATTGGGGATGAGGTCGTGGCGCTGCTTCAGCTGGACGTCGATGTCCGCGAAGGCCTGATCCGCCGTCTGGTCCAGGCCGACCAGGCGGTTGTACGCGCCGATGACGAGGAACAGCAGGACGACGACGACAACGCCGACGATGATCCAGACAAGCATCACGGATTCCTCCAGTTGGATGGAGCCATGATAGGGGCCGCTTCGGCTTTGTCATGCGGAAAGCGTGACCGCTCAGCCGATCCTGACGCCGGTCATGGAGATGGAGCCGCCGTCGATCACGTCATTGAAGAAGTTGACCTCTTCGCCCGGCCGCGCCTGGGCCGCGACGTAGAGCAGCGGCAGGAAGTGTTCGTCGGTCGGGACGCTGAGCTGGGCGTCCTCGGCCAGCGAGACCCAGTCGACCAGCCGGTCGTGATCGCCGGAGATCAGGGCCGCCTTGACCGCCTCGTTGAAGCTGACCGCCCAGTCGTAGGCCTGGGCGCCCGGCTCGCGCCGCCAGGTCCTGAGATTGTGCACGAAGTCGCCGGAGCCGGCGATCACCACGCCCTCGTCACGCAGCGGCTGGAGCCGCCGGGCCAGGTCGTAGTGGCCGCGTGCATCCAGCGTGCGATCGAGCGACAGCTGGATGACCGGCACGTCGGCCTGCGGCCAGACGTGGGCCAGGACCGACCAGGTCCCGTGATCGAGGCCCCAGTCGAGGCTCGCACGCGCGCCGGTCAGGTCCCCTACCCGCTGGGCCAGCTGGGGAGAGCCGGGGGCGGGCCAGGTCATGGCGTGCAGCTCGGCCGGGAAGCCGCGGAAGTCGTGGATGGTCCGCGGTCGCTCGTCGGCG
>CBIHLR010000031.1:0-17586 GCA_966210875.1 uncultured Brevundimonas sp. | reverse complement strand
TCCTTGGCGGCTTCGCGATAGCCGTCGGCGCTGTCGAGCGTGGTCTCGATCAGGCTGTTCAGCACACGGATGTCGTGGCTGGCGTGCTGGTCATGGTTCATGGGGAGGTTCTCCTGCCTAAGGGCGCCGGATGAACCCCTGCCGAGGGCTTTGGTTGCCGTCAGGCCGCCGCCCAGGCTTCCATCCGCTCCTCCAGCACCCCCAGCGGCACGGGCCCGGCGGCCAGGACGATCTCGTGGAAGTCGCGGATGTCGAAGCGGTCGCCCATGCGCTCGCGGGCCCGGTCGCGCAGGGCGAGGATCTTGATCATGCCCACCTTGTAGCTGGTCGCCTGGCCGGGCGAGCAGATGTAGCGGTCGATCTCGCGGTCGATGGTGAGGGGCGACACCATCGAGTTCTCGGTGAAGTACTGGACGGCCTGCTCACGCGTCCACTGGCGGGTGTGGATGCCGGTGTCGACGACCATGCGGATGGCGCGCCAGATCTCCATCGTCAGCCGGCCGAAGTCCGAATACGGGTCCTCGTAGAAGCCCATCTCCTTGCCGAGCTTCTCGGCGTACAGCCCCCAGCCTTCGATATAGGCGCCGTAGAAGCTGTATTTGCGGAACATCGGCAGGCCTTCCTGCTCCTGCGCCCGCGCGATCTGGAAATGGTGACCCGGCGCGCCCTCGTGATAGGCGATGCCCTCGGCCGACGGCTTGGACACCTGGGTCATGTCGGCCAGGTTCACATAGTAGATGCCCGGCCGCGATCCGTCGGCCGAGGGCTGGTTGTAGAAGGCGGTGGACGCCGTCTGTTCGCGCCATTCCTCCACCGCGCGAACCTCCAGCGGCGCCCGCGGCAGGGTGCGGAACCACTCGGGCGCGATGGCCATGGCCTGGGCGATGTAGCGGCGGCTGTCGGCCAGGAAGGCTTCCTTGCCCTCGGGCGTGTTCGGGTACTGGAACTGCGGGTCGGTCCGCAGGTGGTCGAAGAACTCGCCCAGGCTTCCGGTGAAGCCGACCTGGGCCTTGATGACCTCCATCTCGCCGCGCAGGCGCGCGACCTCGGCCAGGCCCGTCTCGTGGATCCAGTCGGCGGTGTCGTCGGTCGAGTTGTAGAAGCCGAGCATGGCCTCGTAGTAGGCGGCGCCGTCCGGCAGGGCCCAGACGCCGTCGTTGCGCGTCCTGCCTTCGCCGACCTCGGCGATGGCGGCGATGAAATGCTCGTAGCCCCGCTTGAACGGCCCGGTCAGGGCCGCACGCGCCTCGCCCAGGATCTCCGTCTTCTCGCCGTCGGGGATCTCCAGGGCGTTCACCTTGGCCTGGATGTCGGCCCACAGCGGCGAGTCCTCGCCGTCGTCGAACGGCGCGCCCGAGATCACGCCGCGTCCCGTCTGGATGTTCGGCTCATAGGTCAGGGCGGGCGGGGCGAAGCCGGCCTCGGCGCGGGCACGGAAGTCGGCCGCCACCTCGGTCATCACCCGCTCGGCGGCGACCAGGCGCGAGACATAGGCCCGGGCGTCGTCGGCGCTGTCGACCGAATGCTGGTTCATCAGCATGACCGGCAGGCCGCTCATCACGCTGCCGGCCTTGGTGATCAGGTACTGGTGCTGGCGGTACCGGAACAGCTCGCGCTGTTGCGCCACGCCGTCGGCCAGAAGGCGCAGCGACAGACGGCCCTGCTCCGACAGGTCCGCGTCACCGAAGCGCGCCGCGATGTCGGCGGCCTGCCGCTCGGCCAGCGCGAGAGAGGCCGCGGCGCCCTCGGGGGTGTAGTCGTCCAGCTCTCCGTAGCGCTCCTTCAGCCCCAGCCCGGTCAGCGATTCCGGCGAGGTCCGCACCGCCTCCATGAAGGCCGCATCCAACGCCTCCAGCAGGGCCGCGTCATCCGCGCCCGTCCCTGCGCCGTCCTGGAACGCGGTCCGCGCCAGGGCGGCGGGCGCGGCGGCCGAGGCCAGCAGGCCGAGAAGCACGGAACGGCGATCGAACATGGGGAATCCCTCCGAGAAGCGCCGCGACCTTAGGCGATGCCACGCCGGCGTCCACTTACGGATTGGTCAGGTGGGCCGTCACCCCGGACCATGCGTAGCGTCGATCCGGGGCCCAAGCTCGGGGGCGACGCTGCGTTTAGGTCCCGGCTCTCGCTTCGCTCGGCCGGGATGACGCGGCGGCGGAAGCCGCTTACACACCGTCCCATGAGCGACATGACCTACGCCCGCTACCTGACGCTGGATCAGGTGCTGACGGCGCAGAATCCGCTGAGCGACCAGCACGACGAGATGCTGTTCGTCATCATCCACCAGACCAAGGAGCTGTGGCTCAAGCAGATCCTGCATGAGGTCGGCCTGGCCAAGCGGCTGATCCGCTCCGGCGAGCTGGTGCCGGCCTACAAGTCGCTGGCGCGGGTGAGCCGCATCCAGGCGGTGATGACCCAGAGCTGGGACATCCTGTCGACCATGACGCCGGCGGACTATCTCAAGTTCCGCGACCGGCTGGGCGGCTCCTCCGGATTCCAGAGCGACCAGTTCAGGAAGCTCGAATATCTGCTCGGCCTGAAGGACGCGAAGTTCCTGCGGTTCCATGAGGACCGGCCCGCCGCCCACGCCGGCCTGCTCGAGGCGCTGGAGCAGCCCAGCCTCTATGACGACGCCCTCTATCAGCTGGCCGGCCACGGCGTGGCCGTGCCGGACGAGGTGCTCAACCGCGACGTCACCCAGCCCTATCAACCGCACCCCGGTGTGGAGGCCGCCTGGCTGAGCGTCTATCGCGACACCGGCCGCTACTGGGATCTCTACCAGCTGGCCGAGAAGCTGGTGGACCTGGACGACGCCCTGATCACCTGGCGGCACAAGCATGTGCTGACCGTCGAGCGCATCATCGGCATGAAGATGGGCACCGGCGGCACGCCCGGCGTCGGTTATCTGGCCAAGACGTTGGAGCGCCGCTGCTTCCCCGAGCTCTGGTCCCTGAGGACCGCGCTTTGAGTTTCAAGCGACTGTTCTCCAGGGCGCTCGCCGCCGCGCCGGGCCGCCTGCACTTCGCCGCCCACAGCCACCACCTGTGGCCCGACGCCAGCTTCGACGGCCACATGCAGGCCTGGACCGACGGGATCGAACTGGCCGACACCAAGTGGGACAAGGTCTTCTCCGAGGTCATCCCCGAAGCTCAGGCGCATGTCTGCGGCGAGCTCGGCCTGCCGGACCCGGCGAATGTCGTCTTCTCCTCCAACACCCACGACTTCCTGATCCGGCTGGTGTCGGCCTGGCCGGGCCGGCCCGTGCGTCTGCTGACCACCGACGGCGAGTTCCACTCCCTGCGCCGCCAGGCCGCGCGCTGGGAGGAGGCCGGCGACGTCGTCGTCACCCGCGTCACGCTCGAGCCGCGCGAGACGCTCGCCGACCGCTTCCTCGCCGAGGCCGGGAAGGGCGGGCACGACCTGATCGTGGTCAGCCACGTCTTCTTCCGCGCCGGCCTGATCTTCGAGCGCGTCGCCGAGCTTGCCGCCCTGGCCCGGCCTGAGGGCCCCTGGGTCCTGCTCGACGGCTACCACGGCTTCATGGCCATCGAGACCGACCTCGGCCCCTTGGCCGACCGGCTCTTTTACGTCGGCGGCGGCTACAAATACGCCATGGCCGGCGAGGGCGCGGCCTTCCTGCACGCGCCGCGCGGCTTCGGCGAGCGGCCGGTCCTGACCGGCTGGTTCGCCGAGTTCGGCGACCTCCAGGGCCCGCCCGGCGGCGTGGGCTACACCACCGATGGCGGCCGCTTCTGGGGCGCGACCTTCGATCCGAGCGCGCTCTACCGCTTCAACGCCGTGCGCCGCATGCTGGACGCCGAGGGCCTGACCACCGCCGCCATATCGGCCCACGCCGACGGCCTGATGGCCCGGTTCGAACAGGCCGTGCGCTCAGGCGAGGCCGGGCCGCTGGACCAGGCCGAGGTCCTCAACCCGACCGGCCCCGGCCCCCACGCCCGCTTCCTGGCGCTGCGGCATCCGCAGGCGCAAGGCTGGAAGGCCGCGCTGCTGGCCGCCGGCGTCGTCACCGACGTGCGCGACGACGTGATCCGCTTCGGCTTCGGCCTCTATCAGGACGAGGCGGACGTCGCCGCCCTGACCGCCGCCTGCCGGCGCGTGCTCACTCAAGGAGATCCCCGATGACCGAACGCCACGCCAACCTCATCGGCGGCGAGTGGGTCGAGGCCGGCGACTGGTCCGAGAACCGCAGCCCCTCGGACCTGTCCGACGTCATCGGCCTCTATGCGCAGGGCTCAGCCGAGGACGTCGACCGCGCCGTCCTGTCCGCGCGCGCCGCCCTGCCGGCCTGGTCGCGTGATCCGCAAGGCCGCGGCGACGTGCTCGACCGCGTCGGCGACCGGCTGATGGCGGCCCGGGACGAGATCGGCGAACTCCTGGCCCGCGAGGAGGGCAAGACCCTGGCCGAAGGCAGGGGCGAGGTCGAACGCGCCGCGCGCATCTTCAAATTCTTCGCTGGCGAGACCCTGCGCTCGGGCGGCGAGATCATCCCCGGCGCCCGCCCCGGCGTGGCGGTCGAGGCCCGGCGCGAGCCGGTCGGCGTGGTCGGCCTGATCACCCCCTGGAACTTTCCCATCGCCATCCCGGCCTGGAAGGCGGCCCCGGCGCTGGCTTACGGCAATACCGTGGTGATGAAGCCCGCCGACCTGGTCCCGGCCTCGGCCTGGGCTCTGGCCCGCATCCTCCATGAGGCAGGCGCGCCCGCCGGCGTCTTCAACCTCGTCATGGGCCGGGGCTCCAAGGTCGGCGAGGCGCTGCTGACCCATCCGGGGATCGACGCCATCAGCTTCACGGGCAGCCAGGGCGTCGGCGCCCGCGTGGCCCAGGCCTGCGCCTCCGGCCTCAAACGTTTCCAGCTGGAGATGGGCGGCAAGAATCCGCTGGTCATCCTGGCCGACGCCGACCTGGACGCCGCCGTCGAGGCTGCGGTCAACGGCGCCTTCTTCGCCACCGGCCAGCGCTGCACCGCCTCCTCACGCCTGATCGTCGACAAGGCCGTCTACGCTCCGTTCGTCGACAAGGTCGCGGCCCGCATGAAGGGCCTGAAGGTCGGCCACGCGCTCGACCCGGAGACGAACATCGGCCCGGTCGTCTCCGACAGCCAGCTAAAGCAGGACCTGGACTACATCGACATCGGCTGCCGCGAGGGCGCCCGCCTCGTCGCGGGCGGCGAGCGGCTGAACCTGGACAAGGAGGGCTACTATCTCTCGCCGGCCCTGTTCGCCGACGCGTCCAACGACATGCGCATCGCGCGCGAGGAAATCTTCGGGCCCGTCGCGGTGGCCATTGCGGCGGACGGATCCGATCATGCGCTGGAGCTGGCCAACGACACCGAGTTCGGCCTGTCGGCGGGCGTCTTCACCACCTCGCTGAAACAGGCGGAGCGCTTCAAGCGGGACCTCCAGGCCGGCATGGTCATGGTCAACCTGCCGACCGCCGGCGTCGATCTCAACGCCCCGTTCGGCGGGACCAAGGGCTCAAGCTTCGGCCCGCGCGAGCAGGGCCCCTACGCGCGCGAGTTCTATACGAAGATCAAGACGGCCTATGTGCTGGCCTAGGGCCTAGGGCCTAGTTGCGAACGTCTTCCGCCGTATCCGTCACCGCCTCGCCGGCGGCTTCGACGTCGCGGCCGATGCCGGCGACGGTGTTGCAGGCCGAGACCAGAAGGGCCGAAGCGGCGGCGGCGAGCACCAGAATCTTGCGCATGGAATGTCCTCCGTGAGGCTGGAACAACGGCCAAGCTTAGCCGCGGTTCCCGCGCTGGAGAAGCCTCAGGCGCCGACACCGCCGGCGGCGATGTCGCGGCAGGCGGTGACGAAGTTCGACAGGGTTTCGGCGTCGGGCGCGGCGTAGGGCCCCGCGCGCTGGGCGCCATACACGGCCGAGATCTCGGTGGTCCGCGCCAGGTGATCCAGCAGCATCGGGTCGATGGCGCCTTCGGCGCTCACGCCCGGCTCGTCGGACTGGGTGTCGGCGACCAAGGCGAAGGCTTCATTCCCGGCGCCCAGCGTCAGCCGCTCCTCGCTGCCGACGATGGTGAAGTCCCGCACGCGCACGACGACGCGCGCCGGCTGCGACAGGCAGGCGAGGTGGAAGACCTGGACGTCGCCGGCGTCCATCAGCATCAGGGCCGAGCCCTCGCCCGACGCGATGGGCTCCCAGCGCAGCTGCGGCGCGTCCGGCGGGGCCGCAGCTTCAGGTCCGTCGGCAGCCTCCGGCGCCTCAGGTGTGTCGGCGGCGGGCTCGCACCCGGTCAGCACGACCGTGGCGGCGAAGGCGGCGGCGAAGGTGCGGACGAAATCACGAGCGCTCATAGCGCTTCATAACGCGCCCAAGGCCCATTGGTTACCCAAAGCTTAACGGCTGGAGAGAAGCAGGGTTAAGGCGCCCCCTGACAGGCGAACCAAAAAGAAAAGGCCCCGCCGAAGCGGGGCCTTTGGCCTTCGACCGCGGGGGGTCGATCGAAGGGAAACCTAGCTGGCGTCTTCGGCGGTTTCTTCCACCGCTTCGCCCGCGGCTTGAACGTCACGGCCGGCGCCGGCGACGGTGTTGCAGGCGGCCACGGCCAGAGCGGCCACGGCGGCCATGAAAACGAAGGTCTTGCGCATCGGTCTTGTCCTCGCAGTTGGGGGAGGTCTGCAGGCTGGGAATGCCTAGGCCGAACCTTGGTTCCCCTCGGGCGACGGCGGCGCGTCATCGATCTCGGGAGAGGGGAAGGTCAGGCGCGCCAGCACCCCGCCGCTCTCGCTGGGCAGGATCTCCGCGCGTCCGCGCAGCTGGCGGGCGAAGGCGGTCATCAGGGTCTGGCCGACGCCGCCGCCCTGGCGTTCGCCCTCGCGGGCGCCGGGGCCGTCGTCCTCGACCTCCAGCACGCTCTCCTCCTCGCCGCGATGGAAGCGCACCTTCAGCACCCCGCCGCGTCCTTCGAAGGCGTGCTTCTGGGCGTTGGAGATCGCCTCCACGGCCCACAGCGCGATGGGCGCCAGCTTGTCCGGATCGACCACCAGCGCGTCGGCCTCGACGCGGGTGTCCACGACCGGCCCGCGGCCGCTGTCCTGGGCGATCAGCTGGCCGACCAGGTCTTCCAGGAAGCGGCCCACATCGACCCGCTTCAGGTTCTCCGACTGGTAGAGCGCCCGATAGATAAGGGCGAGCGCGGTGATCCGCTGGCGCGTGTCGTTCATCGCCGAGCGCGCCGCCGGGTCCTTCAGGGCGCGCTGCTGCATGTTGAGCAGCGACGTGATGACCTGCAGGTTGTTCTTCACCCGGTGGTGGATCTCCCGCATCAGGCCGTCCTTCTCGGCCAGCGATTCCCTGAGCGAGGCGTCGCGGGCCACGATGGTGTCGACCATGTGGTCGAGCGTCCGACCCAGGTTGCGGATCTCCGCGGGCCCGTGCCTGGCCTGGACGGGCCGCACATTGAACCGGCCCTTGGCGTAGATGGCCGCGATCCGCTCCAGGTAGAGGAGCCAGCGCACCACCACCCGCTCGGTGACGACCAGGACGAACAGCAGCGCCAGGCACCAGGTCAGCAGCGGCAGGAAGAAGACCCCCATCGCATTGCCCATGGCCCAGGCGACAAGCCCCTGGCTGGGCGCCGACAGGACGACGAAGACATCGCCGTTTGCGAAGGGCGAGGCGGTCACGATGCGCCGGTCGCCGCGCGCGTCGATCACCTCGGTGAGCTCCGGTCCCAGATTGTCGGCGGTCATCGCTCCGGCCGGGAAGGCGTCCCGGTCGGTGGAGGTCAGCACCACTCCCTGCGCGTCCACCAGGGCCACCTGCGAGCCCTCGATCGACACCCCCGCCGGGATGTTGGGCCTCAGGTCGTCCAGCGGCATGACGGCCAGGAAGACGCCGTCGAAGGCGCCCATCGGCCGTTCTGAGCGGATGGCGGCCAGCAGGGCCGGGTTCTGGGTGAAGACCCCATCAGGGGCGCGGGCGATGACGATGGTCTCGCCGTTGCGGATACGCTGGTACCAGGGCTGGCTGATCAGGGATTCGGCGCCGCGCACGTCGCCGCTCGCGCAGGTCACCCGCCCGTTGCGGCCGAGATGGACCAGGGCGTCATAGGCCTCCAGGTCCTGCACGAGCTGCCTCAGGCGCGGCACGCAGTAGAGGCCGATGGTCTCGGGACGCAGCGTCCGCAGCATGATGACCGCGCCGTCGATGCGCATCTGGGCGTCGCCGGCGCTGGCGCGGGCGGACCGGACGAGCTCGGTGCGCGTCCGTTCGACCTCCTCGAGATAAGCGGCCCGAGACTGTAGGGCGCTCAGCAGCAGGATGGGCGCGAGCGCGAAGCCCAGCGCCACACCCAGGCGAAAGCGAATGCCTTGGACCCCGATGCCGAAGCGGGGCTTGCGCCAGCCGAACACCTCAGCGTGCGCCGCTGAGCCGATCCGCCTCGGCGAGGATGGCGCCCATGGCCTCTCCGGCCGCCCTGCCGTCCTGATTGTACTGCCCGCCCTCGAGCGTCGCCTGCAGGGCGCGGCGCGCCCGTGAGACGCGGCTCTTCACCGTGCCGACAGCGCAGTGGCAGATCTCGGCGGCCTCCTCGTAGGCGAAGCCGCCGGCGCCCACGAGCACGAGGGCTTCCCGTTGTTCGGGCGGCAGTTCCTGAAGCGCGCGGCGCAGTTCGTCGAGCGCCAGCGGGGCCGACGGATCATCAACGGCCACCAGGGTCCGCTCGGCGGCCTCCTGGTCCAGCTGCGACTGCCGCCAGGACCGGCGCTTCTCCGAATAGAACTGGTTGCGCAGGATCATGAAGGTCCAGGCCTTCATGTTCGTGCCCATCTGGAAGCTGGCGCGGGCGTCCCACGCCTTCATCATGGCGTCCTGCGCCAGATCGTCGGCGGCGGTGGCGTCACCGGTCAGGGTGCGGGCGAAGGCGCGCAGATGCGGAATGAGGGCGACCAGCTCTTTCTTGAAAGCCTTGTCGTCTTCTTCTGAGCGCTCCGGTCGGGTCCGGGCCTCGCTCATGCGCTGCCTTTCTTGCGGTCGTCGGCCTTCTGCAGGATCGCCAGAAACTCGTCGGGCACGGGTTCGCTCACGACCTCGTCGAACAGGGTCCGGAGGCGCACGCCGATGGCCTGCTGGCGGAGTCTGGATTCCGCCATGTCGGGTTCACGCCTCGTCTGCACGTCTGTTCGTCTCCGGTCGGAGTTGCGTTTTTCGTTCATTTTCAATCAGCCGCCCCGGGTGCCCCACCGCCAGTCGATGCCACAACGCCGCCCGCTTGCGCCGGTTCCTCTATTTCTGTGATTTAATGTGCAGCTTGTTCGCATGTCGAGGGAACCGTAGCCGCGTCGGGCCGTTCAACCCTTGCTATGGGTCTTCCTCGAAGGCCCGCATTCTGCTGTCGGGGAATTACATGAGTCTTGTCGCCAAGCTGGCTCCGCATCTGCCTTATGTCCGCCGCTATGCGCGCGCGCTGACGGGGGATCAGGTGTCGGGGGACAACTACGTCCGGGCCGCGCTGGAGGCCGTCGCCGCCGGCGAGGTCCAGCTCAAGGAATCGGTGACGCCGCGCGTCGCCCTCTATCAGGTCTTCCACGCCATCTGGGGCACCACCGGCGCCCAGCTTGAGATGGAAGCCGCCAACACCGGCGATGATCCCAGCCGTCGGCTGCTGCGCATCCCGCCGCGCTCGCGGCAGGCCTTCCTGCTGACCGCGCTCGAAGGCTTCACGCCTTCGGAATCGGCCCAGATCCTCGGTGGCGAGGTCTCCGAGGTCGAGAAGCTGATCGCCGAGGCCCAGGCTGAAATCGACGCCGAGCTGGCGACCGACGTCCTCATCATCGAGGACGAGGCCGTCATCTCCGCCGACATCGAGGCGCTGGTGCGCGAACTCGGCCACCGGGTCGTGGCCGTCACCACCACCCGCACCGAAGCCGTCGACGCCGTCGCCAACGAGCGGCCGGGGCTGATCCTGGCGGACATCCAGCTGGCCGACGGCTCCTCGGGCATCGACGCGGTCAAGGACATCCTCAAGCGCTACGACGTGCCGGTGATCTTCATCACCGCCTTCCCCGAACGCCTGCTGACCGGCGAGCGTCCGGAGCCGACCTTCCTGATCACCAAGCCCTTCCAGCCCGACAATGTGAAGGCGGCGATCGGCCAGGCCCTGTTCTTCCACCCGGCGCGCGAGCGCGTCGCGGCCTGACGGCGACGAACGGTCCAGACAGCAAAAGGGGCGGCCCCGGGGGCCGCCCCTTTTTTCCTTGCGCGGCTCCCCGGCCTAGGAGGCCGGCTCGACCGGCGGCTGCTCACCCTCAGGCGACTGGCGCGCAACGTCGCCCGACGGCTGGTCGAAAGCCTGGGCGTCGGTGGCCTGCCGCGCGTTGTGCTGCTCGACGTTCTGGTTGTTGAAGAGATAGACGGCCGCCATCGCCAGGCCCGACAGGACCAGGGCCACGACCAGCACCGCCAGGATCGGCAGGCCCTTGCGCCCCTGCTTGGCGCGATCCTCCGAGATCACGCGCGGCTCGGCGGGGGTGTCGTTCATCGGATCTTGAGTCATGGAGGCCTGCACCTGCTAGCTTTGCGTTAGGCCCTACCAACGCCCGGAAATCGGGCCCCGTTCCGAATTCCGCTCTCAGGCGAAAAAAAGTTGGAACGGGCCGGAACCGAAGTCTCGGTCCCTCGTTCATAAGCTTGCGGAGGCGGCGACGCCCCCCCGACTTGAGGCTGATTAGTTTCAGCCTGCCGCCTCCGCGCTCTATTTCTCGATGAACTATCGGGCCCCGTTCGGGGCCCTTTTTTTTTCGGCCGCCGCACGAAAAACCGCCGGCGCGGAAGCGCCGACGGCTCCTCATTTCCATCGCACCTCAGGCTGTCGGGGCCGAGGCCTCCACGACCACCTCGACGCGGCGCCGCACGGGCTCGGCGACGCCGTCCTGGACCGCGCCGTCCTCGCCGGCCGCCATCAGCTCGAACGCCGGGGTCGGCCAGCCGGCCCCGGCCAGCGCATTGCCAACGTTGATGGCGCGCCGCTCCGACAGGGTCCGGTTGCGCTCCACGCTGCCCGTGGCGTCCGCCAGCCCCAGAACCCGCACCCGGTTGATGCTGCAGCCGCGCAGCCGATCCGCCGTGGTCGAGATCAGTTCCCGCGCCTCGCGTGTCAGTCCCGCCTGGCTCTCCTCGAAATAGACCGGCAGGGTCGTGTTCACGCACACCTGCGGATCCACGACCAGCTCGCTCCGGTCCCGGAACAGGCTCCGCGTCGTGTCGCACCCCGCCACCGCCAGCGCCGCGACGCCGATGACCATCACTGTTCTCATGTCCTCACCCCTCCAAGCAAAAGGCGGCCCCTCTCGCGACGGGCCGCCTTCCGTTTCGCCTTCCGGCTCCGCCTAGTTCCGACGGGTCCCGTCTTCCCAGTAGCAGTCACCTTCCGGATAGCAGTAATAGTACCGGCCGTAGCGGCTGTCCCATTGGCGGGACAGGTTGCGGGCCTCGCGGTCCTGCTGCGAACCGCGGACGGCGCCCGCGATGCCGCCGACGACGGCGCCGATGGCGGCCCCGCGTCCGGCGTTGCCGTCGCCGACGTTGTTGCCGATCACGGCGCCCGCGAGGGCCCCGAGGGCGGCGCCGCCAGCGGCGTTACGCTCGACATTGCCCGTCGAGGTACAGGCGCCGGCCACAAGAGCGGCGCCCGCGACGGCCACAAAAACTTTCCTCATGAGATGGTCTCCCTATTCGCTCCCCAGGCGAGAACGCTGGATTGCGGCCACGGTTCCCTGACTATCACTACAGCGAAGGTTGCGTTAACCTTTTGTCGCGGTCGCGTGGAGCGCTTGGCCGCTGGGTGTTTGAAGGGGGCTTTGGACATGGCTGACGAGGATCACCGTCCCGCGTGGGAACGTGGCCGTCGCAGGGGCGGCGGCAATCCGCTGGTGGGACTGATCGTCACGCTGCTGGCGCTGTTCGGGGCGCTGACCGCGGGTCTCGGCATCGCCGAGCGCTCGGTGGGTGAAGCCGGCGATCGCATCGACGGCTGGATCTCGACCGGCTGGAACGCGGTCACGGGCGCGGCCGACGACGTCGACGAGGAGGCCGCCGCCGTCGCCGAGGAAGTCGTGCAGGAGTCCGGCGAGGCCGTGCAGAGCGCCGGCGAAGCCGTCGAAGGCGCCGCCGACGAGGCCGCCGAGAACCTCAGCCGCGACTAGGGCGAGCCGGCCGCAAGCGTGGCCGGAACCTCGGCTGTTCCCAACCGTTCGGGGCGCATGGACCTCGACCCAACGTCCGAGCCTCGGGCGCTGACCCCTCATGCGCGGCTCGACAAGATCGAGGTCATCGTCAACCCGCGGTCGGGCAGCGTCTCTGCGACTGCGGCCGAAGAGCTGTCGACGCTGCTTCACGGGCTCGGCCTGAAGGCGAACATCCACATCTTCGACGGCGGCCGGCTGACGCCGCTGCTGGATCACGTGTTCGGGGCCCAGCCGGACCTGATCATCGTGCTGGCCGGCGACGGGACCGTGCGCGCCGTGGCGGCGCGCGCGGGCGCGGACGGCCCGCTCATCGCGCCCCTGCCTGGCGGAACCATGAACATGTTGCCCAAGGCGGTGTACGGCGTCGCCGACTGGAAGGCCGCCCTGACCAGCGCCCTGACCGAAGGGTGCGAGCGCCCCATCCCTGGCGGCCGCATCGGCGAGGAACCCTTCTACTGCGCGGCGATCCTCGGCTCCCCGGCTCTCTGGGCGCCGGCGCGCGAGGCCATCCGCGAGGGCAAGGCCCGATTGGCCTGGCTCTATGGTCGACGCGCCTTGCGGCGAGCATTTTCCGGCCGCGTCCGTTATCGGCTGGACCGCGGCCCGTTACGCCGCGCGGAGGCGCTCGTGCTCATCACGCCCCTGATCTCCACGGCGGTGAACAAGGCCGAAGGCCTGGAAGCGGCGGCCATGACCCCGGCCCGCGCGGGGGAGGCCTTCCGCATGGCCGCCCGCGCGCTGTTCGCGGACTGGCGCAGCGATCCGGCGGTGGCGACCCAGGTCGTCAAGCGGGCCCACGCCTGGGCGGGATCGCGCATTCCCGCCATCCTCGACGGCGAGACCATCCGGCTGGATGACTTCGCCGAGGTCACATTCGAGCCGGTCGCGTTCCGCGCGCTGGCGCCGCCGCCGGAGCCTACGGTTTGATCGGACGCATCTATCAGTTGTCGGACATTCACTTCGGCGTAGAGAACAAGGACGCGGTTCAGGCGGCGCTCGATCACTGCCACGAGACCCCGCCCGACCTGGTGCTGATCACCGGAGACATCACTCAGCAGGGCTTCCAGGACGAGTTCGAGGCGGCCGCGCGCTGGATCAAGGCCATGCCCGAGCCGGTCTTCGTGACGGTCGGCAATCACGACGTGCCCTACTGGAACGCCTATGACCGGGTCTTCCAGCCGTGGAAGCGGTTCGAGACCACGACCGGTCATCCGGCCCATGATCATCAGTTCGAGAATGACAAGCTGATGGTCCGCGGGGTGACCACGGCGCGCGGCTGGCAGGCGCGCCTGAACTGGTCCAAGGGCGTCATCGATCTGGACCAGACCCGCCGGGCGGCAGAGGCCCTGGCCGCCACGCCGCGGGACCACCTGCGTGTGCTCGCCTGCCACCATCCCCTGATCGAGATGATCGGGGCGCCCATGACCGGGGAGGTGAAGCGAGGCAGGGCCGCGGCGGAGATCTTCGCCGGGGCGGGCGTCGACATCATCGCCAGCGGGCACGTGCATGTGCCCTTCGCCCTGCCGATCGGCGTGGGCGACCACCGCTGCTACGCGGTCGGCTGCGGCACGCTGTCCGTGCGCGAGCGGGGCATGGCGCCCAGCTTCAACTGCATCACCTGGAACGAGACCGAGATCTGCGTGACGGCCCTGGCCTGGACGGGGTCGAAGTTCGAGGCGCAGCGGACCTGGAACCTGGACCGACGGGTCGACTAGACCAAAGAAAAGGCCGCGGCCCTTGCGAGCCGCGGCCTGTATTTCATGCTGTCCGTTCAGTCGTCAGACACGCGGTCCGCGGAACCTCCCCGCGACCAGCGAGATCACGAACAGAACAATGAAGATGATGAACAGGATCCAGGCGATGTCCATCGACAGGCCGGCCACTCCGCCAAAGCCGAGAGCCAGGGCGATGAGAGCGATGACCAGAAAAATTACGGCCCAACGCAGCATTCGATTTCTCCTCCAGTTTCGGAAACGCCGCGTCGCGGCCTCCGGGAAGTGAACGTCGCTACGGCTGCGCTGTTCCCGCCAAGCTGAACTTTAGCGCGGGGCCGGATAGGTCCAGCCCGGCTCGCCAGCCTTGGCCGCGGCCAGCTGGTCGCCGGCCAGACGCCAGTTCACGAGGCCGTCGAACCAGGCCTCCAGGAAGCCCTTCCGGTCCTGCTTGTGGTCCAGATAGTAGGCGTGCTCCCACACGTCGCAGACGATCAGGGGGAAGCCCGCGTCCTCGGACAGGGTGTTCATGGCGTCGTGGGTCGAGGGGACGGAGAGCTTGCCGTCCTTCAGGGTGATCCACACCCAGCCCGATGCGAAATGGCCGACGCCCTCGGCGACGAAGTCGTCGCGCAACTTGGCCAGCCCGCCGTAGGCTTCGATGAGGTCGGCCAGTTCGCCCGACGGCGCCTGATAGTCGGGCGTCATGCAGTCCCAGAAGAAGCCGTGATTCCAGGTCTGGGCGGCGTTGTTGAACAGCTTGCCCGGGCCCGCGTCGCGGATGACTTCCTCGAGCGTGGCCGGCTTGCGGCCTTCCTTCTCGAGAAGCTCGTTCAGGGTGTCGACGTACTTCTTGTGGTGCTTGCCGTGGTGCGTTTCGAGCGTGGTGCGCGACAGGGTCGGCTCGAGCGCGGCGTGGGAATAGGGGAGGTCGGTCAGAATGAACATGGATACTCTTTTCGGGCGCGATTTCAGCGCCGGCGGCGCCCCGTGGTGTGCGCCTTTTCAGTGAAGGCCGCCGCCACCATGGTGGCGAGCGCCGGGTTCCTGAGGAAGATCCAGCCGGCCGCCAGACCCGCCACGGTGCCCAGGATGGGCCGGGTGCGGAACAGCTGGATGGCGCGGTCGGTCAGGCCCTCGGGCTCGGCTTCTTCCTGCGGTTCGGGCCGATAGCCCAGCAGGGCGGCGAAGACCCCGGCGCAGACCGCGAAGATCAGCGCCGTGATCGCCGCGGCGCCCGCGGGAATGAGGACGATCGACAGGGCGTAGTAGATCGCCAGGCCGGCCGCGGCGACCGCCACGACCACGCAAGCCGTCATGGCGGCGAGGGACGCCGCCTTGACGATCAGCCCCCGTCCGAACATCAGCGCCGGCCGCCGGCCAGCAGCAGGCCGATGATGACGCCGACGCCGAGCGCGATGCCGGTCGATTGCAGCGGACGCTCCTGTACCCGCTCGGTCAGGTAGCGCTGGTACTCGTCGAAGCGCTCGGAGGCCTCGTCGTAGTACTCGCGGCCACGGACCTGGGCCTCGTCGTAGTAGCGCTGGGCGCGCTGGCGCAGTTCGGCGGCGCGGGCGCGGACCTTCTCGTCGGCCTGGGCGGCGAGATCGCGCAGGCGATCCGCCTCTTCGCGGCCGACGGCGCCGACGTCTTCCTTGAGGTTCTTCAGGTCGCGCTTGACGCTGTCGCGAGCGCGGGTGCGGGGCTCGCCATCGGCGGTCGCGGCGGGGGCACGGGCCATGTCAAAAGTCTCCGGTCAAGCTTGTCCACGCCATATGGGCGCATCTGGTTCTGAACGCCAGAGGTTGGGCTGAGTTCCTTTGCGCGCAAGCGATGCCGCTGGCGCGTGACCCTCCCTGGTCCTAATGAGAACCCCATGACCGACTATCTGTTCCCGCCCGCCGAGCCCGTAAGCCTTCCGGTGCGGGGCTCCGGCGCCCGGTTGCCCGTCCGCCGCATTCTCTGCGTGGGCCAGAACTACGCCGCCCATGCGCGCGAAATGGGCGCCGATCCTGAGCGGCGGCCGCCCTTCTTCTTCTCCAAGCCGGCCGATGCGCTCGTGCCGCTGGGCGGTCAGGTGCCCTATCCGTCGGTGACCCAGGACCTGCATCATGAGGTCGAGCTGGTCGTGGCCCTGGGTCATGGCGGCGCCGAGGTGACCGCGGACGAGGCGCGCGCGCTGATCGCCGGCTGGGCGGTCGGCGTCGACCTGACGCGGCGGGATATCCAGGCTCAGGCCAAGAAGGACGGCCGGCCCTGGGACGCTTCCAAGGGCTTCGACTTCTCCGCGCCCATCGGCGAGGTGGTGCTCAGGCGCGACATGCCCGAGGCCAAGGGCGCGATCCGACTGTCCGTGAACGGAGAGACTCGCCAGTCGGGCGAGCTGTCCGACATGATCTGGAGCCCGGCCGAGGTGGTGGCCCAGGCTTCGCGCCTGTGGCGCCTGGCGCCCGGGGACCTGATCTTCACCGGCACGCCGGAGGGCGTTGGGCCGCTGGTCCGTGGCGACGAGGTGCGCGCCGAGATCGACGGCCTGCCTGCCCTGTCCTTCACCATGGTCTGAGGCGTATGGCGATGATCCTGCACGGCTACTGGCGCTCGGGGACCTCCTACCGGACCCGCATCGCCCTGAACCTCAAGGGCGTGACCTATGAACAGCGGACGCACGACCTGCGCCAGGGCGAGCAGAAATCCGAGGCCTATCTGGCCCTGAACCCCCAGGGACTGGTCCCGGCGCTGGAGCACGAGGGCCGGGTCATCACTCAGAGCCTGGCCATCCTTGGCTGGCTGGAGGAACGCTTTCCCGAGCCGCCGCTGCTGCCGCGCACGTCGCCCGAGGACCGGGCCGAGGTCCGGGCCATGGCGACCCTGATCGCCTGCGACATCCATCCGCTGAACAACCTCAGGGTGCTCAAGGCGGTGAAGGGCCTCGGCGGCGACACTGACGCCTGGGCCGACCAGTGGATCCGGCCCGGCTTCGACGCGCTCGAGCGGCTGATCGGACAGCGCGGCGGAGGCTGGAGCTGGGGCGAGGCGCCGACGATCGCCGACTGCTGCCTGATCCCGCAGGTCTATTCGGCGCGGCGGTTCAACGTCGACGTCTCGGCCTGGCCGCTGATCTCGGCCATCGACGCTCGGGCGGCGGAGCACCCCGCCTTCCAGGCCGCCCATCCCGACGTACAGCCGGACGCAGACAAGGGCTGAGCGACACAGCGACAGAGCGACACCGCGACATCCGCCGAGGTGGACGCGTGGATTCATCCGGCCAGGATACGACCGGCGCAGGGCCGCGAGGACGAAACGCCGCGCGGGCCGGACGCTGCCGCTGATCGATAGGGTTTTCGGGTGCTTCGATAGGGGAGTTCCTTCCCCAGACCCGCCGGCCGTGGCGCCTAGCGGATGAGTCGCGCCCGGCCGGATCCGGGCCCAAGTCCCTGTGGCACGGGAACGTCCGAGCCGGCGTAGTCGGCGTTGATGACGAGGGTGGGCGAGCCCCGCACCTCGAGCGTCTCGACGATCATCACGGTCCAGTCCGACGCCTCGGCGATCTGGTCCGTGCCGCGCACGATGAGCTTGGAGGCCGGGGTGTAGATCACGCCGTCCAGCCGCTCGACGTGGTCGCTGGCCATGACGAACTCGCTGCCCAGCCG
>CBIHLR010000030.1:0-18025 GCA_966210875.1 uncultured Brevundimonas sp. | reverse complement strand
GACTCAAAATCTGCTGCCGGAAACGGCGTGTTGGTTCGAGTCCGACCCGGGGCACCAGCGGAAGCGCTCAGCGCTTCCGGCGCAACTCTGCGCTAGAGCCGGCCGAGGCGCTCCGCGTGGCGGGTGGCCAGCGCCAGGGTCCATTCGTCGGGCAGGATTTTGAGCAGGGCCGAGGTGGCCTTGTTGGGCGAACCCGGGACGCAGATGGGACGGTTGGCCTCGCAGGCCTCGTAGCCGGCGCGGGCGACCTCGTCGGCGCTCATCCAGGCCCATTCCGGCGTGGCATGGGCGATGGCCTGGCGCTGGCCGTTCACGTCGTGGAACTCGCTCCAAGTGTAGCCCGGGCACAGCGCGGTGACGTGCACGTCCCGCGCCCGGGCCTCCAGGTGCAGGCCGGCCGACGCCTTGATCAGGAAGCTCTTGATCGGCCCGTAGAGGGTGTCGCCGCCGGTCGCGGGCATATAGCCGGCAAGCGACGCGACGTTAAGGATCCGGCCGAAGCGCCGCTCGCTCATGCCGGGCAGAACCCGGTGGGCCAGTTCCGTCGGGGCCAGCAGCATGACCTGCAGCATGGCCTTGTGCTGGTCCCAGGGCGTGGCCTGGAAGCCCTCGACCCTGGAGAAGCCGGCGTTGTTGACCAGGGCGTCGATGACGCGGCCCTTGGCTTCAATCGCCGTGACGAGACGTTCGGGCGCGGCCGGATCGGCCAGATCCTCGGGCAGGACCAAGGTTTCGACCCCGGCGCGCATCTTCAGCTCGTCGGCCAGTTGCTCCAACCGGTCGGCGCGGCGGGCCGTGAGCGCCACATCCCAGCCGTGCTCGGCATAGACGCGCGCCAGCTGCTGGCCGATGCCGGCCGAGGCGCCGGTGATCAGGGCGAGGCGCCGCGCGGAAGTATCGCCGGAAACGGTCATGGGGCTCGCCAGAAGGTCGACAGGCCGAAAGCAGCACGCCGAACCCGCGGGTTCAAGCGGTCTCCTCCAGCAGGTCGGCGACGGTGATCTGGCCGAGCCGGGCCTGGGCGGCTGCGTCGGCCAGGCCGATGGCCTTGGCGACCTGACGGGGGATGCGCTCTCCGACGGGACAGCCGCGCGCGCCGGGCGGCGGCTTGCCGAGATGGGCGCAACCGTCCACCGCGCGCAGGACCTCGTCGAGCGTGATCTTGTCCGCCGGACGCAGCAGCCAGGCGCCTCCGGACGCCCCCGCGCGCGTGGCGATCAGGCCGGCGCGCGCCAGCTGGGCGGTCACACGGCGCACGACGACTGGATTGGTCGGCATGGAAGCGGCGAGCAGGGTCGAGGACACGGCGCGCTCGGGCGCATCCGCTCCCTTGTGGGCCAGATAGGCCAGGGCGTGGGCGGCGACGGGAAATTGCTGACTGTCGGACATGGGCTTGAGGCCTAAAGGTAGGTCGGCGCGCGCCTGGATACAAACCGCGACGCTAGCGCACGTTGCGCCCCTGTAGGATAAGTCCGCGTTTCGGCTTGTTCGCCTTCGGATTGCTCGTGTTCCGCGCCATCTTCTTCACCTTTTTTGTGGTGATCGCCTGCATCGCCGGCACGGTCCTGGTCGCGCGCGGGCCCTTCGACCTTTCGGCTGAGGCGGCTCGGACGGCCGCCGGCCTCATCTGGGCCGCCGGGCTGGTCGTCCTCATAGGGGCCTTGATCCGCCGACGGCTGCGAGCGGCCCGGCGCCGGGCAGGCGATTGAAGCGGCCCCGGAAAGGGCGTATGGCGCCCCCCGCATTCGAGAAGGGCCCCGATTTCTGCGGCCCGGAGGTCATGAATGGCTGGGGATAGCCCCGGCTCGCCGCCCGCCTCTCCCGGGCCCGAGCCGACCGCCGACGGCGCGCCGCCGGCCGACCAATCGACATCGCAGAACGCCGCCGCCCCTGAGGCGCACGGCGGGCATGGCCGCGCGGGCATGTTCGGCCTGGCGCTGGGCGCGGTCGGCGTCGTCTTCGGCGACATTGGCACCAGTCCGCTCTACGCCATGCGCGAGGCCCTGGCCCATTCGCGCTCGGGCGGCGAGGCCGAGCTGGCGGTGCTGGGCGTGGTGTCGCTCGTGTTCTGGGCCCTCCTGCTCGTCGTCACGCTGAAATATGTCGTCTTCCTGATGAAGGCCGACAACAAGGGCGAGGGCGGCACCCTGGCCCTGATGGCCCTGGCCCAGCGCGCCATCGGTCAACGCTCGGCCATCGTCTTCTTCCTGGGCGTCCTGGGCGCGGCGCTGTTCTACGGCGACGGCATCATCACGCCGGCGGTTTCGGTCCTGTCCGCCGCCGAGGGCCTGAGGGACGCGCCCGGCCTGAACGGCGCGCTCGATCCCTATGTGCTCATCATCGCCGCGGGCATTCTCGTCGGCCTGTTCATGATCCAGTCGCGCGGCACCGCCAGCGTGGCCAAGTGGTTCGGTCCGATCACGGCCCTGTGGTTCCTGTGCCTGGCCGGCCTCGGCGTCCTGCACATCTTCGACGACATCTCGATCTTGCGCGCGCTGTCGCCGCACTACGGCCTGCTGTTCCTGATCGACAACGGCTTCCTGGGCTTCGTGATCCTCGGGAGCGTCTTCCTGGCGGTGACCGGCGCGGAGGCGATCTACGCGGACATGGGCCACTTCGGAAAGGCGCCCATCCGGGCAGGCTGGCTGGTCTTCGTCCTGCCCTGCCTGACCCTGAACTACCTCGGCCAGGGCGCGCTGGTGCTCGCCGACCGGGAGGCCCGGGTCAATCCGTTCTGGGAGATGATTCCGGAGATGGCCTATTGGCCGGTCCTGCTGCTCGCGACGGCCGCCACGGTCATCGCCTCACAGGCGGTGATCACCGGCGCCTTCTCGATCACCCAGCAGGCGGTTCAACTGGGCCTGCTGCCGCGCATCAACATCCGCCGGACCTCCGAGACCCAGTCCGGCCAGATCTTCGTGCCGTCGGTGAACACCCTGCTGATGGTCGGGGTGCTGATCCTGCTGGCCTTCTTCCAGACCTCCTCGGGCCTCGCGGCCGCCTACGGCATCGCGGTCACCGGGGCGATGCTGGTCGACACCCTGCTCGCCTGGTTCATCGTGCGCAGGCTGTGGAAGTGGTCGCTGCCGCTGTCGGTGCTGGCGCTCACGCCGTTCCTGGTGCTCGACCTGACCTTCCTGAGCTCGAATGCGCTCAAGATTCCGCAAGGCGCCTGGATGCCGATCGTGCTGGGCCTGGGCCTGGTGCTGATCATGTGGACCTGGCACCGCGGCACCCAGATCCTGACCGAGAAGTCACGACGCGACTCCCTGCCCCTGTCCGACCTGGTCGCCATGCTTCAGGCGCGGCCGCCGCAGCGTTGCGCGGGCACGGCCATCTTCCTGACCTCGGACCCCGAGGTGGCGCCGGTGGCCCTGATGCACAACCTCAAGCACAACAAGGTGCTGCACGAGAAGAACGTGATCCTGTCGGTGCGCACCGCCGACCGTCCCCGAGTGCCCGACGACAAGCGCATCGAGATCGAGGTCATCAGCCCCGACTTCAAGCGGGTGATCCTGAACTACGGCTTCATGGAGAGCCCGCACATCCCGCGCGCGCTGAGCGTCTGCCGCAAGATGGGGCTGAAGTTCGACATCATGTCGACGAGCTTCTTCCTCGGCCGGCGCTCGGTCGTGCCTTCGGCGCAGCAGGGCATGCCCCTGTGGCAGGACCGGCTCTACATCTTCCTGATGCGCAACGCGGCCAACCCGACGGACTTCTTCCACATTCCGCCGGGACGGGTGGTGGAGATGGGGACCCAGGTCGCGGTTTGAACCGCCGGCGCCGGGGCGCGTTTAGCAGGCATGCAGGACCTGAACGCAATCCTGAACGACGCCGCCGTGAGAGAGCAGAAGCGCACCCACGCGCTGCGGGGATCGCTGTTCCGGGCGATCTTCCGCCACCGAATGTGGATGTGGGCCGAACGGCTACGGAATGCACGCGCCGGCTGAACCGGCGTCGGTCACTTGTGGCGGGCGGTGACCAAAGCCCCTAAGGTGCTCGGCAATGACGATGAATCTAGATCGGTCCGCGGCCGCCTCCGCCTTCCGCCCGCTGCACCACTGGCGCCACTCTGAAGGCTTCGAGCAGCCCGTCGTGGCGTCGACGCCGTCGACGGCCGGCGACCCCTATTTCGTGATCTACGGCGAGGAAAGCAGCGTCGTCCTGTACGCTGGGTACACCCAGAGCCGTCTGCGCGTGGCCATCCAGCGACGAGGGATGTGGGAGACGCTCAGGCATAGCGAAGACTGGGAAACTGGCCCGGCGAGCTTCACTCTCACCCCCGTGGGGGACAGGACGCTGGAAGTGACCCCGGCCGGACGCCAGTCCTTCACCATAGACCTCGAACATGAGCTGCGCGGGGCGCGGCTGGTTCAGGGTGTGGGTGACTGGACCATCGAGGCTGCGCCTGAGCGCGCTGATGTGGCCGAGAGCCGCCTCGTCACCGATCTTCCGATGGTCAGGCCGCTGGCCCGGACCGTCTGTCCCGACCTCGTCTACGACGTCGGCATGCACAACGGTTCGGACACCGACTTCTATCTGAAGAAGGGCTTCCGGGTCGTGGCCGTCGAGGCGAACCCCCTTCTCGCCGCACGTAACGCGCGACGCTTCGCCGACTGGATCGACATCGGCCGGCTCGTCATCGTCAACATGGGCATCTCCAACGTGGCCGGGCGCATGACCTTCCACGTCAACGACGAGCGCACGGAATGGAGCTCGTTCAATCCGCAGATCGCCTCGCGCGGGTTCGCGACGCGCGAGATCACCATCATGGCGACGCCGCTGGAGACACTTTTCCAGACGTTCGGGACGCCGCACTATCTCAAGATCGACATCGAAGGCATGGACGCGGTGGCGGTCGAAGCCGCCTGCGCCCTGTCCCCGCCGCCCTTCTTCATCTCGTTCGAGAATGGGAACGTGCGCAGCTTCGAAAAGCTGGTCGCCGCCGGTTACACGCGCTTCAAGATGGTCCCGCAAAGCTCGGTCAAGGAGCTGAAGCTGCCGGAGCCGGCCCGGGAGGGCCTCAGCGTCGATCATACCTTCCTGTACGGCTCCAGCGGCCCCTTCGGCGAAGAGACGCCGGGCGAATGGGTGGACGCCGACACCATGGGGGCCTTCCTCAAGGACCACTTCCAGGCCCGAGCGAACCTGAAGGAAGAAGACTACGAGTGGTGGGATATGCACGCCGCGCTTCCCGCCCCTGAGAGCACGCCGGCCTCGAAGACGAAATCGCGCTCGCGCCGCCGCTAGGCGGGTCGGAGGACCTGCATCCCGAGCCATTCGGCGATCAGCGCCGGCTTGGGCTGCCCTTCGATCTCGACCGTGACTTCGTGCTTGAGCAGCCAGCGGCCGCCTTCCTTCTCGGTGGCCTCCAGCAGCTTGAACCGGCCGCGCACGCGTGAGCCGGCGCGGACGGGCTGGAGGAAGCGGACCTTGTCGAAGCCGTAGTTGATGCCCATCACCACGCCTTCGAGCACCGGGGTCGCCTCGTAGGTCATCTTCGACAGCAGGCTGAGCGTCAGGAAGCCGTGCGCGATCGTGCCGCCGAAGGGGGTCCTGGCGGCGGCCTCCGGATCGACGTGGATGAACTGCCAGTCCTCGGTGGCGTCGGCGAAGGCGTCGATGCGGGCCTGGTCGACAGTGATCCAGCCGGAGACGCCGACCTCCTGGCCGATACGGCCGGCGAGTTCGCTTGCGGGGATGGCGGCGCGGTCGGTCATGGGAAGCGTCCCTCGATGATCTGCGAGAACAGAGCCGGATCGACGTTGCCGCCCGACAGAACGATGGCCGTCGTCCGGTCCCGGGCGTCCACCTTGCCGGCCAGGAGCGCGGCGAGCGACACCGCCCCGCCCGGCTCGACCACCAGCTTCAGCGTCTTGAAGGCGTAGGCCACGGCCTCGGCCACCTCGCGGTCGCTGACCGAGACGGCGCGTTCCAGCCGGCGCTGGTTGATCGGGAAGGTCAGTTCGCCGGGGATCGGCGTCATCAGCGCGTCGCAGATCGACTTGCCGGTCGGATCCACGCCCACGCGCTCTCCGGCCGCCAGCGAGCGGGCGGTATCGTCATAGGCCTCCGGTTCGACCGCTATCACGCGGGTTGAGGCGCTCTTGGTCTCGAAGGCCAGGTTGATGCCGGCGATCAGTCCGCCGCCGGAGCAGCCGCACAGCAGTTGGTCGATCGGCCCATTGGCCTGCTCCAGGATCTCCAGCCCCGTCGTCCCTTGGCCGGCGATGACGAAAGGATCGTCGAAGGGCCGCACGAGGATGGAGCCGCGCTCGCGCGCGATTTCCTCGCCAATGGCCTCGCGGCTCTCGGTGTAGCGGTCGTAGGTGCGCACCTCGCCGCCGTTCTCGATGACGCCTGCGACCTTGATGGCCGGACTGTCCGCCGGCATCACGATGATGGCCGAGGTCCCCAGCCGGCGGGCGGCCGCCGCCACCGCCTGGGCGTGGTTCCCGGAAGAATAGGCCACGACGCCGCGCGCCAGTTCCTCGGGCGTCAGCCGGGCGATGCGGTTGTAGGCGCCGCGGAACTTGAAGGCGCCGATGACCTGCAGGTTCTCCGCCTTCATCAGCACCCGCCCTCCGAGCCGTTCGTTCAGCGCGGGGCTCTCGATCAGGGGTGTGCGGACGGCCTGGCCCTTGAGGATGCGGGCGGCGTCGACGACATCAGCGAAGGTCGGAAGTGTGGTCATCGGCCAAGTCTTAGCCGAAAGTCGGGAGGACGTAAGGGAGCCTCGCCGTTGTCGCATCTGATCCTCGCCCTCGACCAGGGCACGACCTCGACCCGGGCCGTGGTGTTCGACAGCCGCGACTGGCGGGCGTTGGCCACCGCCCAGGCGCCCCTGGAACAGCATTTCCCAGCGCCCGGCTGGGTCGAGCATGACGCGGAGGAGATCTGGCGCGCCTCGCTCCAGATCTGCCGCGAAACCCTGGCAGAGGTCGGCGGCGTGTCGCGCGTGGCAGCGTTGGGCGTCACCAACCAGCGGGAGACCACCGTCCTGTGGGAGCGGGCCACGGGCCGGCCCCTGCACCGCGCCATCGTCTGGCAGGACCGGCGCACCGCCGACGCGACAGACGCCCTGGTCAAGGCCGGGCACGAGCCGCTGGTCCAGGGCGCGACCGGCCTGGTGCTAGACCCCTATTTCTCGGCCTCGAAGATCGCCTGGCTGCTCGACCGCGTGGAGGGCGCCCGTGCCCGGGCCGAGGCGGGCGAGCTGTGCGCGGGCACCATCGACGCCTGGCTGATGTTCCGCCTGACGAACGGCGAGCGCTTTGTCACCGACGTGACCAACGCTTCGCGCACCAGCCTGTTCGGCCTGAGGGAGCTGTCCTGGCGCGACGACCTGTGCGCCCTGTTCGGCGTGCCGCGCGCACTGCTGCCGGAGGTCCTGCCCTGCGCCGGTCTGTTCGGCGAGACGGCGGCTGAGCATTTCGGCCGGGCCCTGGCGATCACGGGCTGCGCAGGCGACCAGCAGGCGGCCCTGGTCGGCCACGGAGCCCTGGAGGCGGGGGCGGTCAAGGTGACCTACGGCACGGGCGGCTTCCTCGTTGCGGTGACGGGGGGCCAGCCGGCGACATCGACCAACCGGCTCCTGTCGACCGTGGGCTACCAGGCCGACGGCAAGCTCGCCTATGCGCTGGAAGGCTCGATCTTCTCGGCGGGATCGACCGTGCAGTGGCTGAGGGACGGGCTCGGCGTCATCACCGCCTCGCGCGAATCCGAGGCGATGGCCCAGCGGCTCAAGGACAACGGCGGGGTCTATCTGGTCCCCGGTTTCACGGGCCTGGGCGCGCCCTGGTGGGAGGCCGAGGCGCGCGGCGCCGTGTTCGGCCTGACCCGCGACACGAGCCCCGCGCATCTGGTGCGCGCCGGGCTGGAGGCCATGGCCTATCAGACGCGGGACCTGCTCCAGGCTCTGGCCGCCGACGGCGCGCCTCGACCCGCCCGGCTCAAGGTCGACGGCGGGGTCACAGCCAACGCCTGGGTGATGCAGTTCCTCGCCGACATCTGCGGCGTCCCGGTCGAGCGCCCCGCCTATCAGGAGATGACCGCGCTAGGCGCCGCCAAGCTCGCCGCCCTGGGCGCCGGGCTCACCGACCGCCTCGACGGCGGCCCGGAGGAGGCGCCTGCCGTCTGGACGCCGCGCATGGACCGGGCCGAGCGCACGCGTCTGCTCGCGGGATGGGACGCGGCGGTCCGGGCTTGCCTGGCGCACGCCCGCGCCTAGTCACGGCCCAGCTTCGCCGGTATCCGGGGGTCATGACCGGTCCCGTGCTTGAAACTCCGCGCCTCATCCTCCGTCCGACGCAGGCCGAGGACTTCGACGGCTTCGTCGAGCTGATGAGCGACGCCGAGCACGTCCGCTTCATCGGCGGCGCCGCGCCGCCCTCGACCGTCTGGCGCCAGATGATGACCATCGCCGGCAGCTGGCAGATCGAGGGCTTCGCCTTCTTCTCGGTGATCGAGAAGGCCTCGGGTCGCTGGGTCGGACGGCTCGGCCCGTGGCGGCCGCACGGCTGGCCCGGCACGGAGGTCGGCTGGAGCATCCTGCGCTCGGAGGGCGGCAAGGGATACGCGTCCGAGGGCTCGGCCGCGGCCATGGACTGGGCCTTCAACCACCTCGGCTGGACCGACATCATCCATTGCATCGATCCGGACAATGTCGGCTCCCAGGGCGTGGCGCGAAAGCTCGGCTCGACCAACCGAGGCCCGGGCCAGATGCCCGCGCCGTTCGACCACCTGCCGGTCGATATCTGGGGCCAGACCCGCGAGCAGTGGGCCGAGAACCGCAAGCGGTTCGACTGGCTGACCTGACCGTTCGCGCTTCGTGAACGGCGGCGGGTGGTCGTTCACGAAAGCCGACCGCTGAACGGCGCATCCGGCGGTGCGCGCCCCGACGGCAGCCGCCATCCCCTCCTCATCGACGCGGGTCTTCCGGCCCGCCCCATGAGGAGTCCGACGATGAAGACCGCCCTGATTGCCGCCGCCCTGCTGGCCGCCACGCCCGCCCTCGCCCAGGATGCGGGCGCCGACATCAGCTTCACCTTCGAGGTGGGACAGCCGTCCGGCCAGGTGATGCTCGCCCTGTTCAACAGCGAGGCCGCCTATGACGGCTCCGGCGGCCCGGTGCGCGCGCAGCGCGCGGAGGTTTCGGGCTCGACCGTCACCGTCCGCTTCGCCGGCCTGCCTTCAGGCGACTATGCGCTGAAGGCGTTCCACGATCTCGACGGCGACGGCGAGATGGACACCAATCCCTTCGGCATGCCGACCGAACCCTACGCCTTCTCCAACAACGCCGTCGGCAACATGGGGCCGGCCAGCTGGGAGCGCGCGCGCTTCTCCGCCGAGGGCGCCGTCGCCCAGACCATCGCCCTGCGCTGAGGGCCGCCGCGATGATTCCTTCCCGCCGATCCTTCCTGATGGGCGCCGCGGCCCTGTCGGCCGCGGTCGTCACCCCCGACGCGGTGCGCGCCGCCCAGGCGATGGGCGCGCCGGACTGGAGCCTCGCCACCGCCGATGTGGAGGTCGACGTCGCGCCGCGGGCCATGCGGCTGATCTCCGGCCGCGCGCCCGAGGGCCTGACGGGCGACCTGTTTCGCAACGGCCCGGCCAAGTTCCGTCGGCCGGGTCGCAGCGCCGGCCACTGGTTCGACGGCGACGGCCTGGTGCGCCGCTTCCGCGTCGGCGGCGGCCAGGCCGAGCTCTCGGCCCGTTTCGTCGACACGCCCAAGCGCCGCCAGGAGGAGCGTCTCGGCGCCATGGTCATGCCCGGCTTCGGCACGACCTCGGACCCGCGCGCCGAAATCGGCTCGCCCGACGACGCCAACGCCGCCAACACCTCGGTCATCATGGCCGGCGACCGACTGTGGGCCCTGTGGGAGGCGGGCTCGCCCATGGCCATGGATCCGGAGACCCTGGCCACCGAGGGCTTCGTGACCCTGCGACCGGGCCTGCGCGCCATGCCCTTCCTGGCCCACCCGCGCATCGAGCCGGACGGCCGCATCTGGAACCTCGGCATGTCGGGCGCCCGCGCCATCGTCTGGCGGCTGGATGCGTCGGGCGAGTTGGAGGCGGCCGAGGTCATCGACCTGCCGCGCGCCTCCTACGTCCACGACTTCACCGCCACCGACCGGCATCTGGTCATCGTGCTCCAGCCCTGGGTGCATGCCCGCCAGACCTTCCCCCTGTCCCAGGCCTTCGAGTGGCGGCCCCAGGACGGAACCCAGGTGCTGGTCATCGACAAGGCGGACCTGTCCCGCCGGCGCGTCTTCGAGCTGCCGGCCTTCGGCTTCTTCCATCTGGGTGACGCCTGGTCGGACGGCGAGGACATCCGCTTCGACGTCTGCGCCCATCCGGACATGAGCTTCGCCGCGCGCGGCGCGACCGAGGTGCTGAACGGCGTACCCCTGACCGGCCAGCCCGCGCACCTGGCGCTGGCGACCCTGCGCGCCGACGGTTCAGGCGACCTTCAGACCACGGCCGTCTCGGCCGAGTTTCCGAGGAGCGACCCGCGGCGCGCCGGCCTGCCCCGTCACCTCAGCTTCCACGTCACCGGAGAGACGCCCGAAACCCCCTTCGCCCAGGCCATCGGCGTCACCGACTGGAGGACCGGCCAGACCCGCACCTTCGACTTCGGACCCGACCACGTCGTCGACGAGACCGTCTTCGTGCCCACGCCCGGCTCGACATCCGAGGCCGACGGCTGGCTCGTCGGCCCGTCCCTGAACCTGCGTGACCGGGTCACCGAACTTCACGTGCTCGACGTCGCCCGCATCGAGGACGGCCCGGTCGCCACCTGGCGCGCCGACGTGGCCCTGCCAGCGGCGTTCCATGGGATGTGGCGGCAGGGCTGACCATCGGTCTGGCGCCCGCATTAAATCTCCGAAATGCGCATCCGGACGAGGTCGCCGCCGCCTCTTCAGAGCAAAAGCCCATCCGGGCTCGAGCTAATCCGGAAATCACATCTATGCGTCCAGGTCTCCTTGCCCTCCTCGCGCTTCTCTGTCCCACGGCTGCCCTTGCCGATCCTTCGATCGAGGAGGTTAGGGTCCCAGCCGGCGATGTGGTCCTGGCGGGCGCGCTTGTCCTGCCGGAAGGACCGCCTCGCGCCGCAGTGGTGCTGATCCAGGGCGCGGGCCCGCACGGACGTAACCAAGTGATCTCCGGCGCGCCGATGTTCGCGGAACTCGCCGACGCCCTCGCCGAGGCGGGGATCGCCAGCCTTCGCATCGATAACGCGGGTGTCGGTTCCTCGACGGGTGAGCGTGTCGCGCACTTCCGCGAGCGCGAGCCACATATCCTGGCAGCCTTCGATTACCTGGCCGCTCGACCGGAAGTGTCTGCGACGCCCCTCGGTCTGCTAGGGCACAGCGAGGGAACGCTGGTGGCGACGGATCTCTGGATCGAGCGCCAGGAGGCGATCGACTTCCTTATCCTCCTCGGCGCCCCATCACGCCCTGGGCGGATCGTCTGGGTCGAGCAGCAGTCGAACCCTGACCGCTTTCCCGACCGTTCGATCGAGGACCTGGAAGCGATCCGCACAGGCTTTGACGCGGTGGCGCGCGCATCGATCGACGGCGACCGGTCTGCCATCGAGGCGGCGACGGACGCATTGTTCGCGCGCATTGGCTTGACGGCCGAGGAACTTGCGGAGGCCCGCCCCCAGTTCATCGACCGGATGGCCAGCCCGGAGATGCAGGTCTTCTTGAGCCATGATCCAGGCCCGGCGTTCGCGCGGGTCACGGACCCGGTGCTGGCCGTGTGGGGCGGGATCGATACGCTGACAGCTCCAGCCCAGAACGTCCCGGTGTTTCTCGACCTCAGAAATTCGGACAGCCGATTGACCTCCATCGTGCTGCCGGACGAGGACCATTTCTTCCTGCGGGGCGAAGGTCTGCCCCCCGGGCAGCACCGGCGGGGCCAGATGCGTCTCAGCGACCGACTGATCCGCACGATCGATTTCTGGTTTTCGGGTGAGGACTTGGCGCAATAGCGCCGGTCAGAACCAGCCCGCTTCCCGCAACGCCCGCGCATAGCGGCGGCTGACCGGGACGGTGAGGCCGCCCTCGACTTCCAGCGTGGCCCGGCCGTCGCCGCGCCTGGCCCCGGTGACGGCGTCGCGGGCCACCCACCAGCTGCGGTGCACCTGGGCGCCTTCCAGCCCCTCCAGCTCGGTTACGGCGTCGGACAGCCGCATGAGAATCAGGTCCGAGCCGCGATCGGTGTGGACGCGAAGGTAGTGGTCCTCGGCCTCGACCGCGCGGATGGCCGCGCCCTTCAGCTTGAACGGCAGCCGTTCGAGGAAGCGGGAGGGCGCCTCGCCCGGCGCCGCCGCGTGGGTCTCGGTCGGCCGCGCGCGCATCAGGAAGACGTTGATGGTGGCCAGCGTCAGGGTGATCACCCCGACCGGCGCCAGGTAGAAGGGCAGGGCCTCGAGGTTGAGCGCGCCGCCCTGGAACAGGAAGCCGCTGTAGGCCCAGACCACCACGGCGAGCGGCCCGGTGATGACGGCGGTGAGCAGGCCGATGCTGAGCCAGGGCCTGCCTTCCTCGTCGATCCAGCGGTGGATCAGGCGGGAGCAGGCGTGACCCCAGAGGCCGCCCGCGAGCATCAGCGGAATCCAGTACAGAAGCCGCGTGCCCACCGGAGCCTCGTCCGATCCGAAGGCGCCCACGAAGGCCAGAACGCCGCCGGCCGCCACCGCCACGCCCAGGCCGCGCACGAAGCCGCGGTCGAAGAAGGGACGGCTCACGCCCGTCCTTGCCCGCACACCGCCCGGAAGCCGGCGGCGGCGTAGCGCACCATGTAGTCGCCCGCCGTCTCCAGGTCGCCCGACCGGCACAGGCCGTTGGACAGCCGGTCCAGCCGCCCCGTCTCGCCCAGCGTCAGGGTCAGGGCGCCCGACAGCATGTGATAGGCCCAGTAGAGGTCCACCTCCCGGGCCTCGGGCATGACCTGCTTGATCAGCTCGATCAGCCGCCGGATGGCCGGGTCGTAGTAGCGGGCCATGGTCTCGCCGCCGAAGGTCGGGTTGGCGTTGGTCTGGGCGACCAGGGCGGAATAGTGCTTCCAGCCCGGCCCGCCCTTCAGCGACCACTGGAACGGCGGGCGCAGGAAGGCCTCGAACAGCCCCTCCAGGGTCATGGCCCCGCCGGCCTCGGCCGCATAGCGGTTGATGGCCTCGACCCGTTCATTGTTCCAGACCTCCGCGCGGCGCAGGAAGACGCTGTCGAACAGGTCCCGCTTGGCCCCGAAATAGTAGTGGACCAGGGCCGTATCCACGCCCGCCTCGCGCGCCACCTCGCGGATCGTCACCCCATAGAAACCGTGCTTTGAGAACAGGTCCTCGGCCGCGTCGAGGATGGCGTCCCGCGTCTCGCCGTTGGCCCGCGCCTTGGGCGGCCGCCCGCGCTTGGCGGGCTTGGTCGGGAGCGGAGCGGGATCGGCCATACGGTGGAGCCTAGAGCGCGGCAGGACAAAACGAAACAGGGTTCGGCGCTGGCGAAACCGGCGGCGAGGACCTATCCTTGGACACATGAACGCCCATGATCCCAGTCTCGGCCTGCCGGCCCAGCTCCACTACGGGGACGGCGAGTTCGTCGTGCTCAAGCCGGGCCGGTTCGTGATCTGCGCCGTGTCCGGCCAGCGCATTTCGCTGGACGCCCTGCGCTACTGGAGCGCCGAGCGGCAGGAGGCCTACGCCGGCCCTGTCGAGGCGCTACAGGCCTTCGCGGCCACGCGGGCGTGAACCGGCGCGGGCTCGCGCTCTCCCTCCTCGCGGCCGCAGCCGCCCCCCTTGCCCTCGCCCAGACTCGGCCCGAGCGGCTCAACCTGACCGGCAGGTTCATCCAGGGCGGCTATGCGCTGGGGCGCACGCGGCCGGGCGCGCTGGTCTTCGTCGATGGCGAAGCGCTCACCGCCGCGGGCGCCACGGGCCTGTTCGTGGTCGGCTTCGACCGCGACGGCGCGGACACGGTCCTGATCGAGGCGCGGCAGGACGGCTGGCGCGCCGAGGAGCGGCTGCACGTCGCCGCCGGTGACTTCCCGACCCAGCGCATCTCCGGCCTGCCGCCCTCGACGGTCGATCCGACGGACCCGGCGCTGTTGGAGCGCATCCGCCGCGAGGCCGAACTCAAGGCCGTCGCCTACGCCAGCCGCGACGCGACCGAGAACTTCGCCGACGGGTTCGACTGGCCCCTGGCCGAGTTCCGCATCAGCAGCCGCTGGGGTTCCCAGAGGATCCTGAACGGGACCCCGGCCCGCCCGCACTACGGCATCGACCTGGCGGCCCCCGCCGGAACGCCGATTCTGGCCCCGGCGCCCGGTCTCGTCGTCCTGGCCGAGCCGGACCTGCACTATGAGGGCGGCACGACCTTCATCGACCACGGCCAGGGACTGATCACCGTCTATCTCCACCAGTCGCGGCTGGAGGTGGCGCAGGGCGACCGGGTCGCGCGCGGTCAGCGGATCGGTCGCGTCGGGTCCAGCGGCCGGGCCACCGGACCGCACCTGTGCTGGCGCGCGCGGTGGCGCGACCGGAACATCGATCCGTCCAACCTCGTCGGCGCCCCATCGATCTGATGACCTCGAAACCCGACGTTTTCTCAACCAGTCGGAAACCATCCGGGCGTAGCGTCTTCGAATCGCCGCCCGCGCCCGGGCGCTGAGGGATTCATGTCGGCTTATCAGGCGTTGCAGATCCTGCTGGTGGACGACAACCAGCACATGCGGGCCATCACCGCGACGATCCTGGCGTCGGCGGGCTTCCGCCGCATCCGCGAGGTTCGCGACGGCGCCGAGGCCATCGACGCCCTGCGCGACTGGCCGGCCGACCTCGCCATCGTCGATTTCAACATGGCGCCGATCGACGGGGTGGAGTTCACCCGTCTGGTCCGCAACTCCGGCGACAGCCCGAACCCCTACCTGCCGATCATCATGATGACCGGGCACTCGGAGCGGACCCGCGTCTACGAGGCGCGCGACGCCGGCGTGACCGAGTTCTGCGTGAAGCCGATCACCGCCAAGGCGATCCTCGATCGCATCCAGGCGGTCATCTACAAGCCGCGCCCGTTCGTGAAGTCCGACAGTTATTTCGGACCGTGCCGCCGGCGAGTCTCGAACCGCGCCTACGCCGGGCCGTGGCGCCGCGCGACCGACGCCGCGATGGAGACGGCCGAGGCCAGCTAGGCCCGCCTTACCAGGCGATGGTGATGCCGCCGTCGACCACCAGGGTCTGACCCGTCATGTAGGACGACGCCGGACTGGCCAGATAGACGGCCGCGCCCGCGATCTCGTCCGGCTGGCCGATGCGCTTGAGCGGCGCGGGGTCGGTCACCTGCTTGAGCAGATCCGGGTTCTCCCACAGGTACTTGGCGAAGTCGGTCTGGACGAGGCCCGGCGCGATGCAGTTCACCCTCACGTTCGACGGTCCCCACTCGACGGCGAGATTGCGCACCAGCTGCATGTCCGCGGCCTTCGACACGTTGTAGGCGCCGATCAGGGCGTTGCCGCGCAGACCGCCGATCGACGACACCACGATCACCGCCCCGTCCTTCCGGCGCAGCATCCCCGGAGCGACCATCTGGATCAGCCAGTGGTTGGAGATGACGTTGTTCTGGAGGATTTTTTCGAACTGCTCGTCCGAGATGCCGGCCATCGGCCCGGCGTAGGGGTTGGTCGCGGCGTTGCAGACCAGGATGTCGACCTGGCCGAAGACGGCCTCGGTCTCGTCGACCAGCCGGCGCAGGTCCTCCTTGGAGCCGATGTTGGCCGGGATGGCGATGGCCCGGCCCTCGCCGTGGCGGGCGTTGATGGCGTCGGCGACCTCCTGGCAGGGCCCCGCCTTGCGCGACGAGATCACTACCCGCGCGCCATGTTCGGCCAGACGCTCGGCTATGGCCTTGCCGATGCCGCGCGACGAGCCGGTGATGATCGCGGACTTGCCCGAAAGGTCGAAGAGTTCCATCGCGCGCCCCTGCTGTGAATTCCCCGCTAGGCGATGGCGTCACATGGCCCGATAATCAAGCGATTCCCGCTGGGGACCTGCGGCTTCATGTCGAAACTGACGACGGCCTTTCTGATCGGCGCCTGGACCTGTCTGGCGCTCACCGTCGCCGCCCTGTTCTGGCGCGGCGGTCTGGGCGTGGGCGCGGCGATGGCCGCCCTGTTCGGCGGGCTGGGACTGGGCGCGGGCGTCCACGCCCTGGTCGCCGGCGCGGTCGGGCGGGCCCAGATCACCCGCCAGATCGGCGCCGTTCGCGAGGCGCATCGCCTGCTGGCCGACGCGCTGGAGAGCCTGCAGGGCGCCGTCGGGGACCTGGCCGGCGCGGTCCAGACCCGCCAGGACGACCGCACCGAAGCCCTGACGGGCGAGGTCCGCATGCTCGAGGCCCTGGTCGCCCGGCTCAGCGACAGCATGGACGCCAAGCTGGCCGCGGTCGAACGCGCCGCCCCGCCGATGGACGCCGCCGAGGGCCGCCGCCGGCATCAGAGCGTCGCCGTCGTCAGCCAGGTTCGCGAGGCCCTGACGGAGAACCGCGTCGACCTCTACCTCCAGCCCATCGTCACCCTGCCGCAACGCAAGACCCTCTACTACGAGAGCTTCACCCGCCTGCGCGACGACTCCGGCCGGGTGATGATGCCGGCCGAGTATCTGGCGGTCGCCGAGGACGAGGGCCTGACCGCAGCCATCGACAACCTGCTGCTGTTCCGCTGCGCCCAGATCGTGCGCCGGCTGGCGCGTCAGGACCGCCGCGTCGGCGTGTTCTGCAACATCGCCCTGACGTCCCTGGCCGACGAGACCTTCTTCCCGCAGTTCCTGGAATTCCTGTCCGAGAACCGGGACCTGAAGGACTCCCTGATCTTCGAGCTCGGCCAGGCGAACTTCGACGTGCGCGGCCCGGTCGAGGCGCGCAACATGGCCAAGCTGGCCGACCTGGGCTTCCGCTTCTCCATCGACAAGGTCCAGGCGCTGGACCTCGATTTCGCGGACCTGCAGCGCTCGGACGTCAAGTTCATCAAGGTCTCGGCGGAGCTCCTGCTGGAGCAGCTGCTGGACCTCGACGCCGGTCCGTCGGCCAAGGCGCTCCGCGACATCCATCCGTCCGACTTCGCCGAACTGGCCCGTCGCTACGGCCTCGAGGTCATCGCCGAGAAGGTCGAGGCCGAGCGCCAGATCGTCGACATCCTCGATCTCGACGTCTCGCTCGGCCAGGGCCACCTGTTCGGAGAGCCGCGCGCCATTAAGGAGCAGGTCCTGGCTGAGGCCGAACCGCCTGCGGACTTCGTCCGCGCCGCCATCCGCGGCCGCGAGCCCGGGCCGCGCCGCCGCTACGCCTGATCGCCCGACATTGAGCGCAAGGCGCGGGACGCGTCCGACGCCCCGCCGCCCTATCGCTGATCCGCAACCTCGCGGAGATTTCGCTATGCTGGCCGAGATGATCGCCGAGCCGCCCCTCACCGACGACGAGCGCTATGACGCCCTGGCGCGTCGCGACGCCTCCCTGCGCGACGCCTTCGTCATCGCGGTGAAGACGACGGGGATCTACTGCCGCCCCGGCTGCCCGGCGCGTGCGCCGAAGCGCGAGAACGTCCGCTTCTTCCCCACCACCGACGAGGCCCGGGCGGAAGGATTTCGCGCCTGCCTGCGCTGCAAGCCGGACGAGGCACGCCCCGGCGCCGACGTCATCGCCGCCGCGTGCCGCATGATCGAGACGGCCGAGACGCCGCCGACGCTGGACGAACTCGCCCGCCAGGCCGGCCTGTCGTCCTTCCACTTCCACCGCCTGTTCAAGGCCCGCACCGGCGTCACGCCCAAGGCCTACGCCGGCCAGGTCCGCGACCGCCGCGCCAAGGCGTCGCTGGACGGCGGCGCGCGCGTGACGGACGCGGTCTATGACGCGGGCTTCGGCGCGCCGTCGCGCTTCTATGACGCGGCCCACAAGCGCTTCGGCATGACGCCCTCGGCCTGGAAAAAGGCCGGCCAGGGCGAGACCATCCGCGTCGCCGTGGCCCCCTGGTCGCT
>CBIHLR010000029.1:0-18052 GCA_966210875.1 uncultured Brevundimonas sp. | reverse complement strand
GGTGAGGAACTTGTCGACGGCAGTCTCGATGGCGCGCAGGCGCTGAGCGCCAGGGCCGCCAGCAACAGGGATGTTCGCATCGGTCGTCCTTTCGGTCAGCCGCAATAAACCCGCTCGACCCGGCCGGAATCCCGATCGTAGAGGATGTTCAGCCTGCTCGGCGAATAGTCCTCGGTCAGCGGGCAGGTCGTGCACGCCACCCGGCGGCTCGTCACATCCACCGGAACGGGAATCTCCGTCCTCGGTTGCCCGATCAGGTGCTGCAGCGCCTCTGCGCCGCACTGGTCGCGCGGGACCGGACGGGCGTCATAGGCGGGAATCGGCGGCGGCGACACCGGCGGCGGCGACACGGACGGCGCGCCCGCACCGGAGCCACAGGCGGCCAGCATCAGGACCGCGGTCAGGCTCCACAGAGATCTCACGCCGCCTTGCTCCATCGTCCGTCCTCGTCCTGCTTCCAGTAGGAGCACACGGCTCCTGTGGCCTTGACCTGGCTCCAACGCTTCCGCGCCTCGGCGACCGCCTCGTCGTCGCGGCCGTCGAAGAGCAGAATGCAACGCTCGAACGCGTCGGTCGGTCCCAGTTCAGCGCCATCGACGATGAACAGAACCTGAGCCGTATTGGCGTTTGCCGCTTCCGAGGTGAGCAGCACGGGCTGGCGCTCGGCGTCTGGCCGGTCCGCCCGCCCGTGGGGCAGGAAGCTCTCGGCCCGCCAGGTCCAGAGGCGCTCGTCCAGGGTCGACAGGCGCTCGGGATCGCGGACGCGCACGAGCGCCCGCCAGCCACGGGCCAGGGTCTTTTCCAGGAGTTCCGGCAGGACCTGGTCCAGGCTCGACCGCTCCAGGTGGTAGAACCAGACCTCGGCGCCCATCGGCGGATCAGCCCTCGTAGCGGTCCGCGACCATCTGGTTCAGCAGGCGCACGCCATAGCCGGTGGCGCCGTCCGGCACCGTGCCGACCTTGGAATCCTTCTTCCAGGCGGTCGGGGCGATGTCGATGTGGGCCCAGGGCGTGTTGTTCACGAAGCGCTGCAGGAAGAGCGCCGCGGTGATGGAGCCCGCGGTGCGACCCGACGAGTTCTTCACGTCGGCGGCGGCGCTGTCGATCATGCGGTCGTATTCCTCGGGCAGAGGCATGCGCCAGGTCTTCTCGCCGGTCGGCTTGGACGCGGAAACGATCGCGTCGGCCAGGTCGTCGTTGTTCGAGAAGACGCCTGCGTAGTCGAGACCGAGCGAGATGATCATGGCCCCGGTCAGGGTGGCCAGGTCGACCATGAACTTCGGCTTGAAGCGCTCCTGGGTGTACCAGAGGGCGTCGGCCAGAACGAGGCGGCCTTCGGCGTCGGTGTTGATCACCTCGACCGACTGGCCGGACATGGAGACGACGATGTCGCCAGGCCGCTGGGCCGCGCCGTCGGGCATGTTCTCGACCAGGCCCAGCACGCCGACGGCGTTGACCTTGGCCTTGCGGCCCGCGAGCGCGTGCATGAGGCCGGCCACGGCGGCGGCGCCGCCCATGTCCCACTTCATCTCCTCCATGCCCTCGGCGGGCTTGATGGAGATGCCGCCGGTGTCGAAGCAGACGCCCTTGCCGACGAAGGCGATCGGCTGGGCGTCCTTGGCCCCGCCGTTCCAGCGCATGACGACCAGCTGGCTCTCGCGGACGCTGCCCTGGCCGACGCCGAGCAGGGTGCGCATGCCGAGCTTCTCCATCTCCTTCTCGCCGAGGACCTCGATCTCGAGGCCCAGCGACTTCAGGCCCTTGCAGCGCTCGGCGAAGGATTCGGGATAGAGGACGTTGGCGGGTTCGGAGACGAGGTCGCGCGCGAAATAGACGGCGTCAGCGACGGCGTTCCAGCTCTCGAAGGCCTTTTCGGCGGCCGCCGGATCGCCGGCCACGACGCGAATGGTCGTGATCGACGGGACCTTCTCGGGCTTCTGCTTGGTCAGGTACTTGTCGAAACGATAGGCGGCCAGGTGGGCGCCGAAGGCGGCGCGGGCGGCCTGTTCGGCGTCGAGGTGGCTCAGTTCCAGAGCCAGGGTGGTCGCGCCCGACAGCTTGGCGGCGTTGTAGGCGGCGGCCGCGGCGGCCTCGACGTTGAGATCGCGGAAGTCGGCCTCGGCGCCGGCCCCAATGACCCAGGTCTGGGCGCCGGGCGCGCCGCCGACCAGGGCGGACTGGCCGGCCTTGCCATTGAAACGCCCCTGCCCCGCCGCGCGGGCTACCGCGCCGCCCAGGCGCGAATCAGCCTCGCGGGCGCCGGACGTCAGGACCGAACCGTCGTGGACGAACAGGGCGATGGCGTCGGCGTCGCCTGCGGAGGCGGCGAACTGGATATTCATTGGCTTACTCCTGAGCGGCTCTTGTCGGCCGGCTTCGTTCAGCTAGCGTGACGCCGGACGTGGCGTTCGCTTACGGGCGTGATACATGCCCCGCGCGGCCTTCGCCCGCAACGCCTGCATGAGAATCATCGACCGCTACCTCTTCCGTCAGTTGGCCGTCCCCGTCGTCATCGCGGTGGGCGCGCTGACGCTCGTCGCGCTGTTGGGCCAGAGCCTGGGGCAGCTGGACCTGATCGTGGAGCGCGGCCAGGACGCCTGGACGGTGGCCAAGGTGACGGTGCTGGCCCTGCCGCAGGTGGTCACCCTGATCCTGCCCATCGGCGTGCTCGTCGGGGCGTTGCTGGCGCTCAACCGCCTGCATTCCGAGCAGGAGATCGTGGTCTGCTACGCCGGCGGCATGAGCCGCTGGCGGGTGATCGACCCGGCCATCCGACTGTCGGTGCTGGTCGCGCTGGTGGCGCTGATCTCCAACCTCTTCATCCAGCCGGCCGGGATGCGCGAGATGCGCGAGGAGCTGCACTCGGTGCGCGCCGACCTCGCCGCCATCCTGGTGCGCGAAGGCGAGTTCGTTCAGGGGGCGCCGAACCTGACCATCTACGCCCAGCGGGTGGACCAAAACGGGATCATGCGGAACCTGTTCATCCACATCGAGCGGGCCGATGGCGCGACCCTGTATGACGCCGCGACCGGACGGATCACCAGCCTGGACGGACGGCCGGCGATGATCCTGAACGAAGGATCCAGTTCCGAATTTTCGGGCGCCGGGGTCCTGAACTTCCTGTCGTTCGACGAATATGTCTTCGACCTCACGCCCTATGCGGTCGAGCCGGACCCCCTGCATTACAAGGAGTCCGACCGCTGGCTTACCGAGCTGTTCTTCCCTGATCCGAACAACGAGTGGGAGATGGGCAACCGCGAGAAGCTCTACGCCGAGGGCCATGCGAGGCTGGCGTCGCCGCTGTACGTCATCGGCTTCATGGCCATGGCGCTGGCGGCGGTGCTCGGCGGGCCGTTCAGCCGGACGGGCTATGGGCGCCGCATCGCGGCCTTCTCGGCGGCGGCGATCACCGTGCGCCTGCTAGGCTTCGCGGTCCTGTCGGCCGCGGGAAGCAGCGCCTGGATCAACGTGGTCCAGTACCTCCTTCCGCTCGGACTGGTCTGGTTCGGGTTCCGCGTTCTCTTCCGCCAAAGGGTCGACCGCTACGTCGCGCTCGGCGCAGGCCCGCAGCGTTTCGTGGGAGCGTCGGCATGAGACGGCGCCGGTCCCGCCTTCCCGGGTTCCTGAACGAGTGGCAGGGCCGGCTCAGCCGTCTGGAGCTGTACGTCCTGCGGCGGACGCTGCGCGCCATCGCCGGCGCCCTGGCGGTCATGGCGGCGGTCATCATGCTGATCGACTTCGTCGAGATCTCGCGGGACCTCGGCTCGCGCGTCGATGTCTCGGCGGCGCAGCTCATCGGCCTGATGCTGATGAAGTCGCCCAACGTGATCCTGCAGCTCCTGCCCTTCATCTTCCTGTTCGGGGTCCTGGCCGCCTTCGTGAGCCTGAACCGACGCAGCGAACTGATCGCGATGCGGGCGGCCGGCGTGTCGGCCTGGCGGTTCATTTTCCCGGCGGCCGGAGCGGCCTTCGTCATCGGGGTGGTGACGGTGGTCGCGCTCAATCCCTTCGCCTCATGGCTGAACGGCCGGTACGAGGCGGCGACCCAGTCGATGCTCGAGACCCGCGTCGAATCCGGCGCCCCGGACACGGTCTGGGTGCGTCAGGGGGACGGCCGGACTCAGGTGGTGATCCGCGCCCGCGAGCGGGATTCCGACACCAGCCGGCTGACCGGCGTCTCCATGTTCATCTACGTCGCCGACGACGACGGCCGGCGCTCGTTCCAGCGCCGTATCGAGGCCGAATCGGCGGAGCTGCTGCCTGGACGCTGGGAGCTGACCAACGCCCGCGAGGCCGCGGCCGGGGAACAGGCGGTCAACTACGCCACCCTGTCGATCCCCTCTAATCTCGACCGAGCCGAAGCCTTCGACCGCTTCGAGGCGCCGCGCAGCGTGCCCTTCTGGCGCCTGCCCACGACGATCGATCGGATCGAATCCGCGGGGTTTTCGGCCACCCAGTACCGGCTCCGGTTCCAGGAGCTACTGGCCACGCCCCTGATGTTCGCGGCCATCTCGATTCTGGCGGCGGCCTTCTCGCTCAGGCTGCTGCGGCTCGGCGACCTGCCGTTCATGGTTCTGTCGGCGATCGCGCTCGGTTTCCTGTTCTATTTCCTGGCCGCCTTCACGCGCGCCCTGGGTGAGGCCGAGACCTTGCCGCCTTTCGTCGCGGCCTGGTCTCCGCCCTTGCTGGCGATGCTGTCTGCCTTCACCTTGCTCTGCTACACCGAAGACGGCTAACCCAGGCGGAGCCGACAAAGGACACGATGCAGCGCCGTCCAGACGAAGCCTCCGCCAAGCCGTTCCTGCGCGGCCGCCTGTTCGCGGGCGCGGCGGCGCTCGCCCTGCTGGCCATAGGCGCGCCGGCCATGGCCCAGACAGCGCCCGCCGAGGGCCGTCAGGTCGTCGAGCAGCCGGGGCCCGACGGGCTGACCGAGGACGGCCTGTACCTCGAGGCCGACGCCATCACCGAGGACCGCGAGACCCAGGTGATCACCGCCACCGGCTCGGTCCAGGCCCGCTACCAGGGCCGGCTGCTGCGCGCCGACCGCGTGGACTACGAGCGTCAGACCGGACTGCTGTCGGCGTCGGGCAATGCGGAGCTGATCAATCCGGACGGGACGGTCCAGTACGCTGACACCATCGAGCTCGATGACGAGCTGCGCGCGGGTGTCGCCACCGGCTTTGCGGCCATGCTGCAGGACAACATCCGGATCGCCTCGGCCACGGCCGTGCGGCGCTCCGAGACCGTCAACGAGCTGAACAACGCCATCTTCACGCCCTGCGACATCTGCAACAGCGAGGGCGAGTCCAGCGAGCCGACCTGGTCGATCCAGGCCGAGACCGTCGTCCAGGACCAGGAGAACGCGGTCGTCTTCTACCGCAACGCGGTGATCCGCGTGGCTGGGCTGCCGGTCTTCTATTCGCCGGTCTTCTGGCACCCGGATCCGACGGCCGAGCGCCAGTCGGGCTTCCTGATCCCGACGGTGACCAGCTCGGACGGCCGCGGCTTCTCCTACGAGCAGCCGTACCTCTGGGTGATCTCGCCGCATCAGGATCTGATCATCAGCCCGCAGATCAATGCGAGCGTGAACCCCTTCCTGAATCTGGACTGGCGCCGGCGCTTCTATTCCGGCGAAGCCAACATCCGCGCGGGCTATACTCACGAGCAGCTGTTCGGGAACATCGAGGTCGCGCCCGGCGTGTTCGAGAACGAGCGCTTCGGTGAGGCTGAATCGCGAGGCTATGTCCTCGGCGAAGGCGAATTCGACATCAATGCGGACTGGCGCTGGGGCTTCACCGTCGAGCGGGTGTCCGACAAGAGCCTGTTTGACCGCTATGACATCGAGGACGTTTACGAGGACCGCGGAGCCTACCTGACGGACTATCGTCGCCTGATCAGCCAGGCCTATGTGGTGCGCCAGACGGAGCGGTCGTATTTCTCGGCGGCGGTGCTCAGCTTCCAGAGCCTGCGCGTGACGGGCTTCGGCGGGTTCGGCTTCGACACGCGCGACGCTCGCGGCGTCGTGTACGAGGACGATGGGACCCTGCCGCTTGTGGGTCCGCTCATCGAAGCCCGCTGGGAGCCGGAGGACCCGGTGCTCGGCGGACGACTCAGGTTCCGCGGCTCCGCCGTCGCCCTCTTCCGTCAGGATTATGTGGGGTCACCGGTGCTTTCGCCGGTCTATGCGGCCGCGCCGCCCCCCGCGGACCTGTCGGGCGTGGACAGCACCCGGGCCACCGCCGAGATCGACTGGCGCCGCGCGATCACGACGTCGGGCGGCCTGCGCTTCGAGCCCTTCCTGACCGGCCGGGCGGACGTCTATTCCGTGTCCGACCTGCCTTTGGTCGGATCTCCCAGCGAGAACGACGCCCTCTCGCGATTCAACGCCACTCTCGGTGTGGACGTCCGATACCCGCTCATCCGGCGCTTCGAAGGCGGCTCGGTGACGCTTGAGCCTATGGCGCAGCTGGCGATCTCGCCGGAGGCGGACATCGATCCGCGCGTGCCGAACGAGGACAGCCAGGTCCTCGAGCTCGACGAAACCTCGCTGTTCCAGGAAAACAAGTTCCCCGGCTACGACCTCTATGAGGGCGGGGCACGCCTGAGTCTGGGAGTTCGGACCTCTGTCGAACTGGGACCGACGCGCAACGCCAGCCTCTTTGTCGGCCGCATGTTCCGCGCCGAGGAAGAGGAGGAATACCTGAGACCTGTCGCCGGCTCACCCGGCGAACTTTATGATCCTACTGGAATTTCCGAGACCGCGTCCGACTGGGTCGTGGCCGCGACATTCCAGCCGTTCGCCAGCGCTTCCGGCTGGGCGCGGGCGCGGCTGGACGACGACCTCGAGGTCCGCCAAGCCGAGGTCGGCTTCGGCGCGCGGTTCCGCGAGAACGACCGTGTCGCGGTCCGGTACATCCTGGACAACACCGACCCCTCCCCACTGGCCGTCAACAACTACGAGACCATCCAGGCGTCCGGACAGGTGTTCATCGTCGGCGACTGGGGCGTGAGTTTCCGAGCCACGCGCGACCTGGACGAGAACCTGTGGCGGCGTTCGGAGATCGGCCTGCTGTACGAGGACGAATGCCTGCGCTTCGAACTCGTCTACGAGCGGGACGAAACCGTCTTTGGCCAGACGGGTCTGCGCTCGTCCGAGGGGGTCTTCGTACGCCTAAACCTCGCCACATTGGGCGGGTCAGGCTATTAGGACGCGACACTGTCAGCTGACCGCCGCCCTGCGGCTCGTACCGCACGTCGGAAGAGGAACGACTTCACCCATGCGTTGGATGTTCTCCGTGGGAGCCGTGGCCCTGGCCATCGCCCTTGCCCAACCCTCGACGGCCCAGATCGCGGGCCAGCCGACGGCCCCCACAGCCCCGACCCCGCAGGCGCCGCCGCCCGAGTTCGAGATCGGCGAGGGCGTGCTGATGACGGTCAACGATCAGCTCATCACCAGCTACGACCTACGCCAGCGCATGCTGCTGCTGATCTTCACCTCGCAGCTGCAGCCGACCGAAGAGAACCTGCCGGCGATCCAGCAACAGGCGTTGCGGGCGATCATTGACCAGCGCCTGCAGGCGCAGGAGCTCGCCCGCTTCGAGGTCGAGGTGAGCGACGCCGTGGTTCAGGCCGAGATCGAGGCGCTCGCCCAGCAGTCCGGCGGCACGGCTCAGCAGATGCTGGCCGCGATGGAGCAGTTCGGCATTCGCCGCCAGACCTACGTCGAGCAGCTCCGGACCGACATTGGCTGGGGCATGCTGGTCAGTGGGCGCTATCGTGACCGGGCCCGCGTCGGCGCCGATCAGGTCGACGCCGTGCTGGCGCGCATCGAGGAAAATGCGTCGCGCCCGCAATGGCTTGTCGGTGAAATCTACATCGACGCCGCAACCGTGGGCGGGATGGATGTGGCGATGAACGGCGCGCGTCAGCTGACGCAGCAGATCATCGCCGGCGCGCCCTTCCAGGCGGTCGCGCGTCAGTTCAGCTCCGCGCCCTCGGCCAGCACGGGCGGCGACGGTGGCTGGGTGGTCGCCGGCGAGCCGCCGGCCGCCGTGCAGGCGGTGCTGGAGCAGATGGATCCGGGCCAGCTGTCGAACCCGATCGCGGTCGATGGCGGCGTCTACATCATTCTCCTGCGTGACGAGCGGTCCGGCGCCGTGACCCAGCTCGCCAACCTTCGCCAGGCGGCGATCCGTCTCGACGCAACCGCCACGGAGGCCCAGGTGGCTGCGGCGACGGCCACGCTGAACGGCCTTCGCGACGGCCTGACCTGCGACAACATCCTGCAGCGCGCCTCGGCCACGCCCGGCGTGATCGGCACGGATCTGGGCGAGGCCAGCGTGGCCGACCTCGCTCCGCAGTTTCAGGAGATCGCCCGCAGCGGCGCGGTCGGCAGCGTCAGCCAGCCCATCCGCACCTCGCTCGGCATGCATCTGGTCGCCCTGTGCGGCCGGCGCTCGGCCAGCGACGATATTCCGTCTCGCGAGGACATCGAGCGCGAACTCGGCAACCAGCAGCTGAACATGCTGGCGCGGCGGTATATCCGCGACCTGCGCAACGCCGCGACGATCGAGCAACGGGAAAGCTGATAGGTGACCCCGGCGCGGCCCCTCGCCCTCAGCCTGGGCGACCCGGCCGGCGTCGGGCCGGAGATCGTCGCCAAGGCCTGGACTGCGCTCAAGGCTGGACCGACCCCTTTCACCGTCGTGGGTGACGCAGCCCTTCTGGAAAGAGAGGGCGTCCCGGTGAGGCGCATCGCCTCGCCGTCAGAAGCGCCCGGCCTGTTCGCGAGCGCCCTGCCCGTCCTGCACGCCCCTTGCGCGACGCCTGCCCGGCCCGGCGTCGCCGACCCGGCCAACGCCGCGGTCATCACCGGCTGGATCGAGACCGCGGTGCGTCTGGCGCTGGCGGGCGAAGCTTCGGGCGTCGTCACGGCGCCCATCGCCAAGGCTCCGCTCTATCAGGCGGGCTTCCGCTTTCCCGGACACACGGAGTTCATCGCCGACCTGACCGCCGAGGCGCCCTATAGCGGTCAGCGGGGACCGGTGATGATGCTGGCCGCGCGGGGCCTACGCGTCTGTCTGGTGACCATTCATGTCCCCCTGGCGGAGGTGCCTGAACTGGTGACCGAGGAGCGCGTCGTGCGGACCGCCACGGTGGCGCATGAGGCCCTGCGCCGGGACTTCGGCGTCGCGCGTCCCAGGCTCGCGCTCGCCGGCCTCAATCCGCATGCGGGCGAGTCAGGGGCTCTGGGGCTGGAGGAGGCGGAGGTGCTCGCGCCCGCCGTGGCGAGGCTGCGCGAAGCCGGCGTGGACATCACCGATCCGTTGCCCGCCGACACCCTGTTCCACGAGGAGGCCCGCCGGACCTATGACGCGGCGATCTGCCTCTATCACGACCAGGGTCTGATCCCGGTTAAGACGCTGGACTTCTGGGGCGGGGTCAACGCCACCCTTGGCCTGCCGATCGTGCGCACCTCCCCGGACCACGGCGTCGGCTACGCCATCGCAGGCCAGGGGATCGCCCGTCCCGACAGCCTGATCGCCGCCATCCGGCTGGCCGCCGAGATGGCCGAGCGCCGCGCCCATGCGCGCTGACGACCTGCCGCCCCTGCGCGAGGTGCTGGAGGCGCACGGCCTGATGGCCGACAAGCGCTTCGGTCAGCATTTCCTTCTGGACCTGAACGTCACCCGCAAGATCGCCCGGCTGGCCGGCCCGTTTGAGGGCGACACGGTTATCGAGGTTGGACCCGGGCCAGGCGGACTGACGCGCGCCCTGCTGGAAACCGACGCGGCCCGTGTCTTGGTGGTCGAGAAGGACCGGCGCTTCATTCCTTTGCTGGAGGAACTGGGCGCGGAGGCGGACGGTCGGCTGACGGTCATCGAGGGCGACGCCCTGGCGGTCGCCGAGGCTGACCTGCTGGGCGGGGCGCCCGGCCATATCGTTTCGAACCTGCCCTACAATGTCGGCACCCCGCTGCTGATCAAGTGGCTGACCGGCCCGTGGCGGCCGTGCTCCATGACCCTGATGTTCCAGAAGGAAGTCGCCGACCGCATCGCCGCGCGGCCGGGCTCATCGGCCTATGGGCGGCTGGGCGTGATCTCCCAGGCGGTGTGCGAGGCGCGGGTGATCATGGACCTTCCGGCGCGCGCCTTCACTCCGCCCCCGAAGGTGGCCTCGGCGGTCGTACGTCTGGTCCCCCGGGCGGTGTCGCCTCCAGCCGACCAGCTCAGGAGCCTGGAGCGGGTCACCGCCGCCGCCTTCGGACAGCGGCGCAAGATGCTGCGCTCGAGCCTGAAGACGCTGGGCGGAGAGGCGCTCTGCCGCGAGGCGGGGGTCGATCCCGACGCGCGGGCCGAGACCATCGACGTGGCGGGTTTCCTGCGGCTGGCCCAGGCTGCGGGGGCCTAGACCCCGTCGACCTCTTCGGCCAGCAGGCCGCCGACGAAACCGCCGATCCAGGGATTGCGCCAACGGCGTAGACGCTCGGCGTGGAAGATGTGGGCCAGATCGGCGTAGGCGCGGTCGAAGTCGTCGTTCAGCACCACGTAATCGAAGCTGTCCCAGCGGCTGACTTCATCCTTGGCGCGGGCGATCCGCTGGCGGATCACCTCGTCCGAATCCTGCGAGCGCGCGTGCAGGCGCCGGCTCATTTCGGCGAGCGACGGCGGCAGGAGATAGACGAGGACGGAATCCTCGGGCGCCTGGGCGGCGATGGTCTTGGCGCCCTGGTCGTCGATGTCGAACAGGACGCTCTCGCCGCGGTCGAGCGCGGCCATGATGGGCGCGCGCGGGCTGCCGTAACGGTTGCCGTAGACCTCGGCCCATTCGAGGAAGGCGTCGTCCTCGATCATGGCGTCGAACATGGAGCGGTCGACGAAGTGGTAGTCGCGGCCCTCGTGCTCGCCCGGACGCGGGGAACGCGTGGTGGCCGAGATCGACAGGTGCAGGTCGGAGTGGTCCGCGATCAGCCGCCGGGTCAGCGAGGTCTTGCCGACGCCCGAGGGCGCCACGACCATCAGCATCAGGCCCCGGCGCTGGGCTTGGCCGTCACTCGACATTCTGGACCTGTTCGCGGAACTGCTCGATCACGGCTTTGAGGTCCAGACCGAGTCCCGTCAAGGCGACCGTGGCCGCCTTGGAGCATAGGGTGTTGGCCTCGCGCATGAACTCCTGCGTGAGAAAGTCGAGCTTGCGACCGACCGCCCCGCCCTGCCCGATCAGATCGCGCGCGGAGGCTGTGTGGGCGTCGAGTCGGTCCAGCTCCTCGCGGACGTCCGCCTTGCCGGCCAGCACCGCGGCCTCCTGGAACACGCGGTCCTCGAGGTCGGCGGCACCTTCGGTCAACTCCGCCACGCGGCGGGTGAAGCGTTCTCGGATGGCCGTGGTCTGGGCGTCCGCCTCCCTGCGCGCGGCCATGGCCAGCCGCTCGACCGCATCGAGGAAGCCCTGGAGGACGGGGGTGAGGCGCTCACCCTCGTCGAGCCGCGCGGCCTTCAGGCCGTCCAGCGCGACGGCCACGTCCTCGGCGATGGCGGCTTCCAGGGCCTTCTGCGTGTCGGCGTCGACCTCGTCTCCGGCGTCCAGCACGCCGCGCAGGGCCAGCAGGCCGTCAGCCGTCGGCGGGGCCGCGCCCTGCTCCACCAGCCAGCGCGACTGGGCCAGATAGGTGCTCAGCACTTGCGGGTTGATGCGGATCTCGGCCGCGGCGCCTTCGGCGCGCTTGAGCTGGATCGTCAGCCCCACCTGCCCGCGCTGGAAGCGGGCCTGGGCCAGCTCGCGCGCGGCGCGATCGACGGCGTCGAAGCCTGGCGGCGTCTTGGCCCGGACCTCCAGATTGCGTCCGTTGACCGAACGCGCCTCGACCGACCACGTCCAGTCCGCGAGACCGCCTTCGGCGCGGCCGAAGCCGGTCATGCCGGAGATGCGCCTACTCACCCTGGGCCTCCTGCTGTTCACGCAGCTGCAGCCGTTCCACCTGGCGCCAGCGGGCGACGTTCTGGAGATGCTCCTCGAAGGTCGTCGCGAACGCGTGGCCGCCCGTGCCGTCGGCGACGAAGAACAGCTCACGCGACGACGGCGGGTTCAGCACGGCCTCCAACGCCTCACGGCCCGGATTGGCGATGGGCGTGGGCGGCAGGCCCGCGATCAGATAGGTGTTGTAGGGCGTCGGCCGCTCGAGCTCCGACCGGCGCAGGCCCCGGCCCAGCGGGCGGCCCTGGCTGACGCCGTAGACGACCGTCGGGTCGCTCTCCAGCCGCATGCCGAGCCGCAGCCGGTTGATGAAGACCGCGGCGACGCGCGGCCGCTCCTCGGCCAGGCCGGTCTCCTTCTCGACGATGGAGGCCAGGATGACGGCCTCCTCCGGCGTGGAGATGGGCAGGCCCTGCTGACGCCTCGGCCACAGCTCGGCCAGCAGCTCGTCATGGGCGGCCTGCATGCGGGCGATCAGGGTCACGCGGGTTTCGCCGCGGTGAATCTCGTAGGTTTCGGGCAGGATGCTGCCTTCAGGCGGCAACTCAGCCGTCCCGGTCAGAAGATTGTTCCGGTTGAGGATATCCATGGCCTGAGCGCTCGACCAGCCTTCCGGGATGGTCACGAAGTGCCGGACCACCTCGCCGGAACGCAGGTGTTCGATCACCTCGGCCATCGAGGCGCCGCTGGCGATGGCGTATTCACCGGCGCGCAGGCCGCGGTCGCGGCCCGTCAGCTGGACGGCGACCTTGAACAGGGTCTCGGAGCGGATCACGCCGGCGGCGTCCAGGATGCCGGCGATGCGCGACACGCCCGCGCCGGACGGCAGGACGACGATTGTCTCGTCTCCCTGGCGCGCCTCCGGGCCATCAGCCGTATAGACCGCCCAGGCCCAGGCCAGGGCGGCCACGCCAAGCAGGAAAAGCGTGGCGGCGGCGCTCAGGACGCCCGCCATCAGGGGGCTGCGGCCGCGCCCCTCAGTCCGCGGATCGAACCGGCTCACGCGACGCGCTTGAAGATGACCGAGGCGTTGGTGCCGCCGAAGCCGAAGGAATTGGACATCGCCACGTCGATCTTCATCGGCCTGGCCTTGTTGGCGCACAGGTCGATGGGCGTCTCGAACTCAGGGTCGTCCAGGTTGATCGTCGGCGGAGCGACCTGGTCCCGGATGGCCAGGATGGAGAAGGCCGCCTCGATGGCCCCCGCCGCGCCCAAGAGGTGGCCGGTCATCGACTTGGTCGAGGACATGGCGACATTGCCGGCGTGATCGCCGAGCAGCCGCTCCACGGCGCCCAGTTCGATGCCGTCGGCCATGGTCGAGGTCCCGTGGGCGTTGACGTAGTCGATGGCCGAGGCGTCCATCCCGGCCCTCTTCAGCGCCATGACCATGGCGCGATAGCCGCCGTCGCCGTCCTCGGACGGGGCGGTGATGTGATAGGCGTCGCCCGACAGGCCGTAGCCCACGACCTCGGCGTAGATGTTCGCGCCGCGCGCCTTGGCGTGCTCGTATTCCTCCAGCACCAGGACGCCCGCGCCCTCCCCCATGACGAAGCCGTCGCGGCCCTTGTCATAGGGCCGGCTCGCGGCGGTCGGATTGTCGTTGAAGCTGGTGCACAGCGCCCGACAGGCCACAAAGCCGGCCACGCCGATCGGCACGATGGAGCTCTCGGCCCCGCCGGCGACCATCACGTCCGCATCGCCGAAGGCGATCAGCCGGGCCGCGTCGCCGATGGCGTGGGCGCCGGTGGCGCAGGCGGTCACGACTGCATGGTTGGGGCCCTTCAGGCCGTGACGGATGGAGACCTGGCCGGACGCCAGGTTGATCAGGGCCGAGGGGATGAAGAAGGGGCTGATCCGGCGCGGACCCTTTTCCTTCAGTTCGATGGCGGTGTCGGCGATGGGGCCCAGGCCGCCGATGCCGGAACCGATCATGACGCCGGTGCGCTCGCGGTCCTCGTCGGTCTCGGGCTTCCAGTTCGCGTCGGCGATCGCCTCGTCGGCGGCGGCCACGGCGTAGACGATGAAGTCGTCGACACGCTTGCGGTCCTTGGCGGACATCACCTGGTCGGGATCGAAGGAACCTTCATGATCCGGCCCGCCTCCGCCCCGGCCGTCCACCTGCGGCACTTCGCAGGCGATGGTGCAGCCGTAGCCCTCGGTGTCGAAGCTGGTGATCGGCCCGGCGCCCGACTGGCCCTCCAGGATGCGTTTCCAGGTGATTTCGCGGCCCCACCCCAGCGGGGTCAAAAGACCGATCCCGGTGACGACGACACGCCTCATGCGGACCTATCCTTCAGAAACAGCTACGGCCGCCCGGGCCCCCACGCGGGGACACCAGAGCGGCCGCACCTTAGCCTAGAGTCGTTCGGATCAGCCGCCCGACTTTTCCGAGATGAACTTCACGGCGTCGCCGACCGTCTGGATGTGCTCGGCGGCGTCGTCGGGGATCTCGATGTCGAACTCTTCCTCGAAGGCCATGACCAGCTCGACGTTGTCGAGGGAGTCGGCGCCGAGGTCGTCGATGAAGCTGGCCTTTTCCGTAACCTTGTCCGGATCGGCGTCCAGGTGCTCGATGACGATCTTGCGGACGCGCTCGAGAATATCGGACATGAGTGTCTCTCTGCTCTGTGACCGCTTCCGCGGCGTTAACTTCGGTCCTGCCGTCTCACGACGACAGCGGCGGCGCAAGCCCATAACGGGGACTCACCCACGCCGGTTGCGCGCCTTTAGCACAGCCGTAACGGCGGGAAACAGTCTGTTGCGATCCGTCAGCGATCCGCCGATCAAATCATCGCCATCCCGCCATTCACGTGCAGTGTCTGGCCGGTGACATAGGCGGCTTCGTCGGACGCCAGATAGACCGCCGCCGCCGCGATTTCGTCGCCCGAGCCCAGACGGCCGGCCGGGATCTTCGACAGGATGACTTCGCGCTGCTGATCGTTGAGCACGTCCGTCATCGGAGAGGCGATGAAGCCCGGCGCGATGCAGTTCACGGTGATGCCGCGGCTGCCGACCTCCTGCGCCAGCGACTTGGAGAAGCCGATCATGCCGGCCTTGGAGGCCGAATAGTTGGTCTGGCCGGGATTGCCGGTGACCCCAACCACCGAGGTCACGCCGATGATGCGGCCCGACCGGCGCTTCATCATGCCCTTCATGGCGGCGCGGCAGAGGCGGAAATAGCTCTCCAGATTGACCTTGATGACCTGCTCGAAGTCCTCGTCCTTCATCCGCATCAGAAGGCCGTCCTTGGTGATGCCGGCGTTGGCCACGAGGATGTCCAGCGAGGCGCCCGCGACCTCCTCGGCCCGGCCGACCAGGCCGTCGACCGAGTCCGCGTCCGACAGGTTCGCCGCCGCGGCGAAGGCCCGGCCGCCGAGCTCGCCGGCCAGGTCGTTCAGCACCGCCTCGCGCGTGCCGGACAGGACCACGGACGCGCCCTGCGCATGCAGAGCCCGCGCGATCGCCCCGCCGATGCCGCCGGTCGCGCCGGTGACGAGCGCGGTCTTGCCTTCGAGATTGAACATTACTGCCTGTCCTTGGTGGCTATTGGGATGGACCAGGCGCTGGGAGCCTCGTCGAAATGAGTAACCTGCCGCCCGTCGGCAAAGAGGGTCCAGAGTGGCTCATCGGGAAAGTTGTTCATCCTGAGTTTCAAACGATGCTGGCCCGCGGATGCGTACCAACCGCCAATCAGCTCCTGTCTGAATTTCAGGGCCTCCGCCTTGAGCCACTGAAAGTCACCCCATTCGTTCTCGCCTGGCCACCGCATTCAGGACTATCCTCGAGCGAACGCTTCCATCTCCTCCGGCGCGTTCAGCGTGATCGTCTCGGCGTCCGGGGCGATGCGCTTGGCCATGCCGGTGAGGACCTTGCCCGAGCCGATCTCCACGAAGCGGGTGACGCCGCCTTCAGTCGCCATCCACTCCATGCTCTCGCGCCAGCGGACGCGGCCGGTCACCTGTTCGACCAGCAGGCGGCGGATGGTCTCCGGGTCGCTCTCGGGACGGGCGGTGACGTTGGCGACCACCGGCGGCCGGGGCGCAGAGATGGCGGCGTCAGCGAGGGCTGAGGCCATCTCGTCGGCGGCCGGCTGCATCAGCGGGCAGTGGAAGGGCGCCGAGACGTTCAGCGGGATCGCCCGCGCGCCCAGCTCCTTGGCCTTCTCGATGGCGCGGTCGACCGCGGCCTTGTCGCCGGAAATGACGATGTTGCCCGCGTTGTTGTCATTGGCGACGACGCAGACGCCGACTTCAGAGCCGGCCTTCGCCGCCGCCTCGGCCAGGGCGAGGTCGGTCTTTGGCCCGATCAGCGAGGCCATGGCCCCCTGCCCCACCGGCACGGCACGCTGCATGGCCTGGCCGCGCAGCTTCAGCAGCCGCGCCGTGTCCGCCAGCGAGATCGCTCCCGCCGCGCACAGGGCGGAGTATTCACCCAGCGAATGGCCGGCGACGTAGTCGGCGCTGGAAATCTCGATCCCGAACTCGGTCTTCAGCGCCCGCGCCGCCGCGACCGACACCACCATCAGCGCGGGCTGGGCGTTCTCGGTCAGGGTCAGCTGGTCCTCGGGCCCCTCGCGCATCAGGACCGACAGCTTCTGGCTCAGCGCGTCATCGACCTCGGCGAAGACTTCGCGCGCACTGGCGAAGGCGTCCGCCAGGCTCGCGCCCATACCGACCGCCTGACTGCCCTGTCCGGGAAAGAGAAACGCCAGCTTCATCCCTGCCTCACGCGCCGCTTCGGGCGGCGAGGGTTAGGCCAGCCTCGCAGGAGTGGCAAGTTCGGGCCTCGGCATCCGGGCGGCCGTTCTGTGCAGGGACGGCGTCGCGATCAGTTTGTCGGGGTCAGCTTGGGACACTCGGCCCGGGCGCAATAGCGGCTGCGGAAATGCTCCTCGAACAGCGGGAGCAGGTCCTCCGTCTCGAGGGCGACGAGCCTGTCCACTTCCCGCGACTTGGCGATGAGGGACAGGCCCACCGGACTTTCGTAGAACTCGACGAGGGCGGCCAGCTCCTCCTCCGTGTAGACCCGCGCATAGACGCTGACCATTCGCTCGATGAGCACCGGCGCGACGTCAGCGTAGGCGTCGTTCATGGCCTCGCGCATGTCCGCCATTTCCGGAGGCTCCTGGCCGCCGCCTAGCTCGACCAGGGAGTCGAGATAGCCCTGTCCGATCGCCTGGGTCATTTCGGTGATCACGCGTTCGAGCTCCATCAGCTCGGCGTACCGCTCGGCCAGCTCCAGTCGGCGCGCCGTGACTTCGGTCTGGTCCTGACCGACCACGACGACCTGGATGGGCCCGTCCTGCGTCACCCGCGCAAGAGACGGCCCGGCGAGAAGCGCCGCAGTCAGAAATGTAATGATCGCGCGCATCTGTCGCCCCTCTCCCGGAAGCGATCTTTAGCGGTGAAATGGACCCCGGCAAGCGCGTTTCCTTACGTCCGCTAAGCGCTTAGGCTGCGGCGTACGGGGCCGCGCGGACTCTCGCGGCTGCGCCCCCGCTGGCTGCAGAACCCTCCAGCGGCCGGTCGTGGTTGCCTAACCCCGGCATTTCCCCTATAGGGCCCGCCTTTCCAGGACGGCGGTCTTTCGCGGAGCGTCAAAGGGGCGGGACCATCCCGTCCGCCGCGACAAGAGCCATCGTGGGTTCGGCTTCCCGGCCGATCCGCGCCGCCGCCCGCACACGGGAGAACCGCATGGCTCTTTACGAGCACACGGTCATGTCGCGTCAGGATATCTCCGCGCAACAGGCCGAAGCGCTGAACGACACCATCAAGTCTCTGATCGAGGAAGGCGGCGGATCCGTCGCCAAGATCGAGTACTGGGGTCTGCGCAACCTCACCTACCGGGTGAAGAAGAACCGCAAGGCTCACTATTCGCTGCTCGCCATCGACGCGCCGCCGGCCGCCATGGCCGAGGTCGAGCGTCAGCTGTCCATCAACGAGGACGTGCTGCGCTACCTGACCGTCCGCGTCGAAGAGCTCGACCTGGAACTGTCCCCGATCCTCGCCCGCCGCGAGCGGGAGCGTGAACGCGAACGCGAACGCGCCCCCCGCACCGGCTTCGACGAAATGCTGTGAGC
>CBIHLR010000028.1:0-18302 GCA_966210875.1 uncultured Brevundimonas sp. | reverse complement strand
CAACGCCGTGCTGATCGTGGCCGGCGACTTCGACCAGGCCCAGCTGGACGCCTGGATCGACCAGTATTTTGGTGGCATCGAGAACCCGGACCGCCCGGTCCCGGCGAATGACGTCGAGGAGCCGCAGCCGACCGGCCCGCGCGAGGCGACCTACTATGCGCCGAACGTGCCGCTGCCGGCCGTCGTCGTGGCCTGGCACACCGTGCCCTATGGACACCCGGACCGCGCCGCCCTGACGGTGCTGGACGGCATTCTCTCGACCGGCGAGTCGTCGCGGATGTACCGGTCGATGGTCTATGAGGCCCAGATCGCGGCCCAGGCCTCGTCCATCCCCGACTTCGCCCAACAGGCCGGCAACCTGGCGGCCTATTCGATCATGTCCGACGGCCACACGGCCGCCGAGGGCGAGGCCGCCATCCTGGCCGAGATCGCCCGCTTCCGCGACGAGCCGGTCACCCAGGCCGAACTCGACGAGGCCAAGACCGAGCTGGTCGCCGGCATCTTGCGCGGCCGCGAGGGCATCGACGCCCAGGCCTTCGACCTCGGCTACGCCCTGATGATGACGGGCGACGCCTCGACCGCCGACACCGAGGTGGCGCGCATCCAGGCCGTCACGGCCGAGGACGTCATGCGGGTCGCCCGCCAGTACCTGACGCCGGATCGCCGCATCGTGGTGCGCTATCTGAACGAGAGCGAGCAGCCCGAAGGCGTCCCGGCCGAGCCCACGCCGGTCCAGACCGAAGCGCCGGTGACCCTGGACGACCTGGCGACGGACTTCGAGATCGTCGAGCTGGCGCCCGAGGCCGAGCGCGTGCCCCTGCCCCAGCCGGGACCCGAGCGCGAGGTCGAGACGCCCGCCGTGGTCGAGCGCACCCTGTCCAACGGCCTGCGCGTCTATGTCGCCCGGACCGAGGGCCTGCCTCTGGTGTCTGCGCGCCTCAGCTTTGATGCGGGCGCGTCCGACGATCCGCAGGGGCGCGAGGGCGTGGCCTCGATGGCCGCGGCCCTGATCACCCAGGGCGCGGCGGGCCGTTCGGCGCCGGAGATCGCCACCGACATCGAACGCCTGGGCGCCGCCATCGGCGCCTCCGCCGGCGCCGACTTCACCAGCGTCTACGCCAACAGCCCGTCCAACACCTTCGCCCAGACCTTCGCCCTGATGACCCAGCTGGTCCGCCAGCCGGACTTCGCCCAGGAGGAACTGGACCGCACCCGCGACCAGACGCTCGACGGGCTGCGCGTCGCGCTTAGCCAGCCCGGCCCCATCGCCTCGGCGGTGACGGCCCGCGCGGTCTATGGCGACGCCCCCTATGGCGATCCGTCGGGCGGCACGCTCGACAGCCTCCCGGCCATCGACCGCGACACGGTGGCGGCCTTCCACGCCGCCAACTGGAACCCGGCGACGGCCAACCTGGTCTTCTCGGGCGACATCGATCCGGAAACCGCCTTCGCCATGGCCGAGCAGGCTTTCGGCGACTGGCGCGCCGCGGGCGCCGCCCCGGCCGCGGCTGATCCGGCCGGTGCGCCGGTGACGCCGCGCGTCATCGTCGTGGACCTGCCCGGCTCGGGTCAGGCGGCCGTCTCGGTCGCCGGTCGCGCCATCAGCCGCACGGACGAGGACTACTTCCGCCTGCTGGTCGGCAACGCCGTGATGGGCGGCGGCTACTCCGCCCGGCTGAACCGCGAGATCCGTATCGAGCGCGGCCTCAGCTACGGCGCCGGTTCGTCCTTCGCCGCCCGTCAGGACGAAGGCTATGTCGTCGCCTCCACCCAGACCCGCAACGACGCCGCCGCCGAGGTGGTCAGCCTGATCCTGGCGGAGATCACCCGGCTGTCGGCCGAGCTGGCGACCGACGATGAGATGGGCCCGCGCCGCGCCACCCTGGTCGGCGGCTTCGCCCGCTCGCTGGAGACGGTGGACGGTCTGGGCGGCGCGGTCGCGTCGCTGGCCAACTATGGCCTGCCGATGACCGAGCTGCAGGCCTATGCGCCCAACGTCCGCGCCGTGACGCCGGAGCAAATCCGCGACTTCGCCGCCTCGCGGCTGGGCCCGGACGGCTTCTCGATCGTGGTGGTCGGCGACGCGGCCCAGTTCCTCGACGCCCTGCGGGCGGCTCACCCGAACGTCGAGGTGGTGCCGGCCAGCGAGCTGGACCTCGACAGCGCGACCCTGCGCTAGGCCTCAGGCGAGACAGACGACCTGCGCCACGCGAAGCTCGCGGCGCAGGTCGTCGGACACCGGCCCGTAGTTGGTCGGCCGGATGAGTTCGCCGGGCGCGAACTCGCGGGCGCCGATCCCTGCTTCGATCACGGGGAGCAGGCTCTCCGGCGCCGTCGTGTAGATGCGCCCGCGGCGCGGGGCCTCGGCGATGGTGACGGCCACGACCCGCCCCTGACCGTCGAGCGTCGGCGCGCCGGACAGCCCCGCCAGCGTACCGTCGAGCCCTTCGGTGCGTCCGACCTCGGCCCAGGCCAGCACGGGCTCGTCCCGGGCGCCGCGGCCGCGCACGCGCAGCGACTCCCGGCCCAGCAGCCGCGTGGCCGCCTCTCCCGGCCGGCCTTGCGGGAAGCCGGGGTGATATCCGCGCTGCCCGCGCCTCAACGGGGTGTCACGCGCGATGGGCAGGGCGTCGGGCCCGCCCTCGGTCACGAGGATGGCGATGTCCGTGTCTCCGGCAAGGCGGGCCTCGGCGGCGACCGCCTGGCCCCCGCCCACGACCACGGCCGGACGCGGGCATCCCTCGACCACGTGCCGGGCCGTTAGCCACAGCCCTTGCGCGGACACCGCGAAGGCCGTTCCGCTTTGGGGCTGGAAGGGGATAGCGGGCGCGTCCACCACCACCTGCGGGTCGAAGGGGGTCATCGGCCCCAGCACGCCGCCCAGTTCTTCGTCGGAGGGCAGGGGAGGCGCCGGCGGCGCGTCGATCTGCTCGCGGCGGGTGAGCGACACCGTGACCAGCACGGCCAGGACGCCGCCGTAGACCAGCCAGTCCGGCAGGCGGAACACGGCGGCCTAGACCGTGACGGCCGCGGCGAGCACCAGCGCCGTGGCCAGCTTGGCTGCGACCAGCAACACCGCGGCCGACACCTCGCCCTCCCGGATCCGTTCCGGCAGGCCGGCCAGCACCATGTCCGTCACCCGGAAGGCCAGCAGCTGCATGATCACGGTCGCGGCGCCCCAGATGACGATCTCGACCGTCGAGTTGGACGCCGACAACGACGCCGCCAGCGGCACGGCGAGTCCCAGCAGCACCCCGCCGAAGGCCACGGCCGCGGCCGAGTTACCGTCCCGGATGAGGTCGATCTCCTTCCAGGGCGTGAGCACGACATAGAGGGTCGCGCCCAGAACCAGCATGACCAGGGTGGCGAAGACGTGCGCCAGCAGGACCGGGAAGCCGGCCGCAAAGGCCTGAAACTCCGGTCCGTTCAGCGGCGGCAGGATCGACTGCAGGTCCATTGGCCCCTATCGGAACAGCCTTGGCGGCTAATGCCGCATCGGCCCGCGACGTTGCAAGCGGCGGGCCACATCGCGGCCGGCGCCCCGCAAATGAAAACGCCCGGCCAGGCGGACCTGACCGGGCGCGAAAACACGCTGAATGAGCGGTCGGACTTAGCCGACGGCCTTCAGGTTTACGGCCGCTTCCTTGCCGGTGCGGCGGTCCTTCTGGAGTTCGAATTCCACGCGTTGGCCTTCGTTCAGGCCGTTGAGGCCCGAGGCCTCGATCGCGGTGGCGTGGACGAAGGCGTCCTTGCCGCCGTCGTCAGGCTGGATGAATCCATAGCCCTTGGTTGAGTTGTACCATTTCACGGTGCCGGTAGCCATTGGCAGCCTCCGATGTAGTTGTCCTTCCGGAACCGCTCCGGAGGGGCGTCGGACCTGCAGGCTTGTGCCGGACCTTGCGGCGCGGCGGCATAGAATGACGACGGTCGACCCGAAATCATTGGCGGATTTCCGTTCGCCGCGCAAGCGAACGCGGCGGTTGAAGCGCTGGCGCTTTCGGCTAGTGTCCCTAGCCCACGGATAATCAGGCTGCGGTTCCGAGTCGCGGCCACGGGCGAAGAACGAATGCAACTGACCATCGAACGGGCGGCGCTGCTGAAGGCCCTTGGGCACGTGCAGAGCGTGGTGGAGCGGCGCAACACCATCCCGATCCTGTCCAACGTCCTCTTGTCCGCGGGCCGCGACCGCCTGTCGTTCGCCGCGACCGACCTGGACATGGAGATGGTCGACGAGGCCGAGGCCCGGGTGAACGTCGAGGGCCAGATCACGGCCCCGGCCCACACCCTGTTCGACATCGTCCGCAAGCTGCCCGAGGGCGCCGAGGTCGAGCTCAGCTACACCGGCGACGATCCCCGCCTGACCGTCTCGGCCGGCCGCTCGCGCTTCAACCTGCCGGTCCTGCCGGCCGGAGACTTCCCGGTCATGTCGCCGGAGAGCGCCGGGGCCCGCTTCACCCTGCTGAAGGACGATCTGGCGCGTCTGATCGACAAGACACGCTTCGCCGTCTCCACCGAGGAGACGCGCTACTACCTGAACGGCCTCTATCTCCACACCGTGTCCGAAGGCGGCATGACCCTGCTGCGCGGCGTGGCCACGGACGGCCACCGCCTGGCGCTGGCCGAGACCCCGGCGCCCGAGGGCGCCTCGGGCGGCCCGGGCGTCATCGTGCCGCGCAAGACCATCGACCAGGTGCGGCGCCTGCTCGACGATGGTTCGGGCCCGGTCGAGATCCAGATCAGTCCCCAGAAGATCCGCTTCGAGTTCGGCCAGGCGTCGCTGACGTCCAAGGTCATCGACGGCTCCTTCCCGGACTATGTGCGGGTCATCCCCAAGGGCAACGACAAGACCGCCGTCGTCGACAACGCCGTCTTCGCCCAGGCCGTGGACCGCGTTTCGACCATCTCGGCCGAGAAGTCGCGCTCGGTGAAGCTGGCCTTCGAGCACGGCCGCGTCGTCCTGACCGTGCGCAACATGGAGGCCGGCCAGGCCACCGAAGAGGTTGAGATCGACTACGCCGAGGACCCCTTCGAGATCGGCTTCAACGCCCGCTACCTGCTCGACATCGCCGGCCAGATCACCGGCGACGAGGCTCAGTTCAAGTTCGCCGACCCGGCCAGCCCGACGCTGGTGCTGGATCCGGCCGATCCGGGCGTCCAGTACGTGCTTATGCCGCTGAGGGTGTGACGGACTTCGCCGCTGAAGACCTGATTGTCCGCCGGGACGGTGGCAAAGCGTTCCGCAGAAGTATTGTTCCGGCTCTGCTCCTCGCGTGGGCGGGATTCAGGCTGGCTTCAATAGTTTTTGGCGCGGACGGTGCTCGGGAGGGTGAGCCGTGGGTGAGCCTTCTCGGCCTGGCATTGTTTGGGGCGGGAGCGCTCGCTTTCGAAATCGCTCGGGCAGTTAGCCAGTCACGACTAACGCTCAAGCCAGAAGGTCTTGTTGTTGGCAAGCGGCCGCCTCTGGACTGGGGATTGGTAGCCGAGTTCGCGGATCACAAGCTGGGGTTCAGCCGCTCGGTTACGTGGACCCTGCGGGTTCGACCGAAGACCAGAGGTTGGCGTCGTTTCATGGCGCCGACGCATGACGGCATACTGATGGACGATTGGGAAATGTCGCCTCGGCTGCTGTTGGCTACACTTGAGTCTTGGCGAAGGCGCTACAGCCGACCGTGATCACCGCCCTCACCCTCACCGACTTCCGCTCCTACGAGGGCGCGCGGCTGGAGCTCGGCGCGGGCGCCAATGTCCTCTACGGCCCGAATGGCGCGGGTAAGACAAACCTGCTGGAGGCCATCAGCCTGCTGACCCCCGGGAAGGGGCTCAGGGGCGCGAGCACGGCGGAGATCGGCCGCCGGGCGCCGGATGAGCGCGTTGGCCGGGCCTGGGCCGTGGCGGCGGTGCTGGAGGCCGACGGCGAGGAGCGGCGGCTTGGGACCGGCATCCAGGCCCCCGGGGCCTCGCGCCGCATCGTGCGCATCGACGGCGAGACGGCCCAGCCGGGCGACCTGCTGGACCACATCAAGCCCATCTGGGCCACGCCCGAGCAGGACCGGCTGTTCTCCGACGCGCGTGCCGAGCGGCTGAAGTTCTTCGACCGGCTGGTCTTCGCGGCCCGGCCCAGTCACGCCGCCGCCGTCACCGCCTACGAAAAGGCCCTGAAGGAGCGCCTGCGGCTGCTCACCGACGCCGCCGAACAGGGCCGCGAGCCCGACGCCCTCTGGCTCGACGCCCTGGAAGCCCGTCTGGCCGAGGCCGGGACCGCCGCGGCTATCGCCCGCGCCGAGGCCCTGGCCGAACTTCAGGCCGGCATCGACGCCCGCGCCGACCGGCCCTTTCCGCAGGCGGACCTGGGCCTCGAGGGCGAGACTGAAGCCCTCGCCACGCGGGGCGTCGCGCCCGACGAGATCGCCGCCTTCCTGACCGAGGGCTTGCGCCGCGCCCGCGCCCGCGATGCGGCCGCCGGCCGGTCCCTGTTCGGCCCGCATCGCTCCGACCTCACCGCGCTGCACCGCGAGAAGCGCCGCGCCGCCGCCGAAGGCTCTTCCGGAGAGCAGAAGGCGCTGGTCCTGAACCTCATCCTGGCCCAGCTCTCCCGCTTGGCCGACAGCACGCCGCGCCCGCTTCTCCTGCTCGACGAGGCCCCCGCCCACCTCGACGACGCCCGCCGCGCGGCCCTCTTCGACGAGATCGAGGCCCTCGGCCTCCAGGCCTTGATGACGGGCACCGATCGGGCCCTGTTCGCCGCCCTGGAGGGCCGCGCCGACTTTGTCCGGGTGTCCGGCGGCGGTTTCGAGCGGGGCTGATCACAGCCCCGGTTTTCCTCGCTTTTCCCCGCCTGAATCCCTATATCTGGGAGCCTCTCGCGGCATGGATTCGCCGCTGGTTCTTCAGCCCGTCTCCCGGGCCTCTCCGACAGATCGAATGACCGACCAGAACAATACGCCGCGCAATGAGGACACGGCCGAGGAGGCCGCCTACGGCGCGGAATCCATCAAGGTTCTCAAGGGCCTGGATGCGGTGCGCAAGCGCCCCGGCATGTACATCGGCGACACCGACGACGGCTCGGGCCTGCACCACATGGTCTATGAGGTGGTCGACAACGCCATCGACGAGGCCCTCGCCGGCCACGCCGACCTGGTCCAGGTCATCCTCAACGCCGACGGCTCGGTCACCGTCACCGACAACGGCCGCGGCATCCCCGTCGACATCCACGAGGGCGAGGGCGTCTCGGCGGCCGAGGTCATCATGACCCAGCTGCACGCCGGCGGTAAGTTCGACCAGAACTCCTACAAGGTCTCAGGCGGCCTGCACGGCGTCGGGGTTTCGGTCGTGAACGCCCTGTCCGACTGGCTGGAGCTGACCATCTACCGCAACGGCAAGCGCCACCAGATGCGCTTCGAACGCGGCGACACGGTCAAGTCGCTGGAAGTCACCGGCGAGGCCCCGATCCGCGACAAGGGCGAAAAGGCCGGCCAGCCGCTGACCGGCACGGAGGTGACCTTCTATCCGTCGGTCACGACCTTCTCGCACATCGACTTCGACCTGAAGACGCTCGAGCACCGCCTGCGGGAGCTGGCCTTCCTCAACTCCGGCGTGACCATCCGCCTGGCGGACAACCGCGGCGCCGAGCCGTTCGAGGAGATCCTGCACTACGACGGCGGGGTGGAGGCCTTCGTGCGCCACCTCGACAAGTCCAAGCAGCCGCTGCTCAAGGACGTCATCACCGTCCGTGGCAAGAAGGAGGGCGTCGAGCTCGACCTCGCCATGTGGTGGAACGACAGCTACCATGAGACCATGCTGTGCTTCACCAACAACATCCCCCAGCGGGATGGAGGCACGCACCTCTCGGCCTTCCGCGCGGCGCTCACGCGCGTCATGGGCGGCTATATCGAACAGGCCGGCGCCGCCAAGAAGGAGAAGGTCTCCGTCACCGGCGAGGACGCCCGCGAGGGCCTGACCTGCGTCCTGTCGGTCAAGGTGCCGGACCCGAAGTTCAGCTCCCAGACCAAGGACAAGCTGGTCTCCTCGGAAGTGCGTCCGGCCGTCGAAAGCCTGTGCGCCGAGGGCATCGCCCAGTGGTTTGAGGAGCACCCGGCGGAAGCCAAGGCCATCGTCGGCAAGATCGTCGAGGCTGCCGCTGCCCGCGAAGCCGCCCGCAAGGCGCGCGAACTGACCCGGCGCAAGTCGGCTCTCGACATCTCGTCCCTGCCCGGCAAGCTCGCCGACTGCCAGGAGCGTGACCCCGCCAAGTCCGAACTCTTCATCGTCGAGGGTGACTCGGCCGGCGGCTCGGCCAAACAGGGCCGCAACCGCGAAAACCAGGCGGTTCTGCCCCTGCGCGGCAAGGTGCTGAACGTCGAGCGCGCCCGCTTCGACAAGATGCTGGGCTCGGACCAGATCGGCACCCTGATCATGGCGCTCGGCGCCGGCATCGGCCGCGACGAGTTCGACATCAACAAGCTGCGCTACCACAAGATCATCATCATGACGGACGCCGACGTCGACGGCGCCCACATCCGGACCCTGCTGCTCACCTTCTTCTACCGGCAGATGCCGGAGCTGATCGAACGCGGCCACCTCTACATCGCCCAGCCGCCGCTCTATCGGGCGGGCAAGGGCAAGTCGTTCCGCTATCTGAAGGACGATGCCGAGATGAACGCCTTCCTCGTCGACGAGGGCGTGGAGGGCGCCGAACTGGACCTGCCGTCGGGCGAGCGCCTGACCGGCCAGGACCTGCGCCGGCTGGTGGACGAAGCCCGGTCGGCCAAGGCCCTGATCGACCGGCTGTCGCTGCGCGCCCCGGCCTTCTCGGTCGAACAGGCGGCCCTGGCCGGCCTCTTCGCCGAGGGCGGCGACCCGATGCGCGCCGCCGGCCGCTTCGACCTCTACAACGAGGAGGGCGACGGCGCCTGGACCGGCGAGCCCGGCGAGGCCGGCGCCGTGGTCTTCAGCCGCGTGCGCCGCGCCGTCTCCGAACGGATCGTCCTGGAAGAGGCTCTGGTCCGCTCCATGGACGCCCGCCGCCTCGGTGAACGCTCCGCGGCCATGGCCGAGGCCTTCTCGGCCCCGTCGGTCTTCCGCCGCAAGGACAAGAGCTCGGTCATCCGGGGGCCGCTGGACCTGGTCCAGGCCGTGCTCGACGCCGGCAAGAAGGGCCTGTCGATCCAGCGCTACAAGGGCCTGGGCGAAATGAACGCCGAACAGCTGTGGGAGACCACGCTCGACGACAACGCCCGCACCCTGCTGAAGGTGAAGGTCGAGCACGCCGACGACGCCGACGACCTGTTCGCGAAGCTGATGGGCGACGTCGTCGAGCCGCGCCGCGAGTTCATCCAGGAAAACGCCCTGGACGCCGAGATCGACACCTAGAGGGGAGGGCTCACGCCCTCCCGATCGAGCTGTAGGTGAAGCCGCGGGCCCGCATGTCGTCCGGGCGGTAGACGTTGCGCAGGTCGACCAGGACCGGGGTTTTCACCAGGCTCTTCACGCGCTCGAGATCGAGCGCGCGGAACTGGTCCCACTCCGTGACGATGACGACGACGTCGGCGCCCTCGACCGCCTCGTAGGGGCCGTCGGTCATGACGACGTCGGGCAGCAGCTTGGCGGCCTCGTGCATGCCCTCCGGATCGAAGGCCCGCACCGTCGCGCCCGCCGCGATCAGGGCCGGGGCGATGTCCAGCGAGGGCGCGTCGCGCATGTCGTCGGTGTTCGGCTTGAAGGTCAGGCCCAGCATGGCGACCGTCTTGCCCGCCGCGTCCCCGCCCAGCGCCGCCAGGACCCGCTCGGCCATGGCCTTCTTGCGGGTGTCGTTGATCTCCACCGTGGTCTCGATCAGCCGCAGCGGCGCGCCGGCGTCCTTGGCCGTGTGCACCACAGCCAGGGTGTCCTTCGGGAAGCAGGAGCCACCATAGCCCGGGCCCGCGTGCAGGAATTTCGAGCCGATCCGGTTGTCCAGACCGATGCCGCGCGCGACCTGCTGGACGTCCGCGCCGACGGCCTCGCACAGGTCCGCCATCTCGTTGATGAAGGTGATCTTCATCGCCAGGAAGGCGTTGGCCGCATACTTGATCAGCTCGGACGTGCGGCGGCCGGTAAACAGGATCGGCGTCTCGTTCAGGTTCAGCGGGCGGTAGAGCTCGGTCATCGGCTCGCGCGCGCGTTCGTCCTCGATGCCGACCACCACGCGGTCGGGCCGCTTGAAGTCGTTGATCGCCGCGCCCTCGCGCAGGAACTCCGGGTTCGAGACCACGGCGAAGTCAGCGTCAGGACGCACCCGCCGGATGATGGCCTCGACCTCGTCGCCGGTGCCGACGGGCACGGTCGACTTGGTGACGATGACGGTGAAGCCGTCGATCAGCCCGGCGATCTCCTCGGCGGCGGCGTAGACGTAGGACAGGTCCGCATGGCCGTCGCCGCGACGCGACGGCGTGCCGACCGCGATGAAGACCGCATCCGCCTCGCGGATCGCCTGGGCCCCGTCGACGGCGAAGAACAGCCGCTCGTCGCGCACGTTGGCCGCGACCAGATCCTCCAGGCCCGGCTCGTAGATCGGCATCTCGCCGCGCTCCAGACGCTCGATCTTGGAGGCGTCCTTGTCGATGCAGGTCACGACGTGGCCGAAGTCGGCGAAACAGGCGCCGGACACCAGGCCGACGTATCCGGTTCCGATCATGGCGACGCGCATGGGGTCAGGCCTTCAGGTGGTTCAGAAAGAGGGCGGCCAAATAGCCCGATGGGGGCCTAAACGCCAGCCGCGCGGGTAACCCTGTATGGCCACGCTTTCGCAAGCGTGCCGCTTGACACTGAACTCAAGAGGCGGGGCGAAGGCCGATCATCGTTAACGGTCGTTAAAGGCGGTCACCGTTAACCCTGTTTCGGAAACAGGGGGCTTTTGGCCGATGTACGACGCCGCCCACAAGTGGGAGCCGGTTCCGGAGCGGGACTCCGGCCGTGATTTCGCGCCCAGGACAAGGCTTCTCGACGGCAAGGTGGTGCTGGTCACCGGCGGCACCGGCTCGTTCGGCCGCCGCTTTGTCAGGGAGGTGCTGGCCACCCAGGCGCCCAGGAAGCTGATCGTCTTCTCGCGCGACGAGCTCAAGCAGTACGAGATGCGCCAGGAGCTGGCCGAGCTGTTCCCCAAGGAGACGCTCGACCGGATGCGCTTCTTCCTGGGCGACGTGCGCGACCGGGCCCGCATGGAGCTGGCCTTCCGCGGCGTCGACGTGGTCGTCCACGCCGCGGCCCTGAAGCAGGTGCCGGCCGCCGAGTATAATCCCTCGGAGTGCATCCAGACCAACGTCATGGGCGCCGAGAACGTGGTCTGGGCCTGCCTGCACAATCACGTCGAGAAGGTCATTGCCCTGTCGACCGACAAGGCCTGCTCGCCGATCAACCTCTATGGCGCGACCAAGCTGGCCTCGGACAAGACCTTCGTGGCCGCCAACAACCTGGCCGGCGACATCGGCACGCGCTTCTCGGTGGTCCGCTACGGCAACGTCATGGGCTCGCGCGGCTCGGTCGCTCCGCTGTTCCAGCGCCTGCTCGACCAGGGGGTCAGCGAACTGCCGATCACCGACGAGCGGATGACCCGCTTCTGGATCACCCTGGAGCAGGGCGTGAACTTCGTCCTGTCGTCCATGGAGGTCATGCGCGGCGGCGAGGTCTTCGTGCCTAAGATCCCGGCCACGACGATCACCCAGCTGGCCCAGGTCATGGCGCCTGAGCGGGGCGTGAAGGTGGTCGGCATCCGTCCCGGCGAGAAGCTGCACGAGATGATGATCTCGCCCGACGACGCCCGCCAGACGGTGGACCTCGGCGACCGCTACGCCATCGAGCCGGACTTCGTCGAATATCCGCGCGAGAGCTTCGCCGACACCGGCGACGGCCGCCGCGTGGCCGAGGGCTTCGCCTATGCCTCCGACACCGCCGACCGGCTGGACGCGCGGGGCCTGATGGCCCTGCTGGAACGGGCCCATGCCTGACGGGACGGGCGCGCCGCCGTTCCTGCCCTACGGCCGCCAGTCGATCGACGAGGCCGACCTCAGGGCCGTGGCCGACGCGCTTCGCGGCGACTTCCTGACCACCGGACCGCTGGTCGACCGGTTCGAGCGCGCCTTCGCCGAAAAGGTCGGCGCCGCCGAGGCCGTGGCCTGCGGCAACGGCTCGCACGCGCTCCATCTCGCCTACAAGGCCGCCGGCCTCCAGCCCGGCGACGTCGTGGTGGTCCCGGCCGTCACCTTCGTGGCCACAGCCTCCTCGGCCGCCTACGAGGGCGCCCAGATCGTCTTCGCCGACGTCGATCCCGTCTCCGGCCTGATGACGCCCGATACCCTGGCCGAGGCCCTGCGGCGGGTCGAAGGCCGCCGCGTCCGCATTGTCGCCCCGGTTCACCTGGCCGGCGCCCCGTGTGACCTCGCCAACATCTCAAGCCTGGCCGAGCGCGTCGGCGCCGCCGTCATCGAGGACGCCTGTCACGCCGCCGGCACGGTCGCGCCCGAGGGCGTGACCGGCGACTGCGCCCGCTCGCTGATGGCCTGCTTCTCCTTCCACCCGGTCAAGACCCTGACGACCTGCGAGGGCGGCATGGTCACCACCAACGACCGCGCTCTGGCCGAGCGGATGCGCCGCCTGCGCACCCAAGGGATCACGCGCGAGGCCGACGACTTCCTGCTCGACGACGACGCCTTCGACGGCGGCGAGGCCAACCCCTGGTGGCACGAGCAGCACGACCTCGGCTTCAACTACCGGCTGTCTGACGTGCAGTGCGCCCTGGGCCTCAGCCAGCTGTCGCGGCTCGACGCCTTCGTGGCCCGCCGGGCGCACCTGGTCGCGCTCTACCGCGAGGCCCTGGCGCCGCTCGCGCCGCTGGTCACGGTCGCGCCCTATGCGGGCCGACCCGCTTGGCACCTGATGCAGGTGCGGATCGACTTCGAGGCCGCCGGCCTGTCGCGCCGCGAGGTCATGGGCGGCCTGAAAGCGCGCGGCGTTGGGACCCAGGTCCACTACATCCCCGTGCATCGCCAGCCCTACTGGCGCGCTCGCAACGGCGAACTCACCCTGCCGGGCGCCGACGCCTTCTACGCCCGCACGCTCAGCCTGCCGCTCTTCCCGGCCATGGCCGACGACGATCCGGTCCGCGTGGTCGACGCCCTGAAGGCGGTGCTCGGGGCCCGGCCATGACGGTCGAGACTCTGCGCCTGCGTCCCGCCACCATGGAGGACGCCAAGCGCCTGTTCGACTGGCGCGACGACCCCGACACACGCTTCTGGTCGCACAACGCCGCCCCGCTGGTCTGGGAGGACCACCTCACCTGGCTCGAGCGCTGGCTTGGCGCCCATGATCGCGTAATTTTCGTCGGCGAAGCGGTGCGCACCGACCAGCCGATCGGCGTCGTCCGTTTCGACGAGCGGCCCGACGGGACCCACGAGGTCGGCATCACCGTCGCGCCCGAGTTCCGCGGCCGGGGCTGGGCCGGCAAGCTGCTCCGCGCCGGCCTTCGTCACCGCGAGGGCCAGACGATTATCGCCCAGGTGATGAGCGAGAACCGCCGGTCGCGAAGCCTGTTCGTCTCCTGCGGCTTCCGGCAGGTCGGCGAGGCGGAGGGCATCGTCCACTACCGCCTCGACCCGCCCGAGGAGGCCGCCGCGTGAGCCGCGAGGTCGTCATCGACGGGCGGCGCATCGGGCCAGACCACAGCCCCTATGTGATCTGCGAGATTTCCGGCAACCACAACGGCTCGCTGGATCGCGCGCTCGCCCTCATCGACGCCGCGGCCGACACCGGCTGCGACGCCATCAAGCTGCAGACCTATACGCCGGACACTCTGACGCTGGACTGCGACGGGCCGGGCTTCCGGATCGAAGGCGGGCCGTGGGACGGACGGACGCTGCACGACCTCTACGCCGAGGCCCACACCCCCTATGGCTGGCACGCCGCCCTGTTCGACCGGGCGCGGGCGCGGGGCGTCACGGTCTTCTCGACCCCCTTCGACGAGACGGCCATCGACCTGCTCGAAGGCCTGGGCGCGCCCGCCTACAAGATCGCTTCGTTCGAGGCGACGGACCACGGCCTGATCGCGGCGGCGGCCCGCACCGGCAAGCCGCTGATCATCTCCACCGGCCTGGCCTCCTTCGAGGAGATCGGCGCGGCGGCCGAGACCGCCCGCGCCAATGGCTGCAGCCAGCTCGTTCTGCTCCACTGCATCAGCGCCTATCCGGCGCCGGTCGACCAGGCCAACGTCCGCACCGTGCCGCACCTGGCCGAGGCCTTCGGCTGCGTCTCAGGCCTGTCGGACCACACCCTGGGCTCGGCCGCCTCGGTCGCCTCGATCGCGCTAGGCGGGGCCGTGATCGAAAAGCACTTCACCCTGGCCCGCGCCGACGGCGGCCCGGACGCCGGCTTCTCGCTGGAACCGGCGGAGTTCGCAGCCCTGGTCCGCGACTGCAAGGACGCCTGGGCCGCGCTCGGCCACGCCTCCTACGAGCGCAAGCCCGCCGAGGCCGCCAACGCCCAGTTCCGCCGCTCGCTCTATGTCGCCGACGACGTGGCCGAGGGCGCTGCGCTCACGCCGGGCAACGTCCGCTCCATCCGCCCGGGCTTCGGCCTGGCGCCCGTTCACCTGCCGTCGGTCCTGGGCCGCGCGGCCGCCCGTCCGCTCTCCAAGGGAGAACCCCTGTCGTGGGACATGATCGCCTGACCGCCGACGCCCTCCAGGCGGTCGAGCCCCGCTACGCCCGCTCCGAGGCCATGCTGGAGCGCGCGCTGCGCACCATCCCGCTGGGCGCCCAGACCTTTTCCAAGAGCCTGACCCAGTTTCCGCGCGGCGCGGCGCCCTTCTTCGCCAGCCGGGCCAAGGGCGCGACCCTGTGGGACGTGGACGGCAATCCGTACACGGACTTCGTCAATGCGCTGTGCAGCGTCACCCTCGGCTACGGCGATCCGGACGTGGACGCCGCGGTCGAGCGCCAGCTGAAGGACGGAGTGATCTTCTCGCTGTCGCACGCGCTGGAGGCCCAAGTCGCCGAGCGGATCGTGCGGATGGTGCCCTGCGCCGAGAAGGTCCGCTTCGGCAAGAACGGCTCGGACGCCACCTCAGGCGCCATCCGCATCGCGCGGGCCGCCACCGGCCGGGATCATGTGCTGGTCTGCGGCTATCACGGGTGGCAGGACTGGTACATCGGCTCGACCGCGCGAAACCTCGGCGTGCCCCAGGCGACGCGCGAGCTGACCCACGCCTTCCCCTACGACGACCTGCCGGCGCTGGAGGCTCTCCTCGACGGGCTGAAGGGCGAGGTCGCCGCGGTCATCCTCGAGCCGATGAACGTGCGCGAGCCGTCACCGGGCTACCTCGAAGGGGTCAAGCGGCTGGCCCACGCCGCCGGCGCGGTCCTCATATTCGACGAGACCATCACCGGCTTCCGCTACGCCCGGGGCGGGGCGCAGGAGCTGTTCGGCGTCACGCCGGACCTCTGCACCCTCGGCAAGGGGCTGGCCAACGGCTTTCCGCTGTCGGCCGTCTGCGGCCGGGCCGACCTGATGGCCCTGATGGAGGAGGTCTTCTTCTCCTTCACCATGGGCGGCGAATGCCTGTCGCTCGCCGCCGCCGACGCGGCACTGGCGAAGCTGGAGCGCGAGCCGGTGGTCGAGACTCTGGCCCAGCGTGGCCGCGAGGTGCTGGCCGGGACGCAGGCGCTGATCGACCGCCAGGGCCTGGGCGAAGTGCTTACCCTGTCGGGCCATCCCGCCTGGTCCTTCCTGGCCATCAAGGATCGGCCCCAGGCCGACGCCTTCACGCTCAAGACCCTGTTCATGCAGGAGGTGCTGGCGCGTGGCGTGCTGGCCTACGGCACGCACAACATGAGCTACGCCCACGGCGACGCCGAGGTCGCTGCCCTGCTGGCCGCCTATGACGCCACCTTCGCCGTCATGGCCGAGGCCCTCTCCGACGGCGACGTGCTCGCCCGTCTCCGCTGCGAACCGCTCAAGCCCCTCTTCAAGGTGCGATGATGATCCTCGCCGTCCTGCAGGCCCGCATGAGTTCGTCCCGCCTCCCGGGCAAGGTGATGAAGCCGATCCTGGGCCAGCCGATGATCGGACGGCAGCTCGAACGCCTCAGGCGCGCCGAGACCCTGGACCGCCTGCTGGTCGCCACCAGCCTCGACGCCTCCGATGATCCGCTGGCGGACTACTGCGAAAGCCTGGGCGTGAAGGTCTTCCGCGGCTCCCTGACCGACGTGCTCGGCCGCTTCCAGGGCGCGGCCCTGATGTGCGGCGGGATACAGCACGTCGTCCGCCTGACCGCCGACTGTCCGCTGGCCGAGCCCGGCGTCATCGACGCCTGCGTGCGCCTGCACCTCGCCACCGGCGCGGACTACACCTCCAACACCATCGAGCGCTCCTACCCGGACGGGCTGGACGTCGAGGTCATGCGCGCCGAGGCCCTGGCCGACGCCGCGCGCGAAGCCGACGACCCCTATGAGCGCGAGCACGTCACGCCCTTCCTCTACCGCCGGCCCGAGCGCTACCGCATCGCCCAGCTGCGCCAGACCCGCAATCTCTCGGACCTGCGGTGGACGGTCGACACGGCCGAGGACTTCGCCTTCGTCGAGTCCGTCTACGCGGCCCTGGGCGAGGGTTCCTTCGGCCAGGAAGCCGTCGCCGCCCTTCCGTTTGAGCGCCGCGCCGCATGAGCCGCATCGACGGCGACCGTCTTTTTCTCCGCGCGCTGACGGTCGCTGACGTCTCGGACGCCTACGTCGGCTGGATGACCGATCCCGAAACGAACCGCTTTCTCGAAACCCGCTGGACCTCGCACGACCGCGCCGCCGTCGAGGCCTTCGTCGCCGACAAGCAGACCAGCGCCGCCGAGCACCTCTACGGAATCTTCCTGAAGGACGGCGAGCGGCACATCGGCAACCTCAAGATCGGCCCGGTCGACGCGCGCCACGGCCGCGCGGCTGTCAGCTATCTGATCGGCGCTAAGGACGCCGCCGGCCGCGGCCTGGCCACGGAAGCCGTCCGGCTCGGTGTCCGGCTGGCCTTCGAGCGGCACGGGGTCCGCAAACTGACCGCCGGCGCCTACGCTGACAACGTCGCAAGCATTCGCGTTCTGGAGAAGGCCGGCTTCGTTCAGGAGGGCGTACTTAGGGAACACGCCGCCTTCGAGGGTGGCCGGACCGATGTGGTCGAGTTCGGCCTGCTGCCGACCGATCCTATTCCAGCAGGCTGAGCACCGCCCGGGCGACGCGGTCAGCGCCGCGCCCATCACACACCGCCGCCGCCGCGCGCGCCATCTGGCCCCGCAGGCGCGCGTCCTCGACGAGCGTTTGGACCGCGTCGGCCAGGCTGGCTTCGAATCCGGTTTGCCTAGCGTCGATGACCTGGGCGGCGCCCCGCCGCTCCAGCGCCCGCGCATTGGGAAGCTGGTTGTCAGCCAGGATCAGCAGGACCGCCGGCTGGCCCAGAACGCACCGCTCGAACGACGATGAGCCGCCCGCGCCGATGGCCAGATCCGCCGTGACCGACAAGGCCGCCATGTCTCGCGCAGGCGCATGGACCTTGAGGCCCGCCTGCGCCTGCAGCCAGGCCAGGCTGGCGACGTCCGGCCCCACGACCACGTCCAGAACCGCGTCGCCACAGACGGGCCCGACCGCCTCGACCACCCGGCGGGTGATCCCTCCAACGTCGGTCAGACCCATCGAAACGAGAATACTTGTCGCGCTGCCCTTTGCGCGCTCTCTAAGCGCGAGCGACATGAGCCGGCGCTCGGCGAACTCCGGCCGCACCAGGGCGTAGTCCGGCCCCAGCAGCAGCCGCGCATCTGTGAGGGCGGCGTAATCCGCCGGCGTCCGGTCCGGTCCGGGGTCGGCGATCAGGTCCACGCCCATCGGCCGGTCCGCCAGGTCATCGACGGCGGCGCACGGCCGGCCGCCGGCCAGGACCCCGTGATGCTCCGTAGACAGACGGAAATGGTCGAAGACGACCGCTGACGCTTCGGTGAGGCCCGAGGCGGGCAGTTGGCCCGGCTCCGTGGTGGGCAGCAGGCGCGTCTCGAGCCCCTCAGGCGCGAAGGCAGCGATCACCCCCGCCGCAGCTCTCGGCGCCGCCAGCACAGGTGCGGCGCCCATGCCCTTCAACGCTTCGGCCAGGGTCAGCATCCGCATCACATGCCCGCCCCCGATCTCGGGGCCGCCGTCGGCGAGGAGCAGGATGCGGGGGGCCATGGCCTCCTGTGCCCCGCTTGGCGCGCAAAGCAAAGGCCCCGCCGGATCGCTCCGGCGGGGCCTCGCTTGGTTTCAGACCGT
>CBIHLR010000027.1:0-18595 GCA_966210875.1 uncultured Brevundimonas sp. | reverse complement strand
ATCAGCTCGCGCATGGCGGCGATCTCCACGCGGGTGTCGTCCGCGTCCCGGGGCGTGCGCAGCACGGCCTGTACGGCCTCGCCCACGCGCGTTGCGAAGTCGGCGTCGGACGACCAGGCGACGCGCGCGCGGGTCAGGGCCATGAACTCCCAGGTCTGGGCCTCGCCGGCGTAGTAGTCGCTGAACGCGGTCAGACTGACGGCCACGGGCCCGGCCGTGCCCGAGGGCCGCAGGCGCATGTCCACCTCGTAGAGACCGCCCTCGCCCGTGCGTGCGGACAGGGCCGCCACCAGCCGCTGGGTGAACCGGCCGAACCAGACGTCTGCCGTCCACGCCTTTCGTTCGGAGACGGCGTCGGGCGGGGCTTCGTAGATTGCCATCAGGTCGAGATCGGACCCGGCGGTCATCTCGCGTGAGCCCGCCTTGCCCAGCGCCAGCACGGCGACCCGGCCGTGGAAGGCGCCGGCCAGGCGCTCGACCTCCCTGAGGGAGGCCGCCGCCAGGGCGCGCAGGCAGGCATGCGCCAGGGTGGCGTAGCCCTCTCCCGCCGCCTCGGGCTCCGCTGAACCGCTCAGGACCTGCAGGCCGATCCGGAACATCTGCTCGCGGTGGATGCGGCGCACCGCGTTCATGGCGTCTTCGAAGTCGGCGGCGGCGGCGGCCTCGCGCTCGATCTCGCCGACGACGCCGCTGTCCTGATCCAGCGGCCGAAAGAAGCGCGCGTCCATGATGGCGTCGAGCGCCGACGCCTGGCGCGCCAGCCCATCGGCCAGCCGCGGCGCATAGGCCAGGGTCTCGACGATGAGCCGGAACAGGTTGGGCTGGGCCAGGAACAGCGACTGCACCTGCACGCCGGCGCGCAGGTTCTCGAAGAAGTGCGAGAAGCGGCGGAAGGCCGCGTCGGGCGCGCCCGTGGCGGCGCAGGCTTCCAGCAGGCGGGGCGCCAGCCGCGTGAAGACCTCGCGTCCTCGTGCGGAACGCGTCGCCGAGATGCGGCCATGGTGCCAGCCGCGAACGGCGGCCGCGACCTGGTCCGGGGCGGAAAAGCCCATGCGGCCGAGCGTGCGCAGGGTTTCCGGATCGTTGTCGACACCCGTGAACACCAGGCTGCCGAACTCCGACGACAGGGGCTCATCCTCCGCGAACAGGGCGCCGTAGTGTCGGTTCACGCCACGCAGAAGGTCGGAAACGCCTGCGTCGAAGGCGTCCAGGTCCCCCTCGCCCGCCAGCGCCGCCACCGCCGTCCGCCGCGCGCGGTCCTCGGGCAGGGTGTGGGTCTGTTCGTCGTCGAGCATCTGGACGCGATGCTCCAGGGCGCGCAGCCGCACATAGGCGTCCGACAGGGCCTGCGCCGTCTCGGGCCCGACGTGGCCGGCCCGCCTGAGCGCCTCGAGCGCCTCCAGGGTGCGCGGGCTGCGCAGCGCGGGATCACGCCCGCCGAGGATCAGCTGCTGGGTCTGGACGAAGAACTCGATCTCGCGAATGCCGCCGCGCCCGAGCTTGAGGTCGGCGCCGGCCGCCTCCAGCCGCTCGTCGGCCTTGTGGACGTGGATCTGCCGCTTGATCGAATGGACATCGGCGATGGCGGCGTAGTCGAGGTTCCGCCGCCACACGAAGGGGGTCAGCGCCTTGAGGAAGGCTCGCGCCTCGGCAAGGTCCCCGGCGAGCGGACGGGCCTTGATGAAGGCGGCCCGCTCCCAGTTCTGGCCCACCGTCTCGTAGTAGTTCAGCGCGGCCGGCGCCGAGACGGCGGGCGGGGTCGAGGCCGGGTCCGGGCGCAGACGCAGGTCGACCCGGAAGACATAGCCCTCGCCGGTCCGCTCCGAGAGCAGCCGCGCCACCGCCCCCGCCGCTCGGTCGGCGAAGCCTTGCGGGTCGCCGCCCGTGAGGACGCCTTCCAGCACCTCGGGCTCGTGGAAGAAGGTTATGTCGATGTCGCTGGAATAGTTGAGTTCGCCCGCGCCGTGCTTGCCCATGGCGAGGCAGAACAGGCCGGGGATCGGCCCGGCGTCACCCACAGCGACCTCCGCGAGGCGACCGCGGGCGCGCGCCGCCCGCGCCACGGCCCGTAGCGCCGCCTCGACGGTCGCATCGGCGAAGTCGCTCAGCGCCCCGGTGACCTGGTCGAGCGACCACACCCCACCGAGATCGCTCAGCGCGGTCAGCAGGTGCAGCTCGGCTTTCAGCAACCGCAGGGGGGACTGGGCCGTCTCGGGGTCGGCGTCCAGGGCGCGGGTCGCGTCGAGGATTTCGGACAGGCGCGCGTCGGGATGGGCCAACAGCGTGGCCTGCAGCCGCTCGGGCCATCGCCGGGCCAGGCCGGCGAGGTACGGTGAGGCGCCGAACACCGGCTCGAGCGCCGGGCGCGCCTGCTCCCAGAGGTCGCGCCAGCCGCCGTCTTCGGCGGCTTCGGCCAGGCGGTCCGCCGTCAGGCCGGGCACGCCGCCCGCGACCACGGGGCCGCAGGGCTGGATCAGATCGGCCAGGCGCGCGGCGGCCATCAGGCCGGCGGGAGGATGAAGGCCACTCTCAGGCCCGGGCCATGGCCGTCCATGGCGCCCGGCCCCTCGTCGAGCTGCAGCCGGCCGTCGTGGGCCTCGGCCACGGCGGCGACCAGCGACAGCCCAAGGCCCGAGCCGGGCTCGGTGCGGCTGTTTTCCAGGCGCACGAAGCGTTGAACCACCCGCTCGCGGTGCTCGTCGGGCACGCCGGGGCCCGTGTCGGTGACGGAGAACTCGACCTCACCGTTCGAACGGCGCCGCGCCCGCAGCATCACGGCGCCGCCCGACGGGGTGTACTTGATCGCGTTGTCGATGAGGTTGGCCAGGGCCTGGGCCAGAAAGGCGCGGTTGGCGTTCACCGGCAGCCCGCGCTCGATCTCGGCGGAGAAGTCGAGCCCCTTGTCCTCGGCCGCCGGCTCATAGAGTTCGGCCATGTCGGCGGCGAGGTCCGCCGCGTCGAACACCGCGGGATCCGGCGTTTCACCCGCCGCCTGCAGCCGGGCGATGGCCAGCACGGTGTTGAAGGTCTTGAGCAGTTCGTCCGCCTCGGTCAGGGCGTTGCCCAGCGCCTCGGTGGGATCGGCCCGGCCGTTCTCGACGTCGATAATGGCCACCTCGAGCTTGGCCCGCATGCGGGTCAGCGGCGAGCGCAGGTCGTGGGCGATGGCGTCGCCGGCATGGCGGATCGAGGCCATGGACTGCTCCAGCCGGTCCAGCATGCGGTTGAGATTGGCGCCCAGTTCGTCGAGCTCGTCGCCCGAGTTGCGCAGGGGCACGCGCTGCTTCAGGTCGCCGGCCTGGACCGCGGCCACCACCCGGTTCACCCCGGCCATGGCGCGTTCGACGCCCCGGCTCAGGAACAGCCCGCCGCCCAGACCCAGCAGGAACACCAGGGCGGCCGCGCCCCAGAGGGCCTGGGTAAGCCGGTTGAGATAGGCCTCGGTGTCGCCGATGTCCTCGCCGACGAACAGCAGCTCGCCTCCGGGCAGGCGCATCTGCATGCCCATGGCCGCTCGGCGCATCACCCGCCCCTGCTCGTCGGCGCCGGAAAGGCGGAAGGTCTCCCACTGCTCGCCGCTGCCCGAATATTCGGTCATCGGACTCTCGTTGACGTTTCCGGTCTGCGGCTGGCCGTCCCGGTCCATCAGCAGGAACAGGTAGGGCCCGCCCTTGGACGTGCGCTCGATAAGCTCGGCGTTCAGGGCGTCCACCCCGCGCTGACGGTAGATGGCGGTGAGGGCCGCCACCTCGCGGCGGATGTCGGCCTCCGCGCGCGCCTCCGCCTCGGACTTGGAGGCCACGTAAATGTAGAGAAGAAGCGCGCTGGCCGCCGTCGCGAACAGCGCCAGGAACAGCAGCGTCAGGCGAAAAGGTGTCCGCCGAAAGAGCGACGGCAGCTTCACCGAAGTCAGGCCTCCAGGCGGTATCCCGCCCCGCGCACGGTCTGCAGCATGGGCTTGTCGAAGCCCTTGTCGATTTTGGATCTTAGCCGGCTGATGTGGACGTCGATGACGTTGGTCTGGGGATCGAAGTGATACTCCCAGACCTTCTCGAGCAGCATGGTGCGGGTCACCGACTGGCCGGCGTGGCGCATCAGGAACTCGAGCAGCTGGAACTCGCGCGGCTGAAGGTCGATTTCCTGGCCCGAGCGGGTGACCTCGCGGCTGATGAGGTTCATCTCCAGGTCGCCGACCTTGAGCACGGTCTGGACCGAGCCGGTCTCGCGCCGGCGGGCCAGGGCCTCGACCCGGGCGATCAGCTCGGCGAAGGCGTAGGGCTTGACCAGATAGTCATCGGCCCCGGCCTGCAGGCCCGTGACGCGGTCCTCGACCTCACCGAGCGCCGACAGGAACAGCACCGGCGTCTGGTCGCCCTGGCGGCGCAGGGTTTCCACCATGCCGACGCCGTCCAGGCGCGGCATCATCCGGTCCACGACATAGACGTCGAAGTCGCCCTTGTTGGCTTCCTCGAGGCCGTAGGCGCCGTCAGGGGCGGTGATGCACGAGTGGCCGGCCTCGGTCAGACCCCGACACATGGCGGCCGAAGCCTCCTGGTCATCCTCGACGATCAAGATCCGCATGGCCGTCCCCCCTAACCCTCTGACTCTAGCGGCCCGCCGCTGAGTCGGCCACCGGCAGCTCATCCAGCTCGACCGTCACCGGGATGCTCTGACCGCCCCGGTTCAGGGACAGCAGAATGCTCGGCCGGCCCGCGGCGCGCAGCCGCTGAACGGTTCCGCGCAGGTCATCGACGCTGCGGAGCGGCCGGTTGTCCGCCCGGGTCAGCACGTCGCCGGGGAGAACGCCAAGACGCGCGAAGCGGGTGCGCGGCTGGACCTCGGTGATCACCAGGCCGCTGATGCGGTCGCCCAGGCTGTAGAGCTCCCGGACCTGCGGCGTCACGGGCGCGAGGGTCAGGCCGATGGCGGCCTCGCCTTCCGGCACGTCGGCGCCCTCGGGCAGGGTGACCCGTTCCGGCTCGGCGTTCAGGGCCGCCAGCTCGCGCGCCGACGGGCGCGCCACGGCGCGCACATTGACCGTCCGACGTTCGCCGTTGCGCAGCACGTCGAAGGCCACGGTCTCGCCCACGGCCACTGCGGCCACGCGCCGGGTCAGTTCGGTGTTGTCGGAAACCTCTTCCCCGTTCACCGCGACCACGATGTCGCCTTCCTGCAGGCCGCCGCGCTCGCCCGGTCCGTCCGGGTTCACGCCGCTGACGTAGGCGCCTTCCAGGCTGTCCGGCAGGGCCAGGGCCTCGCGGATGTCGTCCGTGACCGAGCCGACCGTGATGCCGACATAGCCGCGCTCGACGCTGCCCTGGCCGATGAGCTGGCGGGTGATGCGGTCGGCGGTGTCGGCCGGAATGGCGAAGCCGATGCCGACCGAATAGCCGTTCGGCGACAGGATCGCCGAGTTCACTCCGATGACGCGGCCGTGGATGTCGAAGGTCGGCCCGCCCGAGTTGCCCCGATTGATGGGCGCGTCGATCTGCATGTAGTCGACATAGGCCGTACGCGGATCGACGTTCTGGCGGCCGTAGGCCGAGACGACGCCGGCCGTGACCGTGCCGCCCAGGCCCAGAGGATTACCGATGGCCAGCACCCAGTCGCCGACGCGCGGCCGCGCCTCTGTCTCGAAGCGCACGAACGGGAAGCTGTTTCCCTCGACGCGCAGCACGGCCAGGTCCGTTTCCGGATCCGAGCCCACCAGGGTCGCCGTCAGCTCGCGGTCGTCGTTCAGGCGGACCGTGATCTCCTCGGCGTTCTCGACCACGTGGTTGTTGGTGACGATGTAGCCGTCAGCCGAGATGAAGAAGCCCGAGCCCGAGCCGAACTGCTCGGGCACGTCCTGCTGCTCGCCTTCCTCCCCGTCCGGCTGTTCCGGCAGGATGTCGAAGGGGAAATTCTCGAAGCCGGGGATCTCGCGCAGGGCGCCCGCGTCGACCCGCTGGCGCACGTCGATCGAGACCACCGCGGGCGACACCGCATCCACGATGTCGGCGAAGGACATCGGGGCGCCGGGCGGCGGCGAGAACACCGGCTGGCCCGAGGCGCGCACCAGAAGCGAGTCGGCGGGCGAGATGGCCTGAGCCCGGGCGTCGGGCCAGTCGATCACGCCTCCCGCCGTGGCCGCGGCCGCAATGACCAGTCCGACGGCGGCTCCGGCGATGAACTCCTTGCGCTTCAGCATGTCTCTAAGCGTCGTCCTTCCCACTTGCCGGTCTCGGCCCGGCTGTCCTCACACGGATATAGGCCCTGGGCGGTGCAAGCCCAAGGCCAAGCGAACTGTGCGCCACAATGCAGCAAATCCTTGGCGACCGCCCGGGATTCCCGCCCCGTGATCATGAATTCGGCGCAACCTCGCCCTCGCGCCAGCGGCCCTGGCGCTTGAGGGATTCCGCGACCTCGCGCGGCATGTAGGTCTCGTCGTGCTTGGCCAGCACCTCGCTCGCCTCAAAGCCGCCGTCCGGCTGGAAGGCGCCCTGCACCACCACCCCCTGCCCCTCGCGGAACAGGTCGGGCAGGTCGCCCTCGTAGCTGACGCGGGTCGAGGCCGCGCCGTCGGTGACCGAAAAGCGCACCACGCCCCCAGCCTGCGAAACCGAGCCTTCCTCGACCAGTCCGCCCAGCCGGATCATGACCCCGGGTGTCAGATCGGCCTCGGCGGCCTCGGCGGGGGAATAGAAGAAGGTCACCTGCTCGCGCATGGCCCAAAGGGTCAGGCCCACGGCCACCGCCAGGACCGGCGTGACCACCGCGAGGACGAGCATGCGCCGACGGGCGCGCGGGGACTTGAAGGACCGCATGAGGGCAAGCCTCTAGCGCGGCGGTTGGGCGAATTGAAGGCTCAGGCCGCCTCGCCCGATCCCGGCTCGGACGCAAGCGCAACGGCGGCCCTGCGGCGCACCAGTGCGGCGGCCTGGGCCCCTCGTGAGAGCGCCAGGACCTCGGCGGCCACGTCCAGCAGGGCGAGCGCCCGAGGAACGTCCTCCACCTCGCCGGCATGCAGCGCCTGCAGCACCTCCTCGGCGTAGGAGTCGGCCCGCGCCGCCACCGCCTCGGCGACCTGGGACCTCAGCGATTCACAGCCCATGGCGGCGGCGAGGCCGCGCGTCCCGTCGAGCACCACCAGCACCGCCCGCGCCTCGCCCACGGCCGGCGCCTCCGGATCAGCGGCCAGGTTGGGCGCCAGGCGCGACATCCGCCCGGCGATACGCGTCGAGGACAGCGGCAGGGCCTTGTCGACCAGCTTCTCGGCGCTACGCAGCGTGGATTCCAGCTGGCTGGACATCACGCCCCGGGCGGCGGTCAGGCGGCGGGTCCAGTCCCCGTCGGACGACTGCGGGATCGACAGGCTGAACTCGGTGATGACCTCGGTCGCGGCCTCCAGGGCCTCGATGGCGTCCTCGGCGTCCTTGATCGTGGCGCGCGGCCCGAGCCGCTTCAGCCGGCCCGCCTGGGCTTCGACGAACTCGACCAGACGTTCGCCGAAGTCGGACAGTTCGGAGCTGCGGATGAAGCCCTCGCGGGCGCCGTCGGTGATGGCCGCAATCAGCCTCAGCACCTGGCCGGCGTGGCCGAGGTGGCTCATCAGAATCTCGAGCAGCCGCGCCGCGCCGTCGTCGCGCACCGCCGCCGCGTCCTTGAACGCCAGCCGAAGCGCCACGCCGCGTTCCTCGCTGAGCCGTCCGAGCCAGTCGTGCAGTCTGGGCAGGGCCGCGCGCGCCAGCGGAGCCAGTTCGAAATAGGCGGCCAGCTGCTCGGCCTCTTCCTCGCTCGACAATCCCCAGCGCCCGACCTCACCGTCGCGCAGCAGAGAGGCCGCCTCGGCGCAGAGACCGTCGACGAGCACGCTGGGCGCATCGAACTCCTCGGACCGAAGGCGCGCGGTCAGAATGGCGATGGCCTCCGGCCGGCGCGCGCCGAGCTCGGCCCACAGGCGGTTCAGGGTGAATTTCTGGAAGGCCGGCGCCCTCACGCCGTCCGCGCGCGCCGAGAACAACGGCAGGACGGGGCCGAGCGCCAGCGCGCGCGCGGCGCGGTTCAGGCGCGCGGCTTCGGCCGCCTCGCAGACGGCCTGGGCGCGCGCGTTGCGCGAGCCCCGGAAGGCGGCCGCTATGGAGGCGAGCATCTCGTCCGGCGCGGACTCGATCAGCTGCGCCATCGCGGCGCGTTTCTGCTCAGACAGGTCCGACATCGGACGTCCCGGGTACGGCGAGAGTCAGCCGCACCCTAAGCGTCACCAATTTGGGTTAACGAAGCCCTTGCCGGGAACCGGAGCCGTCAGCCCTCGACCATCGGCAGCTCGAGCCGGACCTCCAGCCCCCCCAGGGGCGCGACGCCGAGCGTCAGCTTGCCGCCATAGGACTTCACCAGTTCGTCCACGATCGACAGGCCGAGACCGGATCCCGGCGCCTCCTCGTCCAGCCGCGTCCCGCGCTTGAGGACGGCGTCGCGCTGGTCGGCCGGCAGGCCCGGGCCATCGTCCTCGACGGTCACCAGCATGCGTCCCGCGGCCACCGGCCCGGCGGTCACTCGCACGCGCCCCTTGGCCCATTTGCTGGCGTTCTCCAGCAGATTGCCGAGGATCTCCTGCAGGTCCTGTCGCTCGCCCCGGAACGCCAGCGTCTCGTCGGCGCGCCAGTCGATGACCACGTCCTTGGACTGGTAGACCCGCTCGAGCAGCACGGCCAGCTCGTCCAGGACTTCGTCGACGGGGGTGCTCTGACCCGAACCCTGCGCCCGCGCGGCGGCCCGGGCGCGCTGCAGGTGGTGGTCGACCTGCGCCTTCATCAGGTCCGCCTGCCGGCGCACGGTCGAGGCCAGCAGCCCCTCGTCCGACCCGGCCTCCGCCAGCATCACCGCCAGCGGCGTCTTCAGCGCGTGGGCCAGGTTGCCGACGTGGGTGCGCTGGCGCTCCACCACCTCCTGGTTGTGATCCAGCAGGGCGTTCAGCTCGTCGGCCAGGGGGGCGATCTCGCGCGGATACGAGCCCACCAGCCGCTGCGCCTTGCCACGGCGAACGTCCGCGACCTCCTGACCGAGGGCGTAGAGGGGCCGAAGCCCGACTCTGACCTGAATGAACACCGCCCCGATCAGGCCGGCGCCCATCAGGGCCAGCGCCGTCCAGGTGAGGAGCGCGAAGTTACCGGCGTCGAGGTCGATCTGCCGCCGGTCGATGGCCGACAGGAAGATGACCGGCGCCTCGCGGTTGGGCAGGGTGCGGGCCACCGCCATCACCCGCAGGCGCTGCTCATCCGGGCCGATCGCGTTGTAGAAATAGGGTTCGCCCGGCTGGGCGAGAACCGCCTGGGCGCCCGCCGGCGGACCCGGCAGGGTGGCGTCGAACAGCGATTCCGAGCGGGTCAGCGCCCGCAACCCGCCGTCGGCCGTCGGCTCGACGACGGACCAGTACTTGCCCGACAGCGCCCGCAGGGTGCGGGCGTCCTGGATCTGGGGCGTAATGACCTGGCCGTTCACGACGCGGGTAACGGCCACCACCTCGCGGTCGGACATCTCGATCACCCCGTCCAGGCGTCGCAGGGCGGTGTCGCGGAAGGCGGTGGTGAGCAGGCCGCCGGCCAGGATCAGGGCGACAACGCTCCAGATCGCCGCCAGCCAGATGAGGCGGCGGGTCAGGGACCCCCTTGGCTTGATGGCCGGCGCGGGCGCCGGCGCCTCGGTCATGCGTCGCTCTCGCCTTCCAGCGGGATCAGCCGATAGCCCAGCCCCCGCACGGTCTCGATCCGGTCCGAGCCGATCTTCTTGCGCACCCGGCCGACGAACACCTCGATGGTGTTGGAGTCGCGGTCGAAGTCCTGGTCGTACAGGTGCTCGACCAGCTCGGTGCGGCTGATCACCCGGCCCTGGTGCATCATCATGTAGTGCAGCAGCCGGTATTCCAGCGAAGTCAGCCGGACAGGCTCGCCGTTCACGCTGGCCCGGGCCGCGCGCGGATCCAGCCTTAGGCCGCCGCACTGCAGGGTCGCCGCCGCATGGCCCGCCGACCGGCGCAGCAGGGCGCGCAGTCGCGCCAGCAACTCTTCGGTATGGAACGGCTTGGTCAGATAGTCGTCGGCGCCCGCGTCAAATCCCGCCACCTTGTCGGACCAGGCGCCGCGCGCGGTTAGGATCAGCACCGGCGTCGCCTTGCCCTCGCGCCGCCAGCGCTCCAGCACCGACACGCCGTCGATCTTGGGCAGGCCGAGGTCGAGGATCACCGCATCATAGGGTTCGGTGTCGCCGAGGAAGTGGGCCTCCTCGCCGTCGGGGGCGTGATCGACCGCATAGCCGGCGTCGGCCAGGGCGCTCTTCAGTTGACGCGACAGGTCCGGATCGTCCTCGACCAGCAGAACCCGCATGTCAGTCTTCTCCGATCACCGCGCCAGTGCGCTGGTCCACGTAGATATTCGCGACGCGACCGCCGGGATACTCCCAGATGATCACAAAGACCGGCCGCCCGCCGTAGGAGCTTTCGCGCGCGTCCAGCATCTGGCCCTGGCGGCTGCCGCGCAGGCGGCGCACGACCTCGCTCAGGCTCCAGCGCGGACGATCATCGTCACGCGCGCTCCGGTCACGGTCCTGCCGGTACTGCGCCGGCGAAAAACCGGGCATCGGCTGCGCGGCCTCAGCCGCGACCGGCGCGGCGGTCGCGATCAGGGCGGCGAGGAGGACAAGGCGGCGGTTCATGGACGGCAGGGTTAGGCCTCGCGCCCTGAACGGCGACTGAACAGCCAGTTTACGACCGTTCAGGACCTCGGCCACCCTCAACGCCCCGCGGGGGAATAGGGACGCTTGGCGCGCCAGTCCTCGGCGAACCTCTCCAGTTCGGGGTCGATCGAGTTCGGCAGGCTGACCACCAGACGGGCGAACAGGTCGCCACGTCGCCCGGTGCGGGCGTCGAAGGCGCCGCGGCCCTTCAGCCTAAGCACCTTGCCGGTGTTCGACCCCTTGGCGACGTTCAGCGCCACCGGCCCGTCCGGGGTCTGGGCCGTCACCTTGCCGCCGAGCACCGCGTCCGGGACCGAGATCGGCACTTCCATGTGCAGATCCGCGCCCTCGCGCCGATAGATCGGGTGCGGTGCGATCACCAGTTCAATCAGGGCGTCGCCTGACGGTCCGCCGGAACGGCTCGGCGCGCCCTGCCCCTTCAACCTTAGGACCTGGCCGTCGCCGGCGCCCTTGGGGATGCCGACGTCCAGCGTCCGACCATCGGAAAAGGCGATGCGCCGCGTCCCGCCCTGGATCGCTTCCTCCAGCGAGATCTCCAGCCGCGCCCGCACATCCTGGCCCTTGGCCGGGCCGCGCTGACGCCCACCGCCGAGACCCCCGAAGATGTCGAAGATATCGTCCAGGTCCGCGCCCTCGAAGCGCCCTCCGAAGCCGCCCTGCGGGCCTGCCCCGCGCTGGCCGCCGCCGAATCCCCGAAACGTCTCGCGTCCGTCGGCGTCGATCTCGCCCCGGTCGAACTTGGCGCGCTTCTCCGGGTCGCCGAGCAGGTCGAAGGCTGAACTGACGCGCTTGAAGCGCTCCTCGGCCGTCTTGTCGCCGGGATTGCGGTCGGGATGCAGCTCCTTGGCGAGCTTGTGGAAGGCCTTCTTGACCTCCGCCTGGCTCGCCGTCCGGCCTATGCCCAGTTCCTGGTAGGGATCGCCCGCCAAAGCACCGCTCGTATCCGCAAAGGCGAGTGAGTTAGTCGATCCCGGCTTCGAAGCAAGGCCCTAGCTGAGCGCGGTCTCCGCAACCGCCCCCCAGCCCCAGGTCGCAGAGCCCTGCGCCACCCGCGCCTTCAGCCCTTCCGGCAAGCCATGAGGAAAGGCCTCCGCCTGGGCGGCCGTCGTCCAGCTGAAGGCGGGCGCGATCGTCTCCTGGACGGCCGCCACCACCTCCCCCGCCAGGATTTCGACGCGATAGACCTCGCGTTCTTCGTTCAGCGGCGGCTCGATATCCCAGCCGTCGCCGCCCAGTCGTGTCCGCCGCACCCAGCTCAGCTCGACCGTTCCGCCGGCCCCGGCATGGGCGCGCAAATGCGCCGGCGCCCAGGGCCGCCGAGCCACGCCGCGCCAGGTGAAGGAGGCCTCGGCCGACGCCGGCCCGCCCGGCGGCGCGCCGGCCGGCCCCGCGCGCCAGACGAGCGGCAGCCCGCGTTCGGCCTCGGCCATCCCCGCCATGACGACCGCCTCATCCAGCACCACCACCCGCGCGCCGGTCTCGGCGCCGGCCCTGGCCTCGGCTTCCGTCCCGCCCTGCCCGCGCAGCAGGCCGCTCAGCCGCCAGACGTCCGGCTCCACCATCTCGGCGCTCCGGAACTGCAGGACCTCCCAACCGCCGTCGGCGCTCTCAATCGCCAACAGGTTCGCGCCGCCCAGCACGGCGGCCTTTTCCACGTTTGCGGGATCGCGCCCGTCCAGCCGCAGCCGCACCGCCGACGCCTCGTCCCAGCGGTGGCCCCGGCCGGGCTCCAGCGGCGCCGCCAGCACGCCCACCGTCGCCGGCTGCGTCGCTCGCGCCCGCGGGCTCCCCAGTTCGGCCGTCGGGCCCGCGTGGACATCCAACGGCGTCCACGGCTCGGCAGCCAGGGCGACGCGCGGTCCGTCTCCGCCCCCGATCGCCGGCAGGTCCAGCAAGGCCATCCAGGGCGCGCCGGCGGGGCGATGCGGCTCGCCCGGCGTCGCGGCGTCGTCCGTTATTGCGCCCAGCCCGGGCGGAACCGGCCCGAAGCTGGCCCTCGGCGTCTCGTCCAGGTCGATACGCTCGACCCGGCGCGGCAGCGCCTCATCCGGCAGCCGCACCTGATCGCCGGGTTCGAGCTTCAGCGCAGCCAGCGGCGACAGGCTCGCGCTCGCCGTCTCCCGCCGACCGTTCGCCAGGGCCAGGGCATGCGCCGCAACCGCCTCGGCCCGGGCGGCGCTCGTCACCATCGGCAGGTCCAGTTGCAGCACGGCGTCCGCCTCGCCGGCGTCCCGGCGCGCCACCACCGAGCCGGTCCGATAGTCCGCCGCCCCGTCGATGAACCGCGCCTGCGCGCATCCCGGCCCGGCCTCCAGCACCCGCGACCGCTCGACCGCCGGCCCCGCCTCCGAAAGCACCAGATCGTGCTCGGCGAGGTCCAGGATCGCACCGCCGCTGGTCAGCGCGGTGATCCGTCCGCCCCGCTCCGTCAGTTCGGCGCCCAGCGCCAGCATCAGCGGCGCCAGCGCCTGGGCCGTCGTCATCGGCCGATCGACGAGGAACCCCTCGATCGTTCCGGCGACCTCGCTCAGATCCAGATCCTCAGCCGCCACACCCGCCCGCGCGCACAGGGCCGCGATCAGGTCCGCCGCCTCACCCAGCATCCGGCCGTTCAGCCAGTGGCCTGTCGTCCAGTTCGCCCCGTCGGCCCAGACCTCCGACCGCGCCGGAAAGTCCGGGAAGGGTCGCGCGTCCCAGCACCATGCGTCCATCGCCTCGAGCGCCGGGCTGTCGCCCAGCACCTCGATGACCGCCTCCAGCGCCCGCCGCTGCACGAGATCGTCCCGCGTCCCGTCCGAGAACGGCGGCGCGGCGCTCTCCGAGCTCTTCGGATCGAGAAACAGGTTCGGCGCATTGCCGCCGCGATCGACCGCCCCGCACCCAAACTCGATCAGCCGGACCGGCTTCATCCCCGGGATCCAGTCGGTCGGCGTCGCGGCTCGCGCGCCGCCCACGCGGTCGTGGTGCGCATGGCTCCACCAGCCGGTCAGGTCCTTGGGCCGGAACACCCACGGCTCATCCCAGGTCGGGTCCGCGATCGGCGTCCGCGCCTGCGCCAAGTGCGCGGCCGCGTCGGCATAGAACCAGTCCCAGCCCTCGCCGCCCTGCACGCGCGCAGTCAGATAGGCGGCATCCGCGGGCCCGCTCCAGTCCTCCAGCGCATCAAGGTGGTCGCCGCCGTCCCGCCAGTCCGTCAGCGGCGGATACCAGTCCACGCCCACGCAACTGATCGCCGCGTCCGCCCACAGCGGATCGAGGTTGAACACGAACCCGCCGGGATCGTCCGCGTGCTGCACGCCGGACCACTCGCTCCAGTCGGCCGCATAGGTCAGCATTGGCCCCGCGCCCAGCACCGCCCGGCAGTCCTGGGCCAGGCTCCTCAGGGCCTCGACCGCGGGATAGCCGCTCTCGCCACGCACCCGCGTCAGGCCGCGCAGCTCCGAGCCGATGACCAGCCCGTCCGCGCCCGCCAGGACGGCCAGGTGCGCATAGTGCAGCACCATCCGGCGCCACGACCATTCGCCCGGTCCGGCGTAGCTCACAGCCCCGCCGCCCACGTCGAAGTCGCCCGGGCCCGCCGTGCCGAAGAAGGCCGCGACCTGCGCCTCGGCCGCGACCATCCCGTCTGGCGACCCGGCCTGGCCCGGTGCGGGGTGACAGCTGATCCGGCCGCGCCACGGATAGGCGCCCTGCTCCGCCCCGCCGTACGGATCCGGCAACCCGTTCCCCGCCGGCAGGTCCATCAGCAGAAAGGGCAGCAGCGTCACCTCCAGCCCCCGCGCCTTCAGCTCCGCGATCAGCGCCAGCACCGAGGCGTCCGAGGGCGTGCCGCCGTAGGCCGGCCCGCCCCCGCTCTGCGACACGACATGCGCCTCCTCGCGCTCGACGCCGTTCACCCGCCAGGTCTCGGGCGCCGTGTCCTTGGCCGCCCGCTCGACCCCCGGCCGGACCTCACATTCGCTGGCCCTGAGGTCAGTCCCGAACCAGCTGACCACCACGGTCACCCGCTTCAGGTTCGGCAACTGCGCCTGCAACTGGTCCAGAGACACCAGCACATCGGCCCGCCCGTCGCGGTTGTTCACATTCTCCGCCGCCGTTCGGATCAGGCTCTCGCGCCTCAATACCGGCGCCGTCGCATAGACGAACACGCCCGAGCCCGGGATCAGGCAGACGCCTTCGATCCTGTCCTCCAGCCGCGGCTCCGCGCCGCGCGGCCGGCGAAACACCTCAAACGCCAGCTGCGGCGTGCGGTCTCCGAAGGCGTCGAGCGGCAGGTCCTCGAACACCACATAGGCCAGGCCGCGATAGGCCGGCGCCGCACCCTCCACCGCCTCGATCAGCGGATCGGGCGCCTGGTCCTCGGTCCCCCGATGCACGCGCATGGCCACGCCCGACAGGTCCAGCGGCTCACCGTCCGCCCAGACCCGGCCGATCCCATCTATCGGCCCCTCGCACAGCCCGACCGCGAAGCTCAGCGAATAGCCGTAGTCCACCGTGCGCGGCCCACCCTTGCCGGCGCTCTGCTCCCGCCGATGCTCCAGGAAGCGCGCCGCCCAGATCACCTGGCCGACGACACGAACCCGCCCGAGAGCCGCCGGTATAGGCGCCCCCTCGGAGGCGCCCTGCACCTGCAGCCCGCCAAGCCTCGGACCCACCTGCCGCGGAGGCTCCAGCGACCCGATCGCCAGCCGGTCGACTTGGGCGCCCAGTGCGCTCCCGATGGCCGAGCCCAGCGGCCCGCCGACCGCGCGGCCGACGCCGCCCAGGATCACCTGCGCCATTCAACGTCTCCGATTTCCGGAAAGGCGAAGGCCGCCACCAGCCGACGCCGCCAACACTCGCCCAGCCAGCTCTCCACCACCGCCCGCCCCCAGTAGGCGTGGATGATCTTCCCCGGCTCACCGGCCTCGCTCATCAGGGCGCAGTGCTTGGCCGCGGCGTCCGGGCTCATCCGGAACACCAGCACGTCGCCCGGCTCCGCCGCCGCCACCGGCTTTTCGACCAGCCACCGCCGCGCGGCCTCCAGCAGCCGTTCCTCCCCGCCCACCTCCGCCCAGTCCGGCCGATAGGGCGGCGTCGCCTCCGGCTCGGCGCCGTAGAGGCTGCGCCACACCCCCCGGACCAGCCCCAGGCAGTCACAGCCCACGCCCATCCGGCTCGCCTGATGCCGATAGGGCGTGCCCAGCCACCGCCGCGCCTCGACCAGCGCCGCCTCGCTCGCCTTCATCGCCGGCTCCCGCCATCGTGCCGTCCGCCGCTCGCGGGCCGCGCCAGCAGGAAGTCGTCGCCCGGCATGTCCGGAAAACCACGGAAGTTCGAGGCGTTCGCGAACACGTCCCGACAGGTCCCGAACCGATTGTCGCAGGTCGCGCCCGGATGCGCGCCCAGGTCCACGCCGCAGCGGCCATCACCCAGCACCGCGTCGCACAGCCGGCTGAAGGTCCGGCCCACCACCCGGTCGAGCGCCGCCATCGGGCCCTCCATCTCGGCGATCACCTGGTCGCCCCGCCTCACCAGCCTGCGGATCGTCCCGACCGCGAGCCGCACCCGCAGCTCGGGCTCGGCCCAGTCGACCCGCCAGTGCTCGACCCGCGCCCCGTCCCAGCGGCCCTGGTCGATGTCCGCTTCCGTCGGACCGTCCACATCCAGCACTGCCGAGGCCGCACTCAGGCCAGGCTCGCCCACCTCCTGATGCCCCGCCCCGACTGTCCAGCCACACCCGGCCCGGCACGGGACGCCCGCCACCTCCAGCTCCTCGTCGTGGTCGGTGAAGCCCAGCCGCGTCTCGTCGGCCAGCTCCACGATCCAGGCATGGCACATCGTCGCCGCCCCGCTCTCGACGCGGGCGACCAGCGCCTCCGGCACGTCTCTCATGTCTCAGATCCTGATCTCGATCAGCGGCACGGCGGCCAGCCGGCCGGCCTCGAAGCTCTCCAGCGTCACCTCGATCCGTTCCGCGTCGAACCGCACCGGCGTGTCGAAGAGGAAGCCGGTGGTCACCACGGCGCCTTCGAGCGGCGCCTCGGCCAGGGTCACGCGCCCCGTCGTCGCCTCGACCTCGTAGTCATCGGAGCCCAGCTCGACCCCGTCCACGGCCACGACGACCGAGCCCGCCACCGGTTTGCGGATCGGCCGAACATGGTCGCCGTAGGTCTTTGCCAGCTGGAACTCGGTCGTGCCGCCATCGCCTGTCCCGATCGCCTGATCCATCGCCCCGGGCTGGACGCCCGGCGCGCAGCTCAGGAAGTCCGCGAAGTCCCGGAACCGGAACCCATGCAGCCTTCCGCGCCGCGCCTCGAAGAAGGCCGTCAGCGCCGCCATGTCCTCGAGCGACCGCAGGCCCGCCCCGATCAGATATCGCCTGCGGCCGTGCGCCCAGGGCGTCGACCGCCGCTCGAACCCGGACGCCAGGGTGACGACTTCGGTCCGCCGTTCGACCCCGCCGGTCGAGCCGAACGCCAGTCGCGCTGGCAGCGCGACCTCGTGAAAGGCGTCCATGCCTCTTTCCCTTGTTGATTGAATACGGTTCGTCCAAACTCGCCCTCAGGGAGGGGCGGAGCGTCCGCCTCAGTGCTGGAGACTCCGATGGACTGGAAAACCCTGTTTCTCGACGCGAAAGGCCGGATCGGCCAAAAGGACTTCTGGATCGGCTTCCTGATCCTCTTCGTCGGCGGGATCATCCTGTCGTTCATCCCGGTGATCGGTCAGATCGCCTCGATCATCCTGATCTATCCGTGGGTTTGCCTGTTCTCGAAGCGGCTGCACGACTTCGGCAAGACCGGCTGGCTGGCCGCCGTTCCGTTCGTCATCGGCTTCATCGCCGGGATCATCGCGGTCGCCATGGGCGGCGCGGCGATGCTGACGGGCGGGATGGGCAGCGAAGCCGACGCGCTCGCCGCCGTGGGCAGCGCCGGACTGGTCCTGGGCCTGTCCTTCATCATCTACATCGCCTTCGTCCTGTGGGTCGGCCTGTCGAAGGGTGACCCGGGCACGAACCAGTACGGCTCGCCGCGCACCCCGCCGCTGACGGGCGCCTGACGCCTAGCCGCGCACGCCCAGGCTCGCGGCCCGCGCCAGAGCCTGGGCGATCTGCGCCTCCGAGCGCAGCAGGGCCTCGGACCCGCCCTGGACGGTGACGTTCACGGTCACCGCGCGGGACCCCATCGGCTCGATCACGCCCGCGCTCGTGGGCCGGAACACCTCCGGCCCCCGTTCGCCGACCAGATAGCCCATGCCGGCAGACACAGGCCCGCCCTCGGCCCGGCCGCCGCCGAACGCGCCCGCCAGCGCCTGCGCCAGGACCTCGCCCAGCGAACCGCCCTTGCCGCCGACCCCTGCGTTCACCGCCGCCAGCACCGCCCGCGCCAGTTCCGCCAGGCTGATCTCCCCGTCCGCCGCCGCCCGCGCGAGCGACCGCGCCAGGCTCTCGCCCGCCTCGCTGAACGCCGTCTCGATCGCACTCGCCGCGGCCTCGGCCGGTTCCTTCAAACGCTCGAGCGCCTCCGCAGCCTCGGCCGCCCGCACGGGCACGGCGTCCAGGCCGGACCCGTCAAAGCTGTCGCTCATCTCCGTCTCCATCCGGCCACCGCCGGGCCAATTCGTCGAAGGCGTCCCGTCCCATAGCCGGCGCCGCCTCCACCTCCGTCAGCGCCCGCCATTCCTTCAGCGACAGCCGCCAGAAGGCCTCGGGCGTCATGCCCAGACCCACCGCCAGACGCAGCATCCGCGCCCACATCAGCCCGCCGCCCGGAACGCCTCGGCCACGGCCTCCGCCGCCTCTCGAGGCGAACACGTCCGCGCCACCGCGTCCGCCGCCTGCGCCTCGGTCCCACCCCCCCGCAGCAGCGCGCTCAGCACCGCCGAC
>CBIHLR010000026.1:0-18599 GCA_966210875.1 uncultured Brevundimonas sp. | reverse complement strand
GAAGATCATCCTGACCGGCTGCGCGCTGGCGGCCCTCACGTATTTCCCGGCCTTCAACGCCCTGACGTGGGCGGCCAATCCCGCCCTGGCCCAGGCGCAGGCGAGCGCGCCGGTGACAGTGCGGGCCGCGCCCGGCGACTGCTCGTTCCAGTTCGATCCGGTGGGCCGCAACCGCTTCGACAGTCAGTCCTGCGACATCGCCAAGGCCTTCCTCGCCAAGGCGGGCGTCGGCTACCAGACCGTGGCGGCGGAGCCCGGAGCGGTCGCCGAGGTGCGCATCGCGAGGCGGTGGTCACGGCCCCCGATCCTTCGACGGTGACCGGCGAAGCGCGGGTCGAGGCCATCGCCGCCTTCCAGGCCGAGACGCGCGCGGCCCTGAACGCGGCGGGCTATCCGGAGGCCGCCGACCCCGCGCGCGTGAACACGGCGGCGGTGGTCGCCATCCTGGCCTTCCTCGTCCTGCTGGTGACCATGGTCTACGGGCCGATCGCAGCGCTGCTGGTCGAGCTGTTTCCGGCGCGGATCCGCTACACCTCGATGTCGCTGCCCTATCACATCGGCAACGGCTGGTTCGGCGGCTTCCTGCCGACCACGGCCTTCGCCATCGTGGCGGCCACGGGGAACCTCTATTCGGGCCTGTGGTATCCGGTGATCGTGGCGGCGGCGACGGTGGTGATCGGCCTGTTCCTGCTGCCGGAGACCTACCGGCGGCCGATGGACCATCTGTCGGCCGGCGGACAGTCGGGAACCTAGCTTGGCCGCAAGGGGTTGCCCTTGGTTCAGGGAACCGAGGGAACAGGCCATTGAGCGCACGCGCGCACGAGTTGCAGCTCTGGGGCGGGCACGAGTGCACGGTGAACCGGCTCGGCGACCGGTTCGTCGACCAGACCGTGCTGTCCGGACATCAGGAGCGGCTGTCGGACCTGGAGCTGTTCGCCGGGCTGGGCGTGACGGCCCTGCGCTATCCGGTGCTGTGGGAGCGGGTGTCGCCGAGGTCGCCGGACGCGCGCGACTGGCGCTGGAGCGACGAGCGGCTGGGCGAGCTGAGGCGGCTGGGCGTGCGGCCGATCGTGGGGCTGGTTCACCATGGCTCGGGGCCGGCCTACACCAGCCTGCTGGACGAAGGTTTTGCGGAGGGACTGGCGGCGCACGCGCGCGCCGTGGCCGACCGCTATCCGTGGGTGCGCGAATGGACGCCGGTCAATGAGCCCCTGACCACCGCGCGGTTCAGCGCGCTCTATGGCCTCTGGTATCCGCATCTGAGGGACGAAGGCGCGCTGTGGCTGGCGCTGCTGAACCAGATCGACGCGACGCGGCTGGCGATGAAGGCGATCCGGGAGGTGATCCCGGACGCGCGGTTGATCCAGACCGAGGACCTCGGCTTTACCCACGCGCGGGCGGGGCTGGAGGAGCAGGCGGCGTTCGAGAACCACCGGCGCTGGCTGACCTGGGATCTGCTCTGCGGGCGGGTTACGCCGACGCATCCGCTGTTCAGCCGCATCGCGCGGCATGGGCTGGAGGCGCGACTGGCGGCGATCGCGGCCGAACCGTGCCCGCCGGACGTGATCGGGGTGAACCACTATCTGACCAGCGAGCGGCTGCTGGACGACCGGCTGGAGCGGTATCCGCCGCACACCCACGGCGGCAGCGACAAGCGGCGCTATGCGGACGTCGAGGCGGTCAGGGCCGCGGCCGAAGGGCCGCTGGGGCTGGAGACGCTGCTGGACCAGGCGTGGCGGCGCTATGGCCGGACGCTGGCGGTGACCGAGGTGCACAACGGCTGCACGCGCGACGAGCAGATGCGCTGGCTGCTGGAGGCCTGGCGGGCGTGCGAACGGCTGCGGGCCGACGGCGTGGACGTCGAGGCGGTGACGGCCTGGTCGCTGCTGGGCGCCTATGACTGGGACAGTTTGCTGACACGGCAGCGGGGGCATTACGAGCCCGGTGTCTTCGACCTGAGGGGTGGCGAGCCCCGCCCGACGGCGGCGGCGGAGCTGATGCGCGCGCTGGCCGCTGGGCGCGAGCCAGAGATCCTTGGCCTGGCCCGAGAGGGCTGGTGGCGGCGAGACGTACGGATGGAATATCCCCCGGTGCCAGCGGCTTCGCCGACGCGGCGGGCTGCGCCGCCCGTGCGGATCGACCGGCGGCCGATCCTGATCACCGGCCGGACCGGGACCCTGGGCCAGGCGCTGGCGCGGGCGTGCCGGCTCAGGGACCTGCCCTATGTGCTGACGGACCGGGCGCGGCTGCCGATCGAGGGCGAGGCGGCGGTGCGCGAGGCCATCGAGCAGATCCGGCCCGCCGCCGTGATCAATGCGGCGGGCTGGGTGCGGGTGGACGAGGCGGAGGACAATGCGGCGGCCTGCATGCGCGCCAACGCCGAGGGGCCGGAGCTGCTGGCCCAGGCGTGCGAGCGGGCGGGCCTGCCGTTCGTGGCCTTCTCGTCGGACCTGGTGTTCGATGGCCTGGCGGGCCGGGCCTATGTCGAAGGCGACGCGACCGCGCCGCTGGGCGTCTATGGACGCAGCAAGGCCGAGTGCGAGCGGCGGGTGCTGGCGGTCGGCGGCAAGGCGCTGGTGATCCGCACGGCGGCGTTCTTCCAGGCGGAGGATGCGCACAACTTCGCCGTGCACTGCTTCAACGCCCTGTCGGCCGGTGAGCGGTTCGCGGCGGCGGAGGACTGTTTCGTCTCGCCGACGCATGTGCCGGACCTGACGCACGCGACGCTCGACCTGCTGATCGATGGCGAGACCGGGCTGTGGCACCTGGCCAATCCGGGGCGGTTCTCCTGGGCCGGGTTCGCGCGGACCCTGGCGGAGGCGGCGCGGCTCGATCCGGGGCTGGTGGAGGGCGTGGGGTCGGAGGCCATGGGCTGGCGGGCGACGCGGCCGGCGGACGTGCATCTCGGCTCGGAGCGCGGCGCCCTGCTGAAACCGGCCGAGGACGCCATCGACCGCTTCCTGCACGCCTGGCGGCGCAGGTCGGCGGACGGAGAGGCGGGGACCCGGTCGGCCTGCGTGTCAGGCCGGGTCGAGCTTCAGGCCTGAGCCTCGACCAGCGGACGGACCGCGGCGACGGCGGCGCGGGCCTTTTCCGCGGTCTCTTCGGGCGACTGCCCCGGTTTGTAGATTTCCGAGCCGAGGCCGAAGCCGCGCGCGCCGGCCGCCCACCAGTCGGCCATGGTCGAGGGGCCCGCGCCGCCGACGGCGAGCACGGTGGCGTCCCTCGGCAGGACGGCCATCAGGGCCTTGAGGTGGCCCGGCCCGACGCTGGAGGCGGGAAAGAGCTTCAGATAGCGGGCGCCGGCATCATAGGCGGAGAAGGCCTCGGTCGCGGTCTGGACGCCGGGCATCGGATCGAGGCCGAGGTCACGGCTGCGCTTGATGACCGCCGGGTTGGTGTTGGGCGCGACCACGATGCGGCCGCGGGCTTCGGCGACGTGGTCGACCATGTCGGGCGACAGCACCGTGCCGGAGCCGCAGACCAGACGGTCGCCCCAGCGCTCGGTCAGGCGGCGCAGGCTCTCGAAGGGCTCGGGAGAGTTCAGCGGGATCTCCACGATGCGGACGCCGCCGGCGTGCAGCGCCTCGGCGTGGGCCTCGATCTCGTCGGGGGTGACGCCGCGCAGGATGGCGACGACCGGGACGGTGCGCATGGCCTCGTCGAGTTTCATGGCCGGACCTTTCGATAGAGGGCGGTAAGGCCCGCCAGCGCCGCGTCGCGGCCGTCGAAGGTCTCCGACGCGATCCCGCGCAGGGCGAACGCGCGCTCGTAGAGGAGGCAGAGTTCCGGCTCGCCGATGAGGACGACGCGCTCGGGCCGGACGTCGAGGCAGGCGGGCGTGCTGGCGATCTCGGCGCCGATGAGCACGCCCGACAGGTAGGAGGCCGAGCCGGCCGGGTCGGCGTCCCCGCCGACCACCCGCGAGCGCACGGTGAAGAGGCGCGAGGCCAGGGCCGAGCCGTCGCCCGCGGCCATCACCCCGGCGTCGAAGTCGGGACCGAGCTCGGCGGGGTGGTCGGTCTTCAGAACGCCGTGCTTGCTGAGCAGGCCGAACAGCTCGCCGGTCATGGCGGTGACGAACCGCTCCAGCCGGCCGTCGCGGGCGAGCGCCCATTTGGCGTGGGTGCCGGGGTGGCAGATGAGATGCTCGCCCTGGAGGCGGGTGAGCTCTGCGTTCAGCCAGCCGAGAATCTGTGTCTCCTCGCCGCGCATGACGTCCGGCGCGGCCACGACGCCCCGGCCGCGCAGGCCGGGCGTCAGCCAGACGTCGTCGGCGACGCGGTCGAGGCCGGCCGCCAGCTCATCGAGCGAGGCCGGGCAGTCGAGATAGTCCACGACCTTCCAGCCCAGCGTCGAGCCGATCATGCCGCAGAGGACGGCGGGCAGGCGCTCGGCGGACAGGGCCGGGCGGACCACCTCGTGGAAGACCCGCTCCGCCTCGCCGGGCTGGAGGCGGCCGACGCCGCATTCGAACTCGCGTTCCTCGAGCGGCTGGTCGTCGGCGCCCACGGTCCAGGCGCGCAGGTTGGTCGTGCCCCAGTCGCAGGCGAGGAACACGGGCTCGGCCATTCAGGTCCGGCCGCCGTCGATGACGAAGTTCTGGCCGGTGATCATCCGGCTGTCGTCCGCCGACAGGAACAGGCACAGGCGCGCCACGTCGTCGGGCAGGATGCGGTCCTTGAGCGCGACCTGCTCCATCCACTCGGCCTCGGCCTCCGGCGTCAGCCACAGGGCCAGCTGGCGCTCGGTGACGATCCAGCCGGGCGAGACGGTGTTGACCCGGATCTTCTGCGGTCCCCACTCGCGGGCCAGGCCCTTGGTCAGGGCGTTGATGGCGCCCTTGGCCGCGACATAGGTCGGCATCTCGGCGGGGCCGAGAAGAGCGTTGATCGAGCTGATGTTGAGGATCACCCCGCCGCCGGCCTCGACCATGCCGGGATAGACCGCGCGGCTGCAGATGAAGGCCGGGTCGAGGTTGACCGCCATGCCCCTGTGCCACTGCTCCAAGGTGGTTTCGGCGGCCTTGTGGCGGGTGTCGTTGGCGACGTTGTTGACCAGGATGGTGATGGGCCCGTGGCGCTCGGCGGCCTCGGCCAGCGTCGCTTCCAGGGCGGGGGCGTCGGTGACGTCGCAGCGCTTGAACCAGCTGCCGGGCGCCTTGGCCTCCACGCTCTCGCCGGCGGAGACGTCGAGGCCGACGAAGGCGACCCTGGCGCCCTGGCGCGTGTACTCCTCGACCATGCAGGCGCCGATGCCCGACGAGCCGCCGGTGATGAAGACGGACCGGCCCTCAAGGCTGGGATAGCGGGCGTAGTCAGGCATTCAGTGGGACTCCCGGGTGACCTCGTCGCCGCTGCGTCCCACAAGGAAGTCCAGGTCGCAGCCCTGGTCGGCCTGAAGGACGGAGTCGACGTAGAGCCTATACCAGCCCCGGGCGGGCTGTGGCGCTTGTTCCTGCGCGTCGCGGCGGCGGCGGCGGTCGGCCAGTTCGTCCTCGCCGACACAGAGCTCGAGGGTGCGGGCCGGGCCGTCGAGCCTGATCTCGTCGCCGCTCTCGACCAGGGCCAGCGGCCCGCCGGCGGCGGCCTCGGGCGCGACGTGGAGGATGACGGCGCCATAGGCGGTGCCGCTCATCCGGGCGTCGGAGATGCGCAGCATGTCGCGCACGCCCTGGGCCAGGAGCTTCCTCGGCAGGGCCATGTTCCCGACCTCGGGCATGCCGGGATAGCCCTTGGGGCCGCAGCCCTTGAGAACGAGGACGGACGAGGCGTCGACCTCGAGGTCGGGGTCGTCGATGCGGGCGCGGTAGTCCTCGATGGTCTCGAAGACCACGGCCCGGCCGCGATGGCGCAGCAGGGACGGGGTGGCCGCGCTGGGCTTCATGATGGCGCCCTGGGGGCAGAGGTTGCCGCGCAGAACCCAGACGCCGGACGAGGGGCCGACTGGATCGAACAGGGGGCGGATGACCTCGCGGTTCCAGACCTCGGCCGTCTCGGCGATCGGGCCGATGGGCACGCCGGCCACGGTCAGGGCCTCGGGTTTCAGGACGGGCAGGAGCTCCTTCATCACGGCGGGCACGCCGCCGGCGTAGGCGAAGTCCTCCATCAGGAAGCGGCCCGACGGCATGATGTCGACGAGCAGCGGCACCTCACGGCCCCAGCGGTCGAAGTCCTCCAGGCTCAGTTCGACGCCCAGCCGGCCGGCGAGGGCCAGCAGGTGGAGCACGGCGTTGGTGGAGCCTCCGACCGCGGCGTGGACCTTGATGGCGTTCTCGAAGGAGTCGCGGGTCAGGACCTTTGAAGGGCGCAGGTCGTCCTTGACCATCTGCACGATGGTGCGGCCGGTGAGGTGGGCCAGGGTGCCGCGCCGGGCGTCGACGGCCGGCAGGGCGCCGTTCATCGGCAGGCTGATCCCCAGCGCCTCGATCAGGCTCGACATGGTCGAGGCCGTGCCCATGGTGTTGCAGACTCCGTGGCTGCGGCTCATGCCGGCCTCGGCGGCGGTGAAGTCGTCCATCGACATCTCGCCGGCGCGGACGGCCTCCGACAGGCGCCAGACGTCGGTCCCCGAGCCGATGGGCTTGCCCTTGAAGGTCCCGTTCAGCTTGGGCCCGGCCGAGACGACGATGGCGGGCAGGTCGACGCTGCAGGCCCCCATGAGCTGGCCCGGCGTGGTCTTGTCGCATCCGCCGAGCAGCACCACGCCGTCGATGGGATTGCCGCGGATCGACTCCTCGACCTCCATGGCCAGCAGGTTGCGGAACAGCATGGCGGTCGGCCGCATCTGGGTCTCGCCCAGCGACATGGCGGGGAACTCCAGCGGCAGGCCGCCGGCCTCCCAGACGCCGCGCTTCACGTGCTCGGCCAGGTCGCGCAGGTGGCCGTGGCAGGGGTTTAGCTCGGACCAGGTGTTGCAGATGCCGATGACCGGCCGGCCGTCGAAGACGTCGTCAGGCAGGCCGAGGCTCTTCATCCAGCTGCGGTGGATGAAACCGTCCCTGTCCAGCTTGCCGTAGCTGTGGGCGCTGCGGAACGGCTTGCGGCTCACGGTGACGGGGCTCCCTCGACGGCGGTCAGGTCGATAACCCGCCGAAGCGCCGGAGGGTTCATCCCGCGAAGCGCGGTATCGGCAGGCCGGGCGCATCGACCTCAATGGAGAACAGGCCCCCGGCCAGCGGCTGGTTGGCGAGCGCGACCTCCGAGAGGTCCTCGCGCGCGCTGGTGATGAAGAGGGTCTTGAGGTCGGGACCGCCGAAGGCGCAGCTCGACGGCTGATCGACCGGGAGCTCGACGATCCGGTCGATGGTCCCGTCCGGCGCGTAGCGGACCACCCGCCAGGCGCCCCAGTGGGCGTTCCAGAGATAGCCCTCGGCGTCCACGGCCGCGCCATCGGGCGAGCCATCGGTGACGCGGGCGAAGAGCTGGCGATCGCCCAGCTCTCCGGTCTCAGGCTCGACCGCATAGGCCCAGATCAGCCCCTTGTCGGACTCGGCGACATAGAGGGTGCGGCCGTCCGGGCTGAAGGCCAGGGCGTTGGGGATGGTGATCGGCTGGATGATCCGCTGGATCGTCCAGTCGGGGTTCAGCCGATAGATCGAGCCGGCGTCGGCCACGGCGCCGTCGCGCATTGTACCCCACCAGAAGCGGCCCTGAGGGTCGGTCCCGCCGTCATTGGAGCGGTTCGCTTCCGGCTCGTTGGCGATGACGCGGACTTCGAACGCGCCGGTCTCGACATCCAGCACGCCGACGCCGCCTTCGGTGGCCAGCAGCAGGGATCCGTCCGCCATCAGCGCCCCCGCGCTTGCGCGGAGCGGCAGGCTCCAGGAGCCCTGTTCGTTGTTGCCCGACCGCCACCAGAACAGCAATTTGTTCTGGATATCGAACCAGTAAAGCCGCCCGCGCGCGGGGTCCCAGAGCGGCCCCTCGCCCAGCAGGGCCTCCGATTGAACGCAGCAAATCACGGCCACTCAAGGCGCTCCTGAATTTGGCGGAATGTCGGCTCGGCGACGCCGGCGTTCAGTGATCCGGGCTCGGGCAAACCTGTCACAACGTGTGACCCCTCGTTCGGGTTCCATTCATTTCTCAGGCGCTTAGATTAAGGCACGTAAACGAGTCGGTGGGCACCGAAATGAACAAGCTCAGCTATCTGGACGTCTTCGGCATCAACCAGGACCGCGAGCACGACGAGGACATCCGCGTCGGCGACCTGGTCCGTACGGGCCAGAACGCATTCCCCCATTTCACCGTCATCGCCGTGGCCGGCGAGATGGCCTGGGTGCGCGACATCCAGAACGGCGCCGACGGCCTGACCGCCGTCAGCCGCTGCCGCCGGATCAACGGCGCACCGGCGCAGTAAGCCGCCTCCAGCGTCCGCCGCCGGACACTGTCCGGTGAACCATTCGGCCCTGCCACGGTTAAGTCACCGGGGCCGGCGGCGATGGAGAGCGGACGATCACCACCTTCATGTTCGCGACGGGGATCGAAAACAGCATCCCCCGGATCAAGGGCGGCTCCGTGCGGGTCGACCAGATGGAGTCCTGCGGCCACTACCGGATGTGGAGCACGGACTTCGACCTGTGCGAGGAGATGGGCATCCGCTTCCTGCGCTATGGCCCGCCGCTGCACACCACCCATCTGGGGCCCGGCAAGTACGACTGGGAGTTCGCGGACCTCACCTTCAATGACCTGAAGCGGCGCGACATCGTGCCGATCGTGGACCTGTGCCACTTCGGGGTGCCGGACTGGATCGGCGATTTCCAGAACCCCGACTTCCCCCAGCATTTCGAGACCTACGCCCGGGAGTTCGCGCGGCGGTTCCCGTGGGTTCAGCTCTACACCCCGGTCAACGAGATGTTCATCTGCGCCACCTTCTCGGCCAGGTACGGCTGGTGGAACGAAGAGGGCACGACCGACCAGACTTTCGTCCGGGCCCTGACCAACATCGTGAAGGCCAATGTGCTGGCCATGAAGGCCATCCTGGAGGTCCGGCCCGACGCCATCTTCGTGCAGAGCGAGAGCTCGGAATATTTCCACGCCGAGAACCCGCGGGCCATCAAGCCGGCCGAGATCCTGAACTCGATGCGGTTCCTGTCGCTGGACCTGAACTACGGCCACCGCGTCGATTCCGAGATGTACTGCTACCTGCTCGACAACGGCATGACCCAGCAGGAATACGAGTTCTTCCTCGGCAACAGGCTGCGCCACCACTGCATCCTGGGCAACGACTACTACTGGACGAACGAGCACCGGGTGTCGGCGGACGGCTCGACCCGGGCCTCGGGCGAGATCTTCGGCTACAGCGAGATCACCCGGCAGTACTACGACCGGTACCGGCTGCCGGTGATGCACACCGAGACCAACATCGTCGAAGGCCCCAAGGGCGACGAGGCGGTGAACTGGCTGTGGAAGGAGTGGGCCAACGTCCTGAGGTGCCGCAACGACGGCATCCCGACGGTCGGTTTCACCTGGTACTCCCTGACCGACCAGATGGACTGGGACACCGCCCTGAGGGAGCCGAACGGGCGGGTTCACCCCGTCGGCCTCTACGACCTGAACCGTCAGATCCGGCCGGTCGGCAAGTGCTACAAGCAGATCATCCGGGAGTGGAAGGATGTGCTGCCGGTGCAGAGCCTCTGTCTGGCGGTGCCCATCGTCTATCCGTCCGAATACGAGGAGCGGCAGGCCCTGCGCCAGCGCTCGGAAGCGCGCGAGCTGAGGGCCGGCGAAAAGGAAATCGAGCGCGAGGAGGCCTGATGGCGCGCCCGGTGCGGATCGGCGGGCTGCCGGTCGTCACGCTGCGCGCGCCCGGGGTGACAGAGCGCGGCTTCGTCAGCGCCGACATCCTGCGGGGCCGGGGGATGACTACCCTGCAGATCCGGGCGCGCACGCCCGAACTGGGAGAGTTCGACGTGCTGGCTTCGCCGTCCGTGGAGGCGGCGGCCGAGGTGTTGGACGGCGGGCCGGACGACCATGTGGGCTCGAAGTCCTTCTCTTTGGGCGGGGCGCTGCTGATCCCCTACGCCAACCGCATTCGGGGCCGGCTGACGCCCGACGGGCGGGAGATCGAGACGGAGGTGGCCGGGCGGACGATGCGCCTGCCGGCCAACTGGGGCGGCCAGCGGCCGGGCGCTGAGCGTTACGCCATGCACGGCCTGATCCTGGATGCGGCCGTGCCCGACTACCGGATCGATCGGCGGGGCGAAGCCGAGGTGCTGATCGCCGTGCTGGACGTCGGCGACTTCGGCGGGCGCTGGCCATCGCGGTGCCGGCTGGAATTCGAGATCGCCCTGAGCGCCTCGGTCTTCGAAATGCGGGTCACGGCCACGAACACGGGCGACGAGATCCTGCCGCTGGGCATCGGCTGGCACCCCTGGTTCAACCTGCCGAGCGGAAGGCGCGAGCAGGCCCGCCTGACCCTGCCGGCGCGCGCGCGGACCCGGGTCAACGACTACGACGAGGTCCTGCCGACCGGCGAGGTCGAACCCGTGGCCGGGACCGCCTACGACTTCCGAGAGGGGCGGGCGCTGGGCGACCTCTATCTGGACGACTGTTTCACCGACCTGGAGCGGGTGGGCGGCGAACTGGCGTTGAGCTTCGAGGACCCCGCCGCCGGCTACGGGCTCGCCATCACCAGCGGGTCGGAGGCCGTGAAGGCCGTCCAGGTCTATGCGCCGCCGGACCGGCCCGTGCTGGTGATCGAGCCGCAGTTCAACCTGGCTGATCCGTTCGGCGCGGCGTGGGGCGGCGGGGATGCAGGAATGGTCCAGTTGAGCCCTCGCGAAGCGGCGCGTTACCACGCGCGGCTCTACCTAGGCGGGTAAGCTGAGAATCAACCAATCCTAGAAAATATAAGGTGTGCAGCCTGACCGGGCGTTCGATTGGCCCGGTCAGAAGCCGCTGATACGCACCCCCAAAGCGCGCCGCTAGCCGGTGATCCAGATCACCCCATGGTCCTTAAACACGCGAATTCCCCCAACACACTCAGCAGGCGCGAGCCGCCTGGGCCGTCCGGCTACCCCACATCATCTGTGCACGCCACAACATAGGGTTTGGCTTTGGTTTCGAACCACTCTCTCGTCCGAACGCACGCCTACAATGGTCACCGCAGCACGCGCCACTCGACAAAGGTGCGCCATGCCCGGAAACAAGCCCACGTTGTGGCGACCCGCGCCCCTCCGATGTACCAGCCCTTCCCCATGAACCCGCCCGAGGGAGGACCGGCCGTGCAATCCGACAACCTGCCCCTTTTCGGCCAGTGGAAGGATGCGGCGCAGCAGCTGCATTCGGCGCATCAGGCCCGCGCCTCGGGGTGCGAGGTGGCGGCGCGGGAGTATGACCAGGCGCTGGCGGCGTACCGCGAGGTCTGCGACCTGTGCGCGAGCACCTGGTACGGGGCGCTGGGCGACGGCGACGCCTCGGGCGGCGAGCCCTCGTCGCTGTAGGCCGGGCCGCTGCGCGGCCGTTGAATGACCCTTTCCCTTCCGCTCACCCCGGCGAACGCCGGGGCCCAGATGACATAGCGCAGACTTGTCGGGCAGGCTGGCGCAGCGGCCTCTATGGCTGGGCCACAGCCATACGATCTGGGCCCCGGCATTGGCTGCTCCGCGCCGCCCTTCGGGTCGCCGGGGTGATCGGGTTTTGGGTGTAAAGCGATGACGGCGTCCCGGGGAGCTAGTCATCCGGGACGCCGCTGCTCGAGCAGCGCCCACTGTCGGGGGGAGGGGGAACAGGCGCCGCGGAGTGTGAACCAGCCGACTCAGGGAATGTTCCAGCGGGGCCGTTGATTTTCGGACAGCCAGAGTTCGACGGCCGCGCGCTCCGCCGCGTGGGCCTGGACGGACAGGCGCCGCGCCAGGTCGCAGGCGAGAATGGCCTCGCCGCGCTCGAGGTAGACGCGCTCCAGATCCGCCCAGGTGACGGGGCCCTCGACGGGCAGGCGCGGGAGGCGGCAGGGCTCACTAGACAGGCTCGGCGGCTCGACCGTCGGCGGGCTGGCAGAGGGCGGGTGAGAGGTCGCACAGGCGCCGGTCATGAGCGCGCAGGCGATCAAGGCGGTCGGGATCGAGCGGCTGGTCCGCATCGGGGGCTCCTTCGGATTGGGTGAGCGCGCGCGCGGTGGCGGCGCGGGCCTGGGTGAGCGTTTCGTGGGCGTCGTCGATGGCGCTGGCCTGGCGGGCGCGGGCCTCGGCCTCGACCTGGCGGGCGCGCAGAGATGAGCGGGCGTCGGCCAGTTCGGCCTCGGCGCGGTCGAGGCGCCGCTCGGCCGACCAGGGCAGGCGGGACCAGAGGTGGCCCCAGGCGGCGACGAGGCCGACGCCTGCGACGGCCGCCAGCAGCAGCAGGAGGAGCCGAGCGGGCGTGTCGCGGAAGAGGGAGCGACACAGCGACGGAGCGACACCGACTGCCGCGACGAGGCCGCGGGTGACCGCGGTGACGGATTGCCCGATCCACTGAATGGCAGTGCGGAAAAATCGACTGCACTGCATGCACTGCATGCACTGCAACCGGCTCATGCCTCGGTCTCCAACAGCTTGCCGGCGGCGAGCAGCCGGACGGGTTTGACGCCTTTCGGCTGGGCGACGCGCCACTTGGGGCGGCGGGCGCCGAGCAGGCGGCTCTTCGCGATGCGGGCGATCGAGACGCGGTCGCCCTGGTTGCCGCCGAGCACATGGAAGGCGGTCGCGTCCTCGCCGACATAGAGGCCGACGTGGCCCTGCCAGCCGGTCTTCGAACCGCGCCAGAAGACGAGGATGTCGCCGAGCGAGGGCCGGTCGGCGGGCTGGCCGAACCTCAGCCAGGACCGGGCGGCGAGCAGGCGCTCGACCGGCCGCCAGCCGGCGCGCTCGACCACGACGCCCATGAACAGGCCGCACCAGCTGACCTCGTCGCGGACGTAGTCGGCCTCGACGCCAAGCTCACGCGCCCAGGCGAGGATCTCTGGATTGTCCGGGGCGCCGGGGACCTCGGCGACGCCGAAGCGCTTGCGGGCCTCGATCAGGGTGCGGGGCGCCTCGCCCGAGGCGATGACGCGGTCGATCCAGGCGTAGGCGGGCGGAAGCGGGCTCATCGCGGGCCTCCGTCGAGCGGAGCCGAGCGCGTCTGGCGGCCGAAGTAGGCGCCGAGCACCAGCATGAGCAGGTCGCCCCAGTCGGTGGTGGCCTGGCCGAGCCACAGGGCGCCGAGCAGGACGCCGAAGGCGAGGATGGTCTCGGTGCGCGGGATGTTGAGGATGCGCAGGCTCACGACACGATGCTCCCGTCCGGGAAGCGCCAGTCGGTCCCGTCGGAGACGGCCAGGCGCCGGTTCGACGATCCGTCCGAGACGTAGATCAGCTGGGCCGCGGGCGAGGCCGAGGGCAGGGCGGCGACCGTGTAGGCCCTGAGCCGGTGGTGGCGGCTGGCGTCGATGACGGTGTTGGCGCCGCCCATCTGCAGGTCGCCCGAGGCGTTGAGGCGCATGCGCTCCACCGGGCTGGAGGCGCCGTCGGGCGTGGTGGCGAACTCCAGCCGGGCGGGCAGGTCGCCGGCGCCGGCGGTCCCGTCGACGACGGCGCGGATGCGGGCGCCGAGCTGCCAGTCGGCGCCGTCCGAGCCGAACCAGCGCAGCGAGCCGAGGTCGTCGCCGGACTGGACCAGGCCGTGGGTGTTGAGCGCGGCCCCGCGCGACTTGGCCAGCGCATTGACCGGGCCGTTGGCGTTGGCCTGCCACAGGATGTTGAAGACGCTGGAGGTCCCCTGGGCTGTCCCCTGGATCTGGAAGCCGTTGGCGAAGCCGGCGACGGTCTCGTGCGTCAGGCCGTTGAAGGTCCAGCGGTTGGCCTGCCACGCCGCGCGGCCCGCGCCGCCGGTCGCGACGCCGAGCACGCCCGCGGAGGGCAGGAAGAAGCCCGTGCCGGCCTCGCCGACCGCCACGGAAGGCGCGGTGTCCGAGCCGGGGACGAAGGCGGCCGCGCCGGTGGCCTGGTCGAGCGTGAGCGCCGTGGTCCAGGCGCCGCCGTCGGGCGACACCTTCAGCGTCAGATGGTCGTCGCCGATCAGGCCGAGCTCGGCCCGGCCGGAGAAGCCGGACTGGAACAGGATCGAGCCGACGTCCGCCGAGGTCTCCTTGTTCAGGGTCAGGCGCAGGTCGCCGTCGCCGCCGTCAGCGGCGGGGAGCGCCGTGAAGAGCGCCTTGTTCAGGCGCGCGGTGAGCGGATTGTCGGCGTCGGCGGTCGCGCCGAGGCCCAGGCGGTCGAGTGACTGGACCTCGCCCAGCAGGCCGCCGAGGTCGGCCCAGGCGCCGTCGTGGCGGACCACCAGGCGGGCCTCGTCGGCGATGAGCACGACCAGGCCGTCGGGCGGAGGCAGCCGCCTCCAGGCGCCGAAGTCGAAGAGCAGAAGGTCTCCCTCAGCGTAGGCCGACCAGGCCTCGCCCAACGGATCGGCGGGCAGGAGATAGAGGTCGCCCTCGGCCGGGTCGGCGGGCTGGGCGGCCGTGGTGCGGCTGAGCACGCGGCAGGCGACCAGGGCGTCGAGCAGGGCCAGGCTCTCGTTCAGGGTCACGTGCTTCTGGGCCTGGGCGGCGATCAGCCAGGGCAGGGAAAGCCGGGGGGTGAGCTCTTCGGGCAAGGGGTGTCTCCTGTTGGCCGGACAGGATGGGGCCGTGGGCGCGGACGGGGGTTCGCGGACGGCCGCGCGGCCTTGACGCTCCCTTTTCGGGGTTCCATGACCCGCCCATCCCGACGGAGCCGGACTTGACCGAAACCCTGACCCCGCTTGCCGACGACTTCCCCGCGCCGGACCTGGAGGCCTGGCGAAAGCTGGCGTCCAAGACCGCGCCGGACGCCCGCATCGAAGCGCTGACGAAACGGACGCTCGACGGGATCGAGGTCGAGCCGCTGTACGGGCCGTGGAACGCGGCCGAGCCCGCCGCGCCGAGGAAGGGCCCCGCCGAGGACGTGACCCGGCCGTGGGACCTGAGGGCGCCGGTGCTGCTGGCTCTCTCGGCCGGCGAGGCCAATGCGCAGGCGCTGGGGCATTTGAGGGGCGGGGCGGCGTCGCTGCTGGTCTGTCTCGATCCGAACGACCCCTATGCGGCGCCGGTGCGGTCGGCGGACGACCTGGCGGCGGTGCTGGACGGGGTGCTGCTGGAGCTGGCGCCGGTGGCGCTGGACGGCGGCGAGGCGGGCGTGGCGGCGGCGAACTGGCTGGCCGTGGCGGCCAAGGGCTCGCCGCAGGCCAAGCTGGGCTTCCACCTCGACCCGGTGACGGTCGCGGCGCGCGAGGGGCCGGACCTGCTGGACGCCGCGGTGCAGACGGCGACCCGGCACATGGCGGCCTATCCGCTGGCGCAGGCGTTCCTCGCGTCGGGGCGGTTCGTGCACGAGGCGGGCGGGACCGAGGCGCAGGAGCTGGCGGCCATGCTGGCGTCGGCCGTGACCTATGCGCGGGCGCTGAACGGCGCGGGCGTCGGCGTCGAAGAGGCGTTCGGCCGGATCACCCTGGGCCTGTCGGCGGACAACCAGACCTTCATGACGCTGGCCAAGACGCGGGCGGCGCGGATGCTGTGGGCGCGCCTGCTTGAAGCGAGCGGCGCGGGTGGGGCGGCGCGGATCGAGGCGCGCGGCTCGCGCCGGATGCTGGCGCGCGACGACGCCTGGACCAACCTGCTGCGCCAGACCGCCGCCTGTTTCGGCGCGGGCGCGGGCGGGGCGGACGCGGTGGTGCTGGAGCCCTTCACCCTGGCGCGCGGCGAGGCGACGGCCTTGGCGCAGCGGCAGAGCCGCAATGTCCAGCTGGTGCTCATGGAGGAGGCGCACCTGGGGCGGGTGGCCGACCCGGCCGGCGGGGCCTGGTTCGTGGAGCGGCTGACGGCCGAACTGGCGCGGACCGCGTGGGGGATCTTCCAGGAGATCGAGGCGCGCGGCGGGGCGATGGCGGGCCTGGACTGGCTGGCCGAGCAGGTGGCGCAGGCGCGTGACCAGCGAGCGGCGGACCTGGCCGAGGGCCGGGCGCAGATGATCGGGGTGACCCTGCACAGGCATGCGGAGGATGCGCCGCCGCCCGGGGAGGAGCCGGCGGCGACAGGGCGGTTCGCGCCGGTGCGTCTGGCCGCGGCCTTCGAGGGAGGGGCGAAGTGAGCCCTTTTTGTCTGTCATCCCGGCCGCAGCGCGTCAGCGCGGAGAGCCGGGACCTGAACACAGTCGGCGCCAACCAGCTTAGGCCCCGGATCGCCCTGCGGGCGTCCGGGGTGACGATGAAACAATGATCCCCTCAGACTTCTCCAAGATCGACTTCGAGACGCCGGCTGTCGGCGACGCGTCGGGCTCCGGCCCGCTGTGGATCACGCCGGAGCGGATCGCCGTCGACCCGGCCTATGGGCCCGAGGCGCTAGAGGAGCTCGACTTCATCGGCGGGCTACCGGGGATCGCGCCGTATCATCGCGGGCCCTATCCGACGATGTACGTCACCAACCCCTGGACGGTGCGGCAGTACGCGGGATTCTCGACGGCCGAGGAGTCCAACGCGTTCTATCGGCGGAATCTCGCGGCGGGGCAGATGGGGCTGTCGATCGCCTTCGATCTGGCGACGCACCGGGGCTACGATTCCGACCATCCGCGCGTGGCGGGCGACGTCGGCATGGCCGGGGTGGCGATCGACTCCATCCTCGACATGCGGACCCTGTTCGACGGCATCCCGCTCGACCGGATGAGCGTGTCGATGACGATGAACGGGGCGGTGCTGCCGATCCTGGCGCTCTACATCGTGGCGGCCGAGGAGCAGGGCGTGCCGCACGCGGCCCTGTCCGGGACCATCCAGAACGACATCCTGAAGGAGTTCATGGTCCGGAACACCTATGTGTATCCGCCCGGACCCTCGATGCGGATCATCTCCGACATCTTCGGCTTCACCAGCCGCGAGATGCCGAAGTTCAACTCCATCTCGATCAGCGGCTATCACATGCAGGAGGCCGGGGCGACGGCCGACCTGGAGCTGGCCTACACCCTGGCCGACGGGGTCGAATACGCCCGCGCCGGCGTGGCCGCGGGGCTGGACATCGACGCCTTCGCGCCGCGGCTCAGCTTCTTCTGGGCCATCGGCATGAACCCGTTCATGGAGATCGCCAAGATGCGGGCCGCGCGCCTGCTGTGGGCGCGGCTGATCCAGCGGGAGTTCTCGCCCAAGTCGGCCAAGTCGCTGGCGCTCAGGGCCCACTGCCAGACGTCCGGCTGGTCGCTGGCGGCGCAGGACGTGTTCAACAATGTGACGCGCACCTGCGTGGAGGCGATGGCGGCCGTCGGCGGCGGAACGCAGTCGCTGCACACCAACTCGCTCGACGAGGCCCTGGCCCTGCCGACGGACTTCTCCGCCCGGATCGCGCGCAACACCCAGCTGTTCCTGGCGCGCGAGAGCGACCTGACCTGGAGCGCTGATCCGTGGGGCGGGTCCTACTATGTCGAGAAGCTGACGGCCGACCTGGCGCGGCGGGCCCTGGTCCACATCGAAGAAGTGGAGACGCTCGGCGGCATGGCGAAGGCCATCGAGGCCGGGGTGCCCAAGCGGCGCATCGAGGAGGCCTCGGCCCGGACCCAGGCGCGGATCGACACCGGCCGCCAGACGGTGGTGGGCGTGAACCGCTATCTGTCGGACCTGCCGGACGACATCCCGGTGCTGAAGGTCGACAACGCCGAGGTGCGCCGCCGCCAGCTGGAGAAGCTGGCCCGGCTGCGGGCCGAGCGCGACGAGGCGGCGACGCAGGACTCGCTGCGGGCCCTGACCGAGGGCGCGCGCGGCGGGGCGAACCTGCTGGAGCTGTCGGTGCGGGTGGCGCGGGCCAAGGCGACGGTCGGCGAGATCTCGGACGCGCTGGAGGCCGCTTTCGGCCGGCACGAGGCGGTCCCGGAGGTGGTCTCGGGCGTCTATGCCAAGGAGGCCGGGACCGACGCACGCATCGACCGCGCCCGGGCCATGGTCGCGGCCTTCGTCGAGAACGACGGCGGCCCGCCGCGCATCCTGATCGCCAAGCTGGGCCAGGACGGCCACGACCGGGGCCAGAAGGTGGTGGCCTCGGCCTATCAGGACCTGGGCTTCCAGGCCGAGGCCGGGCCACTGTTCCAGACGCCTGCCGAGGCCGCGAAGGCCGCGGTCGAGATGAACGCGCATGCGGTCGGGGCCTCGTCGCTGGCGGCCGGGCACCTGACGCTGGTTCCGGAGCTGAAGGCCGAGCTGGAGAAGCTGGGCCGGAGCGACATCACCATTGTCGTCGGGGGCGTGATCCCTCCATCGGACGTCCAGACCCTGATCGATATGGGGGCCGCGGCCGTCTATCCGCCGGGCTCGGTGATCGCCGAGACGGCCGTGGACCTGCTTGAAAAGCTGAACCAGCGGCTGGGGTACGCGCAACCGAAGCCCTGATCATCCGCTCACCCCGGCGAATGCCGGGGCCCAGATGACAGAACGCGAGCGCTTCGAAGGCGGGAGAGCGCTCACACGGCACGCGCCCGAGCCTTATGATCTGGGCCCCGGCATTCGCCGGGGTGAGCGGAACCGTTAGAGATCCGACACCTCACCCACCGCGACGACCGGGCCGCGGGCTTGCGGGGCGAGCGGTTCGCCCATG
>CBIHLR010000025.1:0-19416 GCA_966210875.1 uncultured Brevundimonas sp. | reverse complement strand
CGCATTGATGCGGAAATAGGTCGACAGCTCCATCGGACAGCGCACGCCCGGCGGGACATAGACGAACGACCCGTCGGAGAAGACCGCACTGTTCAGGGCGGCGAAATAGTTGTCCGAGACCGGCACGACCGAGCCGAGGTATTTGCGAACTAGTTCAGGATGTTCGCGGGCGGCCTCGGAAAACGACATGAAGAGCACGCCGACCTTGGCCAGCTCCTCGCGGAAGGTCGTGACGACGCTGACGCTGTCGAAGACGGCGTCCACCGCATATTTCGGCGCGCCCTGGACGCCGGCCAGGACCTCCTGCTCCCGCAAGGGGATGCCGAGCTTCTTGTAGGTCTCCAGGATCTCCGGGTCGACCTCGTCGAGGCTCTTGGGCCCCTCCTTGGTCTTGGGCGCGGCGTAGTAGTGCAGCGCCTGATAGTCGGCGGGCACATAGTCGACCTTGGCCCAGGTCGGCTCCTCCATCGCCTGCCAGCGTTCGAGCGCGGCCAGGCGCCATTCGAGCAGCCACTCGGGCTCGCCCTTCTTGGCCGAGATGAAGCGGACCGTTTCGGCGCTGAGGCCGACCGGGGCGAACTCCTGTTCGACGTCGGTGACGAAGCCATGCTTGTAGGCTTCGAGGTCCCGGACGGTCTCGACGGTCTTGGCGACGGCGACCATCAGGCGGGCTCCATCTCGGGATGACGCGCGCGCTGCTTGGCCAGGGCCTCGGTCCAGGCGGTGGTGAAACGGGTCCAGTCGGCCTCGGTCGTGCCCCAGCCGCCGGACACGCGGATCGCCGAGGTGGCGAGATCGTCCATGCCCATGGCGACCAGGGCCGTCGAAGGCTTGGCCTTGCCGGACGAACAGGCGCTGCCGCCCGAGACCATGACGCCGGCGAGGTCGAGCGCCATCAGCTGCTGCATCGAGGCCCAGCCGGGCGTTGCGGCGAACAGGGTGTTGGGCAGGCGCGCGACGCCATCGCCCGCGACCACCGCGCCCATGGCCTTCATGGCCTCGGCCGCCGCGTCGCGCCATTCGGCGTGATCGTGATCGGCCTCGAGCTCTGCACGCGCGCAGGCGGCCGCCGCGCCGAAGCCGGCGATGCCCGGGACATTCTCCGTTCCGGCGCGCAGGCCGCGTTCCTGGCCAGCGCCGAACAGGGTCTTGTGCACCGTGGCGCGCGGCCCGGCGATCAGGGCGCCGATGCCCTGCGGCCCACCCAGCTTGTGCGCCGAGAGCGTGAGGGTGTCGCAGCCGAGCTCGTCCATCCGCGCCGGAATCTTGCCTGCCGACTGGACCGCGTCGACGTGCAGCCAGCCGCCGTGCGCGCGCACCAGGGCGGCGATCTCCGAGATTGGCTGGATGACGCCGGACTCGTTGTTGGCATGATGGATGGCGACGAAGGCGGGACCGCCCGCCTTCAGCGCGGCCTCGATGGCCTCGAGCGAGACGATCCCGTGGCGGTCTACCGGGATGACCGTGACCTCGCGCCCGCTCATGGCCGCGGCCTCGGCGACGCAGGGGTGCTCGGTCGCCCCGATGATGAGCCGCTCGAAGCCGGAGCGAATGGCGCTGTTCATGGCCTGGGCGTTCGACTCCGTGCCGCCCGACGAGAAGATGACGCTCGACGGCTCGACACCGACCAGGGCGGCGACCTCGGCGCGCGCGGTCTCGATGCGCGCGCGGGCGCGTCGGCCCGCGGCGTGGACGGCCGACGGATTGCCGTTGTCGGCCAGCGCCTCGGCGGCGGCTTTCAGGGCCTCCGGGCGGACGAGGCCCGAGGCGTTGTAGTCGAGGTAGACGCTCACGCTGCGGCTCCTTCGAGGGCGGCGGCCACGCGCGCCGTGGGGCAGCCCCGCGGCGCGATCACGTCGGCCAGCGACACGCTGGCGAGATAGCGGTGAATCTCGCGGCCGAGGCCTTCCCACAGGTCGTGGGTGATGCAGCGCTCGCCGCCGACCATGCAGCCGCGGGGCGAGCCCTGACCCGAACAGCGGGTGGCGCGAATAGGCTCGTCGACGGCGAGAACGATGTCGGCCACCCAGGTGTCGGTGGCGGCGTTCGCCAGCCGGTAGCCCCCGCCCGGACCCCGCACGCTCCTGACCAGCCCGGCGCGGCGCAGGCGCGCGAACAGCTGTTCCAGATAGGACAGGCTGATCTCCTGGCGCGTGGCGATTTCCGCCAGCGACACCGCCCGCTCACCGCCGGCCGTCGAACTATTGCGGGCGAGATCGGCCATGGCCATGACCGCATAGCGCCCCTTGGTGGACAGCCGCATCGGCTCCCTCGTTCAGAAAATACGCGCGCTCAACGGGGCTTGTGCTACATACCGCCGCCGCGCGGGCGAGACCGCGCGTCATCTAAGAAATCCGAGCGGGGCAGTCAACTATTGCAGGCGGCTCCGCGCCTGATTTTCATTGGGGTTGTCTATGCCTGAAGTGATCCTGCCCGGGGCCGCCGGACGTATCGAGGGCCGTTATTCGCCGGGCAAGTCCGAGACGGCTCCGATCGCGCTGATCCTGCACCCGCACCCGAAGGCGGGCGGGCACATGAACAATCCGGTGGCGGTCCAGCTCTATCACCTGTTCATGAAGCGCGGCTTCGCCACCCTGCGGTTCAACTTCCGGGGCGTCGGCCGTTCGCAGGGCGAGTTCGATTCCGGGATCGGCGAACTGGCGGACGCCGCCACGGCGCTCGACTGGCTGCAGGCCCACAATCCGCAGGCCACCCAGACCTGGGTCGCCGGCTACCAGTTCGGCGCCTACATCGGGATGCAGCTCTTGATGCGCCGTCCGGAGACCGACGGCTTCATCTCGGTCAGCGCCCCGGCCAACATGTACGATTTCTCGTTCCTGGCCCCCTGCCCGGCCTCCGGCCTGTTCCTGCACGGAACCGCCGACACCATCGTGCCACCGCCCGAAGTGGAGCGCGTCGTGGCCAAGCTGCGCACCCAGAAGGGCATCGTCATCGACTACGATCTGATCGAGGGCGCCTCCCACTTCTGGGAGAACAACATGGCCGACGTCGAAGGCCACGTGAGCGCCTACCTCGACAAGCGGCTTGAAGCCGAGCCGGCCTGAGGCGCCACACCTACTGCAGCGCCTGCGCCAGCGCCGTGTAAAGCGGCAGGCCGATCACGACGTTGAAGGGGAAGGTCACCCCCAGGGCGAGCGTCAGATAGACGCCCGAGTCCGCCTTGGGCAGAGCCAGTCGCATGGCCGCCGGCGCGGCGATGTAGCTGGCGCTGGCGGCAAGCATGGTCAGCACAGCGGTGTCACCGACCGACAGGCCGCTGAGCGTGCCGATGCTGGCGGCGATCACCGCCGACGTCAGAGGCATGAGCACGCCGAACGCCACCAGGGTCGGCTTCAGCCGCGCGCCATGGCGGAGACGCCGGGCTGCGATCAGGCCCATGTCCAGCAGGAACAGACAGAGGATGCCCTGGAAGATCGGGCCCACGAACAACTCCAGCCGCGCCATGCCGGGCTCGCCGGTCAGTACGCCGATGATGAAGGCCCCCACGAGCAGGAACACCGGCCCATTCAGGGCGACCTCGCGCCACAACTCCTTGCGGGACTTGCCCTCGGCCTGAGCCGCGCCGGCGAGTAGCAGGCCGGTTATGATCGCCGGCGTCTCCATCAGGGCCATCACGGCCACCATGTGGCCGCCGAACTCGACCCCCGCGGCCTCCAGGAACTGGGTTCCGGCGACGAAGGTGACCACCGACACCGATCCGTAGTGGGCCGCCGTCGCCGCCGCCGTCACCCGCTCCAGCTGGAGCAGGCGCAGGCCCAGGAAGCCCAGTATGGGCAGGGAAAAGCTGAGAAGGAGCCCCAGGACCGCAGCGGTGGCGAAGGAGACGGACAGTCCCGCCTGCACCGCCTCGACGCCGCCTTTGAACCCGATCGCCAGCATCAGATAGAGCGACAGGGTTCGCGCCGCGCCGGCCGGCAAGGACAGGTCCGACCGTAGCCAGCCGGCCGCCATGCCGAGCGCGAAGAAGAGGATCGCGGGCGCGAGCAATGTCGGCGCCGCGGCCTGGAGCCACTCCATTATTCGCTCTCCGGCAGGGCCGAGGAGTGGTGCGAGACGATCAGCCACTCGCCGTCGTTATGCCGGTAGGCGTAGCTGTAGCGAGCCGTGACCTGCCGGCCGTCGCTGAAGGTGAAGCGATAGAGGCCGGAGTCCACCGCCATGCCGCAGCCCAGCTGGATCCGGCGCTCCAGGATCTCACCCTGGGGGTGGCCCTCAAGGAAGTGGTCGAAATAGTCCTCACGCTCCGCCTGGGTGAAGCGCGGCTGGTTCGACACCGTGGGCAGCAGCACGGCGTCCTCGGCGTAGTTCGCGACCACAGCGTCGGAGTCGAGCGTGGCGAGCGAAGCGTTCCATCGGTCGAAGAGGCCGGCGACCGCCGCTTCTGTCACGGCGGGGCACGGCTGCGTCGTCTGCGCCGCGGCCGGGAGGGTCGTCAGGGTCGCAGCGATGGCGAGGGGAAGTGCAAGAGTTCGAATCATCAGAGGCGCTCCCGTGTTGAAGGCCGGCGGCTTCTAGGGGCGGGAAACCCATGATGAAATCCAATGCTGACTATGTGACACATAAGCCGCTATTATAGCTTTATGCTTGACCTCCAGCTTCTGCAGACCTTCGCGCTCGTGGCTGACAGCGGCTCCATGACGCGCGCCGCCACGCGGCTCGGTCGGACACAGGCCTCTGTCAGTCTTCAGATTTCACGGTTGGAGGCGCAACTGGGCGGCCCCCTCTTCACTCGCGCGCCGCGCGGGGTGCGGCTGACCGAAAAGGGGGAGCTGCTTCTTCCGCAGGCGCGCCGCCTGCTGAGACTCAGCGACGAAATCCTGGCCGGTCTCAGCGACGAGGGCCTGGAAGGTGAGGTCCGGCTCGGTGCGCCCGAGGATTTCGCCACCACCCATCTGCCGGAGATCCTCGCGGCCTTTTCGAAGGCGCACCCGCGGGTGGCGTTGCAGGTGACGTGCGAGCTGACGATGGGCCTGCTCGAGATGATCCGCGATGGCCGTCTGGACCTGGCGCTGGTCAAGCGCGAGCCGATGGGACCGGACCTGGGCGTCCGCGTCTGGCGCGAGCCTCTGGTGTGGGTGGCCGCCTCTCCAGACCAGATTGCGCCCGACCAGCCGGCGCCGCTCGTGGTCGCGCCCTCCCCTTGCGTCTATCGGCGGCGAGCCATCCGCGCGCTGGAGCAGGCGCGCCGATCCTGGCGCGTAACCTACACCTCACCGTCGCTGGCCGGGCAGCATGCGGCGCTGCGCGCGGGCCTGGGCCTGTCCGTCCTGCCTCGCGAGATGGCGCCTCGCGATCTGGTCACCCTCGGGCCGGACTCGGGTCTACCGGCGCTGGAGGACACCGAGATCGCGCTGATGAAAGCTCCCGGCTCGCTGAGCCGAGCCGCCGAACGCCTAGGCCAGTACGTGCTCGAGGCGCTGGACCGCGAACGCGGGCGTCATTGAGTCGAGGCCAGGGCACTCGTTCCTGGGAGGACACCATGGCCGACGTCACAGGCCATGTGAGCGCCTATCTCGAAAACCGACGCGAGGCCGCGCCGGCCTGAGGCGTGTCTACCGTCGGAGCTGAAATCGGCTCCAGCTCGCCCGTGGCGATGACGAACCTGAACCCCAGGATTTCGAGTGTGCCCGACCGGATTCGGTGGGCGATCCATGGGAAGGTCAGCAGGTTCGCCAGCGACTCGCGCACGACTGCGCGCTCGAAGTGATCGTAGAGCCGGCGCTCTTCGAAGCCTTCAGGCGTCGGCCATAACACCGGCTCCACAATGGACAGCCACGGGTCGAGGAAGTCGCGGGCCTGGGCCGGCGCGCCCTCGACAAGAGCCTTCACGCCCCCGCACCCGGAGTGACCCAGCACGACGATGCGCGGGATCTTCAGGATGCATATCCCGAACTCCAGCGCGGCGCTCGTGCCGTGATAGCCTCGGTCGGGCCGGTAAGGCGGCACGATGCTGCCGACGTTGCGGATGACGAAGAGGTCGCCCGGTCCCGCGGAGAAGATGACTTCCGGGTCGACCCGGCTGTCCGACCCAGCCACCACCAGGGTGTGCGGCGACTGGCCCCGACGGGCCAGCCGCTCGTACCGGGCGCGCAGCCGCGGCCATTCGGTCTCCCGGAACCGGCGATACCCTTCCAGGAGGTCGGTCATGAGGCGACCGGTTCACGCGTGCGCCAAAGGGACCACAGCACGCCGGTCAGAAGGATGGCGCCGGTGATCCCGAGCGACCACTCGGCCGGGAACTTCTCCATGCCGAAGATGTCGGCCACGAACACCTTGCCGCCGATGAAGATCAGCAGGATCGCCAGCGCCTGCTTGAGATAGGCGAAGCGGTGGATGACCGCCGCCAGCGCGAAATAGAGCGCCCGGAGGCCCAGGATGGCGAAGATGTTCGAGGTGTAGACGATGTAGGGATCCGTCGTGATCGCGAAGATCGCCGGCACGGAGTCCACCGCGAAGATCACGTCCGCGATCTCGATGAGCACCAGCGCCAGGAACATGGGCGTGGCCCAGGTGACCAGCCGTCCCTTGGCGTCCGGCAGACGGACGAAGAAGCGGTCGTCGTGCAGCTGGTCGGTGACCCGCATCCGGCGGCGCAGGAAGCGCACCAGCGGATTGTCGCCGACGTCCTTATGGCCCCCGTCGAAGGCCAGCATCTTGACCCCCGTCAGGATCAGGAAGGCGGCGAAGATGTAGAGGACCCAGGAAAACTCGCTGACGAGCGCCGCGCCCACCCCGATCATGATGGCGCGCAGCACGATGACGCCGAGGATTCCCCAGAACAGCACGCGATGCTGCAGGTGTCGGGGTATCGCGAAGAAGGCGAAGATCATCGCAATGACGAAGACGTTGTCCATCGCCAGGCTTTTCTCGACCGCAAAGCCTGTCAGGTATTCCATGCCGCGCTCGGACCCGAGCTCGGCCCAGACCCACCAGCCGAACAGAAGCGCGACGGCGATGTAGCCGGCGGAGAGCAGCAGGCTTTCGCGCACGCCGATCTCGCGCTGACCGCGGTGCAGGACGCCGAGGTCAAGCGCGAGCAGAACGCCCACGATCGAGAGAAAGGCCAGCCACATCCAGGCCGGCTTGCCGAGCCACTCGGCGAGCATGAATTCCATCTGTCAGGTCTCTGGGAATTTGAGGTTCAGACGCGAAGAGGCCCCCGGCTACGCGATGCAGCCGGAGGCCAGGCGGTGAAGTTGAGAGATCAGGCCGGTTGGGGAGCCGGCGCGTCCATCGCGCGCTCGAGCGCGGCGATCTCGTCGCGCGCGATCAGCTTGCGGCGCTTCAGATAGGCCAGCCGCTCGGCGTTCGGCGCGAGGCGGCGGGTTTCCTCATCGATCGCCTCGGCCAGCGCCTGATGACGGCGGCGCGCGCGATAGAGATGGATATGCAGCATGGTCGTCTCCTCTGTGTTGAGGAGCGTGCCCGGCACGGAACGAGGGGGTGGAGGGGGAGCCCCGTGACGCACCGAGCACGCTCGATGCGGTCCGACATCACGATCATAGGGATCGCCAGAGGGGCCCGGTCCGCACACCTAAGCTAGGGAGACCGCCCGGGTCGGTCAAGGATCGCGCCTCCTCAACCCGAGCGTCCGTTCGTCGCAGCCGTCAGACGGCCGTGAAGGTTCCGTCCTCGCCGAGGCGTTCGAGCAGCCCGTCCGCGATGCCGAACCGGAAGCCGTGGAGCTTCAGCAGGCCCGCCGCCTCGCGCTCGGCGATCCAGGGGAAGGTGCGCAGGTTGGCCAGGCTGAGCTTGACCGTCTCATGTTCGCAAACGTCGTCGATCAGGTCCTCGGGCGTGCCGGCGGCGCGCGCCGCGTCGACCGCCGGCTGGGCCATGCGCATCCACGGCTTCACGAAGTCCTGGACCTGTTCGGGAAAGCCGTGGACCAGGGCGTTGATGCCGCCGCACTTCTGGTGGCCCATGACAACGATATTCGGCACCTCGAGGACGCGCACGCCGAACTCGAGCGCCGCGGACGTGCCATGGAAATCCCCGTCCGGCGCGAAGGGCGGCACGAGGTTGGCGACGTTGCGCACCACGAACAGCTCGCCGGGCGCGGTGTCGAAAACCATGGCCGGATCGGCCCGGCTGTCGGAGCAGGCGACGATCAGGGCGTGAGGCTTCTGCCCCTCCGCGGCGAGCGTCTCCATACGGCCCCTGTGCGACGTCCACCCGCCGTCACGAAACCGGCGGTAGCCTTCGATCAGCTTTTCCATGGACGGTCCTACTCTACTCTGCGGGCTGGCCGCTGGCGCGGGTCTCCTCGACCTCGAAGGCCTCGATCTCGCGCGCAGCATGCTCGGGAGAGCGGGTGTAGCGGGCCAGCAGGTTGTAGAAAACCGGCAGGATGAACAACGTCAGCAGGGTCGCGAACATCGCGCCTGCGAAGATGACCACCCCGATGGTCTGGCGGCTGGCCGCGCCGGCCCCCTGCCAGAGCACCAGCGGCAGGGCGCCGAAGGCCGTGGCGATCGAGGTCATGATGATCGGCCGCAGGCGCAGCGACGAGGCCTCGATCACCGCGTCGCGGATGGTCCGTCCCTGGTCGCGCAGCTGGTTGGCGAACTCGACGATGAGGATGCCGTTCTTGGCCGCCACGCCGATCAGGATGATCAGGCCGATCTGAGAATAGATGTTGAGGCTGGACCCAGCCATGTAGAGGCCGAACAGGCCTCCGGCCGCCGCGAGCGGGACCGTCAGCATGATGACAGCCGGCGAGATCCAGCTCTCGAACTGAGCCGCCAGAACCAGAAACACCAGCAGCAGCGCCAGGCCGAAGGCGACCGCGACGGCCCCGCCGGCTTCGTCCAGATCGCGCGCGGCGCCGCCCCAGCGGACGATCGGACCCGGCGGCTGCTCGGCGGCCTGCGTCTCGAAGAAGCTGACGGCGTCCGCGACCGTATATCCGGGGGTGAGATCGGCGCTGAGGGTAATGGACCGAAGCCGGTCAAGCCGGCGACGGTCCGGCGTGTCGCCCGAGGTGCGCGTGTCGACGACCGACGAAAGGGGCGTCAGCGTGCCCGCCTCGCCACGCACGTACAGAAGGTTGAGGTCCTCGACCTGACGCCGGTTGGCTCGCTCGGTCTGCAGGAGGACGTCGTACTCCTGGCCACCGCGGATGTAGGTGGTCGCGCGGCGACCGCCGAACATGGTCTCAAGCGTGCGTCCGACGCCCTGGGCCGACACGCCAAGCGCGGCGGCCCGCTCGGGGTCGACGTCGACCAGCAGGCGCGGGGCGTTGGGTTCGTAGTCGATCCGCGGTCGCGACAGGCCGGGGTTGGCCTGGGCGGCCGCGAAGACCGGCTGGATCCAGGCGTACATCGACTCATAGTCCGAACCGGTGATGATGAAGTCGACGCTGCTTCCGCCGCCCCCGCCGCGCTGGAAGGCGCCGGGGGTGGAGGCGTTCACGCGCGCGCCGGTGATGCCGCCAAGCTGGCCGTTCAGCTCCTGGGCGATCTCGTCGGCGGAGCGGTTGCGCTCCCCCCAGTCAGCCAGGATCAGCACGCCGTTGCCGCTGTTGAAGCTGCCGCCGCCGAATCCCGGCGCGGACACCAGATAGCCGTCGGCCTCTCCGCTCTGCACATAGGCGGCGAGCATGGGCTCAAGCTCCATCATCACCTGGCGCGTGTAATCGTAGCCCGCGCCCTCGGACCCCTCGACGCGCACGACGACCCGGCCCCGGTCCTCGGCTGGCGTCAGCTCGTTCGGAAGGGCCAGGAACAGCGCGCCGGCGCCCAGGGCGACGAGCAGGACGGCTCCGCCCGCCAGGAAGGCCGCCGACCGCTTGCCCAGCATCATGTCGAGCGTGGCGGCGTAGGAGCGACGCAGCGCGTCCATGGCGAGGTCCACCTTGCGGGCCAGCCAGCCTTCGGTCTTGGCCGGACGCAGAAGCTTGGACGCCAGCATCGGCGAGAGGCTGAGCGCCAGGAAGGCGGAGAAGGCCACCGCGGCGGCGATGGCGACCGCCAGTTCGACGAACAGCCGGCCGACGTAGCCGGGTAGGAACATCAGGGGCGCGAACACCGAGATCAGCACGATAGTGGTCGCGACGACCGCGAAGAACACCTGGCGCGAACCGCGGCCGGCCGCGACCAGCGGCGGCTCACCGTGGTCGATGCGACGCTGGATGTTCTCGGTGACCACGATGGCGTCGTCGACGACCAGGCCGATGGCCAGCACGAGCGCCAGCAGGGTCAACAGGTTCAGGGAAAACCCGAGCGGCGCCAGGACGATGAAGGTCGCCAGCAGGCAGATCGGCGCCACGATCGACGGGATGAGCGCGGCGCGCAGCGTGCCCAGGAAGACGAAGTTGACCAGGGCCACCAGCGCCAGCGCGATGCCGATGGTGACCCACACCTCCTCGATGGCGTGCTTGGTGAAGACGGAGTTGTCGCTGCCGATGACCAGTTCGGAGCCTTCGGGCAGCGACCCCTGGGCCTGGGCGACCACCTCCTCGACGCCCCGCGAAATCTCCAGGTCGTTGGCCTGGGACTGGCGGGTGATGGCCAGGCCGATCTGGTCCTGGCCATTGCCGCGGAACAGGCGGCGCTGCTCGGCGGCGGCCTCCTCGATACGGGCCACGTCCCCGAGCCGGGTCACATAGCCGCCTTCCGCGGCCGTTCCTGAGAGGGGCAGGCGAGCGAAATCCTCGGGGCTCGCAAAGTTGCGGGCCACGCGCACCGTGTAGTCGCGGCTGGTCGACTCCAGCGAGCCCGCGGGCAGCTCCACGTTCTGGCTCGTCAAGGCCGCCTCGACGTCCTGAACGGTCAGGCCGCGCGCGGCCATGGCCGCCGGGTCCAGCCACACGCGCATGGCGTAGCGCTGCTCGCCGTAAATCTGGACGGCGGCGACCCCCGGCACGTTGGAAAAGCGCTCGACGAGGTAGCGGTCGGCGTAGTCCGTCAGCTCGAGCCGGCTCATCGTCGTCGAGCGGAAGAAGACGATCATGATCGGCGAGGAGTCGCTGTCCGCCTTCGCCACCTGGGGCGGGTCGGCCTGGTCCGGCAGACGGCCGGCGACGCGGCTGACGCGGTCGCGTACGTCGTTTGCGGCCGCGTCGATGTCGCGATCCAGCGAGAACTCGATGGTCACGCGCGATCGGCCGTCGCGGCTGGAAGAGGTGATCCGCTCGACGCCCTGCAGGCCGGCGACCTGCTGCTCGATCGGCTCGGTGATGCGGCTCTCGATGACCTCGGCCGATGCGCCCGCGTAGTCGGTCGAGATCGACACGATCGGCGGGTCGATGTCCGGCAGCTCGCGGACCGGCAGCAGGAAGAAGGCGGCCGCCCCGATGACGACCAGCACGATGGCGGCGACCGCCGCCAGCACCGGGCGCCGGACGGAGATCTCGGAGAGCGTCACCGCGGGGCTCCGCCGCCGATGCGGACCGGCGCGCCCGGCTGAATCCGGTTCAGGCCGGAGGCGACGATCCGGTCGCCCGGTTGCAGACCGCCGGTGATTTCGATGAAGCCGCCTTCGACCACGCCGGTCTCGACGATGACGCGCTGGGCCTGCAGCTCCTCGCCCTGGCCCGCGATGCGATAGACATAGGCCTGATCGGCCTCGAACTGGACGGCGGCCTCCGGCGCGGCGAGGCCCTGGCGCTCACCCTGCTGGACCCGCACCCGCATCAGCATGCCCGGACGGATCTGGCCGCCCGGATTGGCGAACTCGGCGCGGGCGGTCACCGCCCGGGTGGTCGGGTCGACGCGGGTGTCGATCAGGGAGATCGAGCCCGCGAAGGTCTCGCCCGGCATGGCGTCGGCCGTGGCGGTGATGGGCGTGCCCGACCGGATGCGACCGAGGTAACGCTCCGGCACCGGGAAATCGACGCGCACCACCGAGATGTCATCGAGGGTCGCGATCACGCGGCCCGGATTGACCAGGGTGCCCGGCGTCACGTCCGACAGACCGATCACGCCTGAGAACGGCGCGCGAATGATGCGGTCGCCGCGCCGCGACTGGGCGGCGGCCACGCCGGCCTGCGCCGTCGCCAGGGCCGTCTCGGCCTGCTCGAGCTGGACGCGCGGGGCGACGCCGCGATCGACCAGTTCCTGCCAGCGCTCGACCTCGCGCTGGGCCTGAACGAGGTTCGCGCGCGCGGTCAGGATATCGGCGTCCTCTTCGCCGGCCTGAAGTTCGACCAGAGGTGTGCCGGCCGAGACCCGCTGGCCGTCGGTGAACATCACCCGGGTGATCAGTTCCGTGGTCGCCGAGGTGATGTCGAGCGAGCGGCGGCCCTTGGCGACGCCGAGCGCCTGGATACCGTCGGTGAAGGTCCTCTGGGTCAGGGCGACGGCCTCGACCTGTTGGGCGCGGCCGCCCGGCCCTCCGCGGCCACCGCCAGGCCCACCGGGGCCGCCTTCAGCCTCGCCGCCGCCGAGAATCGCGCGAAGGACCACGGCGATCAGCATCAGGCAGACGAGCCCAATGGCCGCGACCAGGAAAAAGTGACGCTTGAACACAGACAAAGGCTCCGGGGGAGGCGTTCGGCTGGAGGGATTAGGCCGAGCGGACTCAGCAATCAACGCAGATACGGTTCAAAACCGTCGCCAGACGCCGAGGACGACGCCGCGTTGAGCGGGCGCCTCGCGCCCCGCGACCGGCTCCCGCCAGCCGGCCTGAAGGCTCCAGTCGCCGAAGCGGCGGACCACGGACACTTCGCTGTTGAGCCAAGCGGCCTCGCCCCCGTCGAGCGTCAGACCGCCGTAGATCTGTGACAGGAACAACCAGTCGTCGCCCGCCTCGACGCCCAATGTGAGGTCGCCGCGGACCTCATCCGGCAGGCCGGAGCGGAAGCGGCGGGCCACCTGGACCTCGATGAAGGCGCGCTCGCCGGCCAGCCAGTCGAAGTCGTCGCTGTGGCCCGCGAGCGCGCGGACCTCCCAGTCCCCCTCGCCTTCCCCCGGCGCGGCGTAGCCGGCGTTGCGGCCTGCCCCGGCGGTGGCGTAGCCAACGTAGAGAGCCAGGGCGTTGTGGTCGTCCCGCCAAGCCTGCCAGCGCAAGCCGATCTCGGTCGGTCCGGCCCCCTCATAGTCGGCGAAGGCGTCCAGGCCCCGCTGCCATTCCGTCTTGAGCTGAAGAGTGACGGTGTCGGTCAGGCCGTATTCGGCGAACAGCGAGGCGATGTCGTCCTCGCGCGGGGCGGGAAGATCGCGGAGCGTTCCGTCGAGATCAAAGCCCTGCTCCGCACGCAGCACCTCGACCTTGGCGATGACCTGGGCGTCGCCCTGCGGCAGGGACCAGGCGCCGGCCAGGGCCGTCGACGGCGCGAGCGCCGCCGCCGCCCCGAGCAGCAGCCTCAGGCGTCGTAGCCGGGAGACCGCCGGTCGAGTTGACGCAGAGCGCCCGGCCAGGCCAGCCCCGCCACAAACGCGATGCCCCGGCCCTGTTCCTTGGTCTCGGCCTGAGCCGCGTCGGGCGCGATAAGCACGCCCTGCCGCCCCGCCGACAATGCCGCGACCTGCTGGGCGCACGCCCGCTCCAGAAAGAACATCCCGATCCAAGCTTCGGCGGCGGTGCGGCCGACCGCCAGCGTCCCATGGTTGCGCAGCAGCATCAGCGACTTGTCGCCGAGGTCGGCCACCAGCCGCTCGCGCTCGTCGTGGTTCAGGGCGAGACCTTCATAGCCGTGGTAGGCGACCTGGTGCTGGAGCAGGCAGGCGTTCTGGCTGATGGAGAGCAGGCCCTCGGCCTGGGAGGCGACCCCTACCCCGTGGACCGTGTGCAGGTGCATGACGAAATGCGCATCCTCGCGCGCGGCGTGCACCGCCGAGTGGATGGTGAACCCCGCCGGATTCACGAAATGCTGCGTCTCCTGGACGATGCGCCCTTCCAGATCGACCTTCACCAGCGACGAGGCGGTGATCTCCTCGAAGTAGAAGCCGTACGGGTTGATCAGGAAGTGATGCTCCGGGCCCGGCACGCGGGCGGAGATGTGAGTGAAGATCATGTCGTCCCAGCCGTGCAGGGCGACCAGGCGATAGAGCGCCGCGAGATCGACCCGCGCCTGCCACTCCTCGGCGGAAACCTGGTCCTTCACGGACACCATCGCGCCATCGGCCATCTTCGCCTCCTGCAAAGCCTTCGGGACCGTCGCGCCGTGGGTGAACGGCGTCAAGGTTTCCGACGCGTTAACGCTGTCTTCACAGGCGACGGCCAAGTTGGCGGGGACGCGGAAAAGGCCGCGTGGAAGTGACCCGGCGGAGGGGCGCTTGGCCGCTGTCGAACTCAGTCTGGACGGTGTCGCACACGAAACCCGTGCTTCGCGCCTCATGGCGCTGGCGCGAAGCCGCGTCCCGGACGACCGGCGTCGCCTGCTCATGGGCATCGCCGATCTGTGCGAAGGCTCGGCCGAGGAGATCCGCGCGGCCCAGGGGATAGTTTCGGACGTCTTCCTGACCCTGGTGCGCCAGGCCGAACATGACATTCGCATGGCGCTGGCCGAGCGCCTGGCGGACGCGGCCTGGGCCCCCGCCTCGCTGGTGAACATCCTGGCGCTGGACGAGATCGAGATCGCCCGGCCGATCATCGCCAAGAGCCCGATCCTGAAGGATCAGGACCTGATCCGGCTGCTGGTCGAGGCCACGGTGGAGCACCAGATCGAGGTCGCCAGGCGGCCCCACCTGGGCGCCACGGTCGTGGACGCCATCCTGGACCGCAACGAGCCGGCGGTGCTGACCGCCCTGGCCGGAAACCCCACCGCCGACATCTCCGAGCCGGGCGTGAGGAAGCTGGTCGAGGCGTCACGGCGGATCGCCGGACTGCGCGCGCCGCTCATCCGCCATCCCAAGTTGAACGAGGAACTGGCCCAGCAGCTCTACGCCTGGGTCGGCCAGGCCCTGCGCCAGGCCATCGGTGAGCGTTTCCGCATCGACACCGCAGCGCTGGACGCGGCCATGGCTGACACCTTGCGTGACGCCGGGCGACCGACGCAGAGCGAATGGATGGCTCCTGCGCCCGATCCCGAGCGCGACGAGATGGAGCGCCGGCTCATCGCCAAGCTGGACGCGGCCGGGCAGTTGTCTTCGGGCTATGTCGTGCGCGCCGCCCGCGAAGGCCGGGTCAGCCTGTTCGAGAACGCCCTGGCCGTGCTCGGCGGCTTTTCCGTCGACGACGTGAGGCGCGCCAGCGCCGCCCGCGACGCCGAACCCCTGGCCCTGGCCTGCGCGGCGGTCGGCATCGACCGGGCCGCCTTCCCGTCGATGCTGGCGGAGCTTCGGGCGCGCACGCCGGGCCATCCGGGCGGGGCCCAGTTCGACATTCGCATCATGCGCGTGTTCGACCTCGACCCGGAAGCCGCGGCCCGCACCTTTCGCAGAGCGGTCGCGCCCAAGGCCGCCGCCTGACCCATCCGTGCGTTGACAAGGCGTCCGGCATGAGGCTCGCCTCAGCGGGATGACCAGCTCGCCGCCTCGTCTCGCGTTCGTCGCCTCCGACAGGCCGGAGGCCGAGGCCGCGCGCCAGGCCCTGGTCGCCCGTTACGGCCACGTCGCCATCGAGGACGCCGAGGTGATCGTCGCGCTCGGCGGCGACGGCTTCATGCTGGAGACGCTGAACCGCGCGCTGAAACTGAAGACGCCGGTGTTCGGCATGAACCGCGGTTCCGTCGGCTTTCTGATGAACGACTTCCGCGAGGACGACCTTTGCCGCCGGGTGTCGGAAGCCACGCCGACGGTCATCCATCCGCTGGAGATGCGGGCCGTCGACGTGAAGGGCGAGGTGACCACCGGCCTGGCCATCAACGAGGTGTCGATGCTGCGCCAGACACGGCAGAGCGCCAAGCTGTCCATCGCAGTCGACGGGCGGGTCCGGCTGCCGGAACTGATCTGCGACGGGGTGCTGGTGGCCACGCCGGCGGGCTCCACGGCCTATAACCTGTCGGCGCACGGCCCGATCGTGCCACTGGGAGCGAGCGTGCTGGCTCTCACCCCGATCAGCGCCTTCCGGCCGAGGCGCTGGCGCGGGGCGCTGCTGCCGCACACGGCGAAGGTGGCCTTCGAGGTGCACGAGGCGGACAAGCGGCCCGCCAGTGCGGTGGCAGACGATGTCGAGGTCCGCCACGTCGCCCGGGTCGAGGTGGCCGAGCGGCGGGACCTGGCCATGACCATGCTCTTCGACGCCGACCGCACCTATGAGGAGCGCGTGCTGGCCGAGCAGTTCGCCTCGTAGCCGCGAGTCAGGAGTCCTTAAACGGTCCCGTGCATCATGGGCCGTCGACAGGAGCGTTCCCCGTGACCAAACCGGCCCAGTTCATCCAGCCCCCCAACACCCTGCGCCTGAAGGTGGGCGGCGGCGGTTTCGGCATCGACGCCGCGGCCGTGGCCCGCGCCGAGGCCGCACTCAAGGACCTGTCGTCGCAGTTCGGCCAGTGGCTGAACGACGAGGTCACCAAGCTGGAGGCCGCCCGCGCCGAGATCCGGATGGTCGGCGTCATGCCCCAGACCATGGATCAGCTCTACATGCGCGCCCATGACCTGAAGGGCCTGGGGACCACCTACGAATATCCGATCGTGACCCGCATCGCGGCTTCGCTGTGCAAGCTGATTGACGGGGACGTGCGGATGAAGGCCCCGCTCTATCTCGTCGACGCCCACATCGACGCGATCAAGGCGGTCGTGCGCGACGGCATCCAGACGGACGAACATCCGGTCGGCGGCGCCCTGGCGGCCGAGCTGGAATCCAAGACCAAGGAACACCTCGCCGGCCTTTGAGGCGCGAAAAGCGGGTTTCCTCCCCCGGCGGCGGAGCCTAGAAGGCGGCCTTCTCTGAAGGAGCCGCCGATGTCCGACCTGCCGCAAACCCTGACCTTCACCATCGACACGGGCGAGACCCAGGGCGACGTGACCATCCGGCTGCGCTCCGACCTGGCGCCCGGCCACGTGCAGCGCATCTCCGAGCTCGCCAACGAGGGCTTCTACGACGGCGTGGTCTTCCACCGCGTGATCCCCGGCTTCATGGCCCAGGGCGGCGATCCCACCGGCACCGGAACCTCGGGCTCCAAGAAGCCGAACCTGAAGCAGGAGTTCTCGGACGCGCCGCACGTGCGCGGGGTCTGCTCCATGGCCCGGACCTCGGACCCGAATAGCGCCAACAGCCAGTTCTTCATCTGCTTCGACGACGCGCGCTTCCTGGACAAGCAGTACACCGTCTGGGGCGAGGTCACCGAGGGCATGGAACTGATCGACGCCCTGCCCAAGGGCGAGCCGCCGCGCAATCCCGGCAAGATCGTCAAGGCCTCGGCGGCCTAAGACACTCTCCGCATGCCCTCCCCGGCCCGGCTCTTCGTCGACCTGGACGCGCTGGCGGCCAACTTCCACACGCTGACGCGGGTGGCCGGGGCCCCGGTGCATCCGGTGGTCAAGGCGGACGGCTATGGCTTGGGCGGGGCCGCGGTGGCGCGGCGGCTGCTGGCCGAGGGGGCCGACACCTTCTTCGTGGCCCGGGTCGCCGGCGGCGAGGCGCTGAGGAAGGCGGTCGGATCCCGGCCGACGATCTATGTGCTGGACGGATGCGGGCTCAAGGACGTCCTGAGGCTCCAGGCGGCTCAGTTGCGGCCGGTGCTCAGTTCGCTGGAGCAGATCCGCTGGTGGCTGGGCTCGGACGGCGGGCCGTGCGCGCTCCATATCGACACGGGCATGAACCGGCTCGGTGTCCGCCCCGAGGAAGCGCCCGAGCCCTTCCCGGGGCTCGAGATGGTGATCAGCCACCTGGCCTGCGCCGACGATCCGGAGCATTCGATGAACCGGGCCCAGCGGGCGGCCTTCGAGCTGGCGGCGCGGAAATACCCGGGGACGGTGCGCTCCTTCGCCAATTCGGGCGGGGTCTTCCTTGGGCAGGATTTCATCTTCGACGCGGTCCGGCCGGGCGTCTGCCTCTACGGCGGCGGACCGGAGGGACGGCCCGACGCGCGCATTCGGCCCGTGGCGCGCTTCACCGCCGACATCCTCCAGGTCCGGGACCTGCTGGCCGGAGAGACGGTCGGCTATGGCCGGACCTTCGAGGCGGACCGGCCGATGATGGTGGCCACGGTCGCCGCCGGCTATGCGGACGGGGTCCTGCGCAGCTGGTCGCCGCGCGGCCGGGTGTTCGTCGGGGGGGAGCTGAGGCCGGTGCTGGGCCGCATCTCCATGGACCTGATGTGTGTCGATGTGACGGGCCTGGAGGTCAGAGCCGGCGACACGGTCGAGCTGTTCGGCCCCAACCATCCCGTCGACCTGGCGGCGGCGGACGCCGGGACCATCGCCTATGAGCTGCTGACCTCGGTCAGCCCGCGCGTGCCTCGGGTGTACGTCTAGGGCTGGGGCTCCGGGGTCGGCGGATTGGTCGGCCAGATGACGCGGGGTTCGGGCAGGTCCTCGCCTTCGGCGACGTCGCAATCATGTTCCGTCTGTTCGACCAGGGCGATCCGCCCCGCCGCCGCATCCCAGCGCCAGGTCGTGGCCACGCCGCAGCCGCGCACGTCGTGGGTGGCGGAGTGGAAGGTCTGGTCCTCGGCGATCCAGGTCAGTTCGGGCTGGGCGAACTCGGCGCGCCATTGGCCGTCGCCCTGGATGTTGTACTGGACGAGCGGGACCCGCTCGGGCTCGCCGCCCCCTTCGCGAACGAGGTAGAGCTGGCGCCACACGTCGCGCATGCCGGCCGAGCAGTCGGCGAGCACCGCCCCGACCCCGCCTCCGAGATCGATGGCCTGGGCCTGGCGTTCGCGGCCTTCGGGCAGGGTGCAGTTCTCGGTGTCGGCCTCCACGACCGCGAGCACGCCCGGCACGGCGGCCTCGGCCAGCGCCAGGCCCGAGGCGCCGGCGCTCTCGGTGGCGGGTGCGTCGGCCGGCGGCTCGGTGGCCTCTTCGGGCTGGCATCCAGCCACGGCGACGCCGGACATGAGGACGAGTGCAGCGAGCAGTTTCATGGGCCCCTCCTGAGCGCGACGGCGACCAGCATGCCAGCAAGGGCCGCCATCGAAAATAGACCGCCACATCGCGACAGCCGCCAGCTGGATCGCGTGAAAACAACGACTTGGGTGCTTGCCTGGTGGCGGTCCCGCCAGATTATTGGAAATGGGTGGGCGGCCGCCTGCGACGTTAGGGGACGTAGTGAGGGGACGGCGGATCGACATGTGGACAGTCTAGGGCCGCGCCAGGCTGTGGGGATATTCAGCAGGCGATTTGCCGCACGCGACTGAAATCAGGCGGGAATCCTGCCGGAAAAAGGAGCGTTCCGGACCGCTCACGACCGCGCCTGTCGTAGCCGGGCCGCATCCCCGACGCGCCGCAGAATCAGCGCGGCTCTGATAAGGACACCCCATGGCCCGCGACGGCGCGATCTATGTCTGCCAAGCTTGCGGCGCGGTCCACGCCAAGTGGGCCGGCCAGTGCGGCGCGTGCCAGGCGT
>CBIHLR010000024.1:0-20078 GCA_966210875.1 uncultured Brevundimonas sp. | reverse complement strand
GATGGGTGTCGGCAAGCCGATCGACCTGGTCGAGGCGGTGGCGCGCGGCGTGGACATGTTCGACTGCGTCCTGCCGACCCGCTCGGGCCGTCACGGCCAGGCCTGGACCTGGGACGGCGCCATCAACCTCAAGGCCGCCCGCTTCGCCGAAATGGACGAGCCGCTCGATCCCGACAGCGACTGTCCGGCCAGCCGCGACTACTCCAAGGCCTATCTCCACCACCTGGTCCGCGCCGAGGAGATCCTCGGCCAGGTTCTCCTCAGCTGGCACAACATCGCCTTCTTCCAGGGCCTGACGGCGGCGATGCGGACGGCCATCTCCGAAGGCCGCTTCGACCAGTTCCGCCGCGACTTCCGCGCCCGGCATCTCGGCGCCTGAGCACTTGGCGGTTAACCCGCTGAAAAGCATACCTCTACGCGTTAACTTAAGAGGCGAGGCCTAGGCTCCACGTAACGCCAGAACGCGGAGTCTGCTCAATGTCCCCTGTTCGCCTGATGATTTGCGCCGCCGCCTTCGCCGTCGCCGCCGTGCCCGTCTCGGCTGACGGCGGCGTTGGCCGCAGCGCCAGCACCACGATCCGTCTTCACGCCGTGGTGCCCGTCCTGTGCCGCGTGCAGCTGAGCGCCCAGATGGGGGTGCCGGACGAAGACGGCATCGTTCAGCTCGGCACTGCCCAGGAGTTCTGCAATGCGCCGCGCGGCTATCGCGTCGTCGTCCAGCACGCGCCGGACCTGGAAGGCGCCGCCCTCATCACGGGCGGGCAGCGCATCCCGCTCTCTCCGAGCGGCGAGACCATCCTCACGGACTCCGCCCATCCCGATCTGCGCACGGTGACGCTCGCCGCTGACCTGGGTGAGACCCCCGAACGGTTCCGTTCGATGGGCGTCCGGATCGAGGCGAAGGCCTGATCAGTTCGCCGGTTCGAGAGTCAGATAAAGCGTGTCTGCGTAGCGACCGGCCCGGTTGTTTTCGACACCTTCGACCGTCACCGAGAGCGGGAACTGACGGCCCACCAGGCCGGCCCGGGGCATGACCACGGCTGACGCACCCCGCGCGTCAATCGCCCCCCCCTCCAGGGTGGCGACATAGGGAATTCGGTCGGTCTCCAACGAGCCTCCGGAGCCGTCGCGGACCATGACGCCGCCGTTCTCGCTGCGCGCCGTGACCCGATAGGGGCCCGTGCTACGCACCGAGACCTGAAGGCTGCGTGTCAGAGCCGAGAAATCCAGAAAGTCGATCTCGCCGTGCGCTGTTGCGCCGGCCACGCTGGCGCTCAGCACATTTGGCACTGCGACCGACACAGCGACCGCGCCCATGGTCTCGAACGGGGGGGTGACCCCCTCCTCGTCACACCAGAAGCGCACCGTGAATTGCTCGCGATAGACGCCGGCCCAGAGGTCGGCGCGCAGGTCTGTCAGCCTCAGGGTCACCTGACGCTGCTCTGCGACCTCGTCCTGTTCAAGGACCACCATGCCCGAATTCATGAGCGCGTAGCCCTGATTGCGAAGGCCGCCGATGTCGCGCGCGGAATCGCTGGCCTGCCAGGCCACGACCGGCCCTTCCGAGAGCCCCACTCGTGACAGCACGGCCGAGTCCTCGTCGAGGATCTGGTAGCGAAGTTGGATTGGCGCGCCGTCGACGGTGGCGCGCCGGAACGTCAGGCTGAAAGGCTGCGCCAGTTCGCCGGCCCCTGCGGCGTCCATCGGGTCCAGGCGCACTTGAGGCACGACCACGGGATCGATGGTGACGCATTGGGCCCAGGCAGCGGGCGCCGCGAAGATCGCCGCCCCAAGGATCGTCGTCTGGATCGCGCGCTTCACTTCAACCTCCTACCCCACCGGCCGCAGGTCGCCGACCCGGGCCAGACCGTCCTGCGTTTCCGGCACTACCAGTTCATAGACCCGGGGCGGCTCCCCGAGCAGCTCGATCCGCCAGCGCCCAGGCTTGAGCCCGCTGGCCCCGAAGACGCCCTGACGGTTCGTGAACACCTCGACGCGGCGGCCGTCGCCGCCTACTTCGATCGCCTCGCCCGAGAGGAAGGTCACGGGCTCGCCCAGCCTGTCCAGGAGGCGGCCGATGACCGTGACATTGTAGTCGGAGCCCACGGTGATGACATAGCCGGCTCGATACGGCGCCAGCACCCGCAGCGCGCCGGTGCCGATGTCGAAGCCGCCTTGGGCGTCAGGTGCGTCGTAAGTGACCGTCCGCGGCGAATAGGAGCCGACCTGGCCGTAGAGCGCCGGCCCGAGCGGCCCTGAGCGCGCATAGAAGCCGTCCGGCGACGGCTCGACTTCAATGGTCGTGCCGCGCGCGCCGGCGTAGGGCGCGGCAATGACGAAGCCGTCGGTGATCGGCCTGCCGATCGCGAAGCGGCCGCCCGCGAAGGCGATTGCGGTCGCGGCCCGAAGCGACGTCCTCTGATCCGAGATGTCATCGCTTGTCAGCGAATAGGAGGTTGTGTGTGCGACACCCAGGTCAGCGCGATTGGCGGCATAGGACGCCGCGCCGTTGAAGCCGTAGGCGTCTCCGCCCGCTTCCAGCGAGCCCGCCGCGCTCCAGGCTCCGACGCCACGTCCCCCGGACGCCTGGTACCCGAAGCGCGCGCGCTCGCTCAGGCTGTCGTATTCGGCACGAGCGGAGCCGGACGCGCCGAACCGGCGCACCAGGGCGACCCTGAAGCCGGCGCCCTCGGCGAACCCTCCATCGGTCCAGCTCGCATCCAGGATGACGTTGGTGGTCTCCGTCAGCCGGCGGCCGTAGGTGACCCGGACTGTCTGTTCGTCTTCATAGCCGTCGCGCGCCTGGGCGTAACGAAGCTGCACGCCCGCGAAGGACGACTCGCCGAAGGAGCGGCTGTAGGCCACCGCGGCGTTGAAGGCGTAGCGATTGTCAGGCGACAGCTGGGTCGGGGCCCCGAAGCGCCGGCTGCGAGCCTCCAGCGAGGCCTGGAAGGCCGCGCCCCCGCCCGCGTCCTGCACCAGCCTTTCGTAGGAGACATTGACCGCCCAGCCACCGCCGACGAGATCGAGGTCGCTGAAGGCGACATCCCCGCCGATGGTCCCCCAGCTCGAGCCCCAGACGCCCTCGGCGCCGACCAGCCAGCCGCTCTCGAGATACTGGAAGTTGGCCCCCGCGGTGACGTTGTCGGACACGCCCCGGCGGTAGAAGCCCGAGGCCACGGGATCCCCTGTGTATTCGATCGACCCCGCCACCGCGTCTGACGCCACGCCCAGATAAAAGCCGTATTCGGACAGGCCGGGCGCCAGCTGCGTGCGATCGACGAAGACCGAGAAGGACAGCAGTTCCTGCCGGCCGGTGTCATCTGTGATCACCAGATCGACGTCGTTGGAGCCTTGGACGAAGGGAAAATCGCTGACGTCGTAGGTTCCCGGCTGCAGCCGAAGGGTCCGGATCACACGGCCGTTCACCAGGGCCTCGACGGTCGCCTCGCGATCGAGGGTAAAGCTGCGGCCGCCGCGCGGAGCGACATTGCGCTGAGGATCCATCAGGCCATAGACGCGCTCGACGCTGAGGCCGGCCATTTCGCGCACGCCCTGAAAGCCACGCGATTGCGGCAGCAGATCCCCGCCGACCCAACGGTGCAGGCGCTCGACATCGTCGTACACGACCCGGGTGCCATCCCGGGTCAGGTCACGGCCACCCGCCAGAGACATCTCATTCTCGAGCACGAAGCTTCCCATGCGGGCCGCGCCGTCCATGAGGACTGTCGGATCGGCGAAGCCGTCATTCGAGCCCACATGAACGTAGTCGCTGGCGAGGCGGAAGTTCATGTAGGCCGAGAAGGCCTCCGGTTGCGCGAACTCGCCGTAGATGTCCTGATCCAGGCTCGCCAGCCCGATGGTCTGACGCGCTCTCATCGAGACGGGGACTTCGATCCGCAGCTCGAGCAGGCGGGGGTCGAAACTCAGGGGCACGCCAAGTTCGCCAAAGCGGGCGATGGGCACGAAGGCGCCCTGCTCCGACACGGAGGCCAGGGTCTCGACCGCAGCCGGATCAATCACCCGCGCCAGCAGCTCAACGACCTGCCAGCCCGCGACCTGGATGCTGTCGTCAGCGCCGATCTCCAGCTCCACGTCGCCCAGGTAGGTCGACCCCTCCGTCAGGGGCGCGACGATCCGCATGGCGCGGCCCGACGAGTTGAGCCGAGGAGCGTCCTGGCGGACAGCAGCAGACCCGGCCGCGACCGCCGGCGGCACCGAGAACACAGGCTCCACAACGGCTTCGTCCCGCAGTTCGCCGGTGTCGGACGGCGCCGCCCAGGCCGGCGTGGCCATGGCCGCGAGAAGCAGCCGATACGCGCCGCTCCTCAGATGTCTGCCCCCCTTGCGGAACATTACCGTCGTCCGCGACCCGGGACGTAGGTGACTTCCAGCTCGCCTTCGGCCGACTCCAGTTCGATCGCGGTCGTGAAGCGACGCGACATCTCCGGGCCAATCAGGCCATAACCGATGGTCTGCTGGATATCGTTCGGAGCCAGGGTGCGCCGCATCGTCTCGCGACCGCTCGCATCAGTGTGGCGGATCGTCAGCGTGCCGGTGCTGAGATAGCCATAGTTGCGGCTCGCGTTGTTGACCGTGAAGGCGGCGACCGGACGGCCTTCACCGTCGGTCACGATCTCGGATCCGGTGATCGACAGCTCGGGCTCGCCGGCGATCATCGAGGCGACGTTCACCATCACCTGGAAGTTGTACAGGATCTGGATGGCCGATTGTCCTTCCGGGAGTTCGACCGGAAGCTGCGCCACTTCGGCATAGTAGTGCCGGCTGCGATCGCCATCGGGGTCGCCGACATATTGCAGACGAAACACCTGGGTCTCCCCGGGCGGGATGATCGCTTGAGGCGGGAAGACGAGCAGGTCTTCCGACGCGCGGTCGGAAGCCCGGACGCTGTCCAAGGTGAAATCGGTTTCGACGATGCGGACTTCGACAGGCAGTGGATTAGGCCCGTTGTTCTCTACACGGACCGGCGCGCTCATTTCGCGGCCGGCCATCCGCAGATCCACAGCGACCGGCTGAACGGTCATGGCCGCCACCACACCGGCGACGACCATGCTGACGGCGGCGCCCACGCCGATGAGCCACGAGCGGCTGATTTTACGCATTTTACTCTCCAATCGCCCCGCCCCCTGGCGAGCGTTCGAACTGTCTACGCGGACCTCTGAACGACAGGTTCGAGACCGGCGTTCGGCGGGCGAGGTCCCGTCCGCCGAACGCCTGGGGGTCACGGGGCGACGCCGATGGTGACGGTGATGGTGTCGGAGTAGGTCCCAGCCACCAGCGGCGCGGTCGGCAGCTGCCCGGCGGCGCCCGGCATGCTCAGGCGGATGTCGAACGGCCGGTAGCCGGGAGGCGCCACGGTGTTGGTGACCGTGAAGCTTCGCGTGAGGCTGGCCCCCGGGGTCGCCGGCGTGAAGTTGTCGACGCCGCGCGAAGTCCCGCCGTAGATGCTGCTGGGCGCGGTGTTGCTTCCGGCCGCCGCGTTGCTCCAGTGGGCCGAGTAGCGCATGACCCGCCGGTTCGCGAAGCCCGGAGGCGCCGCGACATCGGCGACGAGGCCGCCGTTCTGGCTTTGGAGCGTGATGGTGTGGGCGGAGTTGCAGAAGCTCTCGCCGCGGATGCGGATGGCCACTTCCTGACCGCCGACCGCCATGCCGCCCGGGCCGGAAACCAGGGCCGGAGGAATGGTCCACGTCCGCGATCCGGCGTTGAAGTCGCCTGACGAGCCGCCGGTGTGAGCCGCGGACACATAGCGCCAGGTGTCGGGCAGCTGGCAGATGACTTCGGCGGCGCCGGTCACCTCGACGCTCTCCTGAGCGGCCGCGGCGCCGGCGGTCGCGACGAGCATGGCTCCCGCGACGAGGCTGACGATGGTCTTCATGGAGGTTCCCCCGGTTTGGTGCTTGTCGCTGTGGCGAGCAGTCGTGTTCATGATCGATCTCCCGGCTAGCCCGCTGCGGCGAGTTCAAGGACGAGTTGGTCGGAATAGGTCCCGGCGGTCAGCGGCTGGCCGCCCGCGGGGATCTGGATGGTCACGGTGACCGCGCCCGAGGCCGCGTCTCCGAGAGGCACTTCGAGCGCGGGGTCTCCGCTCTCATAGGTCTGGCCGGCCCCGCCCCAGTTCAGGGCGACGCTGTAGGGCACGAGAGAGCGGAAGCCGCCCGCGCCGGGCGCGCCGTCCTCGTTGGCGAGTCCGCCGTTCAGGCTGGCCAGGCTCAGGGTGTGGGCCTGATTGCAGGCGGCCGGCAGGCTCAGGATCACCGTCGCGCCCACAGGCACGGCGTCTTCGCCGACAAGTTGACCGATGACGATGTCCGCCGAACCGGGCGACGCAGCCGTGACGGAAGCGTTGTCCGAGGTGGGCGAACTGGGCGTCTGCATCAGGCAGCCCGGAGGCGCGTCGCCCGTGAAGCTCAGTTGCTGGGCGGCGGGCGAGACGGTCTGCGCCGCCGCACCGCCGGCCAGGCCGACCGCGCCGAGCGCGATGAGGGAAATGTCGAGGCGCCGGGTCATTGCGAGTCCACCGTGACGGTCAGCACGTCGGAATAGGTTCCCGACAGCAGGGGCGCCCCCGTGCCGGCGTTGGTGGCGCCGGCGTCGATGATGAAGTCGAGCAGGACGTCGCCCGCATTCGGACGGCCGACCAGCAACTCCCAATCCACCGCCTGCCGGCTGGCCGCCTCGGCGATCAGGTTGCGGTTCTCGGCGGCCCAGCCCAGCTGGACCCGATAGGGCACCGCCGAGCCGAAGCCGCTGGCCCCGATCGAGACACCCGTGCGCCACAGGCCGGCGTTCTCGCTGGCCACCGTCAGACGGTGAGGGCCGTTGCACATCGCCTCCAGCTCCAGGCTCAGCTGGGCGCCGCGGGTCGTCAGGGTGACGGGATCGGTCAGCTGGCTGACGACGAACACGGCGCCCGACGGGCTGTTGAAGTTCTCTACCGGTCCCGTCCCGAGCTCGGGCTGGCCGAGGACGCACTGGTCCTCCGCTGACCCGACGACGGTCACGGTGCTCACCTCCTGAGCGGCGGCCGGCATGGCGATGCCGAGCGCGCCGATCAGGAAGCCGAGGCTCCGGGATGTCGGGGAGGAAAGGACCATGACCGGTGAAGACCCTGCGCTTACTGGATGGCCAGAGAGATGGTGACGGTCGCGGTGTATTCGCCGGCCTCGACGAAGGCTGTCGGGGCCTCGGCGCTGCCGTCCGCATTCAGCGTGGCCAGGCTGGAGATGCTGATCTCGAGCGGATCCGCGGCCCAGGGCGTCGACGCCGTAACCGAGTTGCTCAGGTCGCCCACCAGGGGACGATGAGCCAGGGCCTCGGCCCAGCCGCCGACGGTGGCGTCATAGGTGATCAGGCGCGAGAACCCCGTCGGGGTGGTGTAGCCCGGGGGCGTCACCAGCGAGAGCGGCTCGGCCGCGAGCGTCATCTCGCTGGGGGTGTTGCACCAGGCGACGGCGATGGTCGTGGATTGGGCCAGGCCGGGGGCCAGACGGCCGTCGGCCCCGGTGATGTCACCCAGGTTCAGCTCGGCCGCCGAAGGCGCGCCGAGGGTGCAGGCCTGCTCGACCTCACCCGAGATGGTGACGGTGCTGCTGGCGCTCTGTGCGTGGGCCGCCATGGGAAGGCCCATCAGGGCGATCGCGGAGACGGCGAAGATGATGCGGGTCATGTGTGGATCCTTTCGCCGCTCAGTTCGTGGAGATGTTCAACACCACCGCGCCTTCGTAGGCGCCGGCGATGGGACGGCGGTCGCCGTCGGTGTCGGGGCTGCCCACGGACACGGTCAGCTCGCCGATCTTGGCGCTGCCCGCGACGACGGTGGACGCGCCACTGGCGGCGCTGGCGTCGGTGAGGTTCACGTCAGACCAGACGAGCGAAGCCGTGTAGTGAACCGTGTCGGTGAAGCCGTCGGTGTCCGAAACCACGACGGTCGGCGTGACCCGCAGCGGCTGGGCCTCCAGCGAGACCGTCGTCGGGGCGTTGCAGTAGTAGTTCGCCAGGCTGACGCTGGTGGAGCCCGCAAAGCTGCTCACGACCATGCCGACGCTGTCGGAGAGGTCGCCCAGCGCGAGCGGGCCGCTCGGCAGGCCGCTCAGGGACTGACAGTAAGGCGCCACGCTCGACTGGATGTTGACGGTGTCGCTGTCCTGGGCTGCGGCGGCGCCCGCCATGGCGGACACGCCCAGCGCCACGGCGCAAAGCAGGTGGGTTCTCACGGCCTTCTCCTCGTCTGGCCCGCGAGCGGGATCCGGATGATGGTGGGATGTCGCGGTCACGACCGGACCTCGACTTCAATGATGATGTTGTCGCGATAGGCGCCCAGACGGGGCGCGCTGGCGTCCTGGCGCTGGCCGTCCCAGCGCAGGGTCAGGGAGCCCGTCTCGCGGATGGCCACCGCCTCGCCCGACGACCAGCCGCCGAGCGGAGCCTGGGCGGAATAAGCGCAAGGGCCCGCAGCGTCCGGCCCCAGGGCGGCGGCGTCGCACCAGCCCAGATCCTGGCGGCCGGCGTCGGTGCCGACCTCCACCGCCAGTTCGTAGTCCGCCAGCTGGGCCACGCCGGCCAGAGAGCCGACGCTGGCCAGGCCGCCCGCATCCGAGCGGACCCGCAGCAGAAAGGGTGTGTTGCAGTCGATGCCGAAGGCGCCACGCACCTCGCCGGCTTCGTTGAGGTTCATGCGGCCCAGGCCGGAGGGCGGGGCCACTTCGCAGCGCGCGGACACTTCACCGCGCAGATCGATGCGAAGCTCGGTCGGATCGCCCAGGGGGGCGTCAGCCGCGGTGTAGCCAGGGCCGAAGGCCGCCGCGTTCGGATCGGCCAGGGCCGCGCCCGCGCACGCCAGCCCGATGGACGCGGCGAGCGCTCCGATCAGCCAGTGTGAGAGGAAGTGCGACATGGGATCCGGTTCCAAATCGTTGAGAGGATCGGCGCGGGCGGGGGTGTGGGCCGCCCGCGCCTCTCCGTCCGAGCGCCTTAGCTCGGCGAGACCGTCAGGGTGACGGTGCCCGACCAGTCGCCGGCGACCGGACGATCGTTGCCGGGGTTGCCGGCCGGCAGGGACAGACGAACGCGCGCGGCCTGGAAGCGGCCGGTGCCCGTTTCGAACTCCTGCGGGATCGAGAACTGCGCCGGCGAGCCCGTGCGGGCCTCGGTGGCGCCGCCGAAGTAGACGAAGATGCTGCCGGCCGCGTAGGTCGTCTGGGCGCCGTCCACGATCATGTCGACGGAGTTCCGGAACGAGCCGGTGTCGGTGACGGGGCTCGCGGTCTCGAAGGCGCTGGCCTCGAGGCTGAGGTCCGCCGGCGAGTTGCACCACACATTGCCGAAGCCGATGTCGACCGACTTGTTGGTGTCCAGGAAGCCGTTGGCGTCGCTGATGTCGCCCATGTCGACCGAGGCGGTGTAGCCGCCGGTGCCGCCGCCGGACTGGTTGCCGAGGCCGCACTGGGCTTCGACGTTGCCGGTGACTTCGACTTCTTGCGACTGAGCGAAGGCCGGAGCGGCCAGGAGAGAGAGCGCCGCGGCGCCCATCAGGATGGCTTTCATGAGTAGTCTCCAAGTTCAGGCCCGAGGGCCGTCAGGTTGATGACCGGGGACCGGTCGGTTCGATACGCGGACCCAAGGGGCCGATGGATCGGCCCCAAAGTCCGGCCGAAGTCGTTCGTCCTCGCGCCGCGATGCGACGCGCAGGTGCTCAGGCCGGGGTGCAAGCCCGGGTCGAAACCCTTGTTGTCTTTGGAGCGCCGGCGTGAGCCGACTACCCCCCCGTACCAGGAAACTTAATGCTTCCTTAACTCGACCCTAAGTCGGGACCCGTCACGACCGCGTCCCGCATTTTGGGTACCCGGGATATTTTCAACCGCCCGGGGAACCACTTATGGTTTAAATTCCCGCCGCGAGCGTTCCCGCCATGCGCCAGCCCCTTGCAGCACAAGGGATCTCATCAAATTTTGGTAAGCCGCTATTTTGTTTGGTTAATCTCTGGGCCGCTATACGTGCGGCAACGCGTGAGCCCCGTCTGGGCCAGCGCAGACCCAGAGCCCGGCGCTCCGTGAGCGGACGTCCGGGTTGTGCCTGGGGCTGCGCCGGCCACCTGAACGCGGCGACGGCGCGCGGCTCGGGCCGCGCGCCGTCAATGGTCGTAGGTTCAGGATCGGCGCGGACGGGGTGTGCCGCCCGCGCCTCTCTGCTGTTGTTCCCTTAGGCCGCCGGAGCGACGGTCAACGTCCAGGTGGCATCGTATTCGCCGGCGATCGGACGACGCGTGGCGTCGTTGAAGATCTGCAGCTCGCCCGCGATGGCGCCGGCGAACCAGCGCGTGGAGTTCACCGAACGGGAGAACTGGTCCTGGCCGGTGTTGATGTCGCCCAGGGCCACGCCGCCGAAGTCCATGCCGGTGGCGCGGACCGCGATCTTGTGCGTGAAGCCGGGGCCGGCCCAGTTGTTGGCGGTGCTGGTGTTGCCGTCGGCGCTGAGCAGGTCACCGGACAGGGTGATGGTGCCAGCCGTGTTGCACATCACGTTGCCGAAGGCGTCACCGAGGTCGGCGACGGTGGTGAACTGGTTCGCAGGAAGGTTCAGGAAGCCATCGCTATTGACCGCCAGGAACGGCGTCAGGTCGATGCTGTCGCCAGCGCCCGACACGGTGCACAGTTCAGCGACGTCGCCGTTCAGGTTGACCTGACCACCGTCTTGAGCGAACGCCGGAGCGGCGAACAGCGAGAGCGCCGCGGCGCCCAGCAGAATCTTCTTCATCATCACTAGTCTCCAAGTAGTTGGCCGTTCGGGCCGGTTGATGACCGGCGCACCGGTCGTTCTGATACGCAGACCCAGAGGGCCGATTGCTCGGCCCACAAACTTCGGCCGCAGTTGTCTGTCCCCCGCGCCGCGATGCGGCGCGCAGGCTTTCAGGCCGGGGTGCAAACCCGGGTCAAAACCCTGTCTTGTCTTTGGAGTGCCGGCACGCCGGCGATCCCCCCTGACGGAAAACTTTACGTTTTCTTAACGCCACCCTAAGCCCCGCCGCCGCAGCGGCGCGTCCCCGGATTTGAGTAGAGCCGGCATTTTCGCCTGTGCGGGGAAGCACTTACGGTTAAGGTACCCGTCAGCGGTTGTGCGCTCTCACTGCGAAACCCGTTGCCGCGCAAGCGATCCCACGCGTGGCGGCGGCACTTCGCCATAGCGGCTTTTTTTCGGAGAGGTCGTCGCCGGGAGCGTCCTGAACGCCCCTTTCCTCGCGCGAAATCGCGTCCCATTTCTGCAACTTGGCGGAACCTGAGCGTCATGCGCGCCCGTCACACGCGAACGCCCCTATGCTGCGTGGGTCAGCGGGTCGTGTCGCTGTGTCGCGCCTGTCGCTCCTGTCGGAGCGACATCAGCCCCAGGGCCAGCGCAGGCCTTCCCGGCGTGGCGGACGGGGACGGAACCAGCTGGGCGCCGCCGGCGGGGCGCAGTTCTGGCGCATGCCCCAGCCCTTCAGGAAGGCGCGGCGCGCCCTGCCCGCCTGGATGGCCGCCTGCACCCGGCGGCTGTGCCGCTCGGCGCCCGAGAGGCGACGGACCCAGTCGCGCAGGGGGATGAAGTCCGTCGTCTCGTCCCGGACCGCGTCCACGGCGGCGTCAGCGAGCGCCTGCACCGCCTGTTCCGACAGCCCTTGCCGGGGCGGCGGCGGCTCGTCCTGGTCCGGGCCGAGCGCTTCGTTCAGCGTCCGGACCTCCAGCGCGATCGGCATGCACTCATCCAGCCCGCGCGTCGAATAGGGCTCGGCCAGGGCCCGGATCAGCACCGCAGGGATGGCGTCGCGCCGAAGGTTGAGGTCCTCCAGCGGCTGGAGCGCGGCGTCCCCGAGGTCTCGCCCGAAGCGGCCGCCAGGCCCATTGCTGGCGCAGGCCGAGAGCCCCATCGCCGCCACGGCCAGGCTGGTCAGGAAGATCGCGCGCGCGCCCATGCCGCTTCCTAGCGCGCGCCGCACTTGACCGCCACGGGCGAACACGACAAACGAGCGCCACGGCGCGCCCTTAGCTCAGTCGGTTAGAGCATCTGACTTTTAAGCTGGCCGTCCGATAACGAAAACAATAACTTAGAGCCCAAACGGCACCCTGATCGCGCTCTGCGATTTCAACCACTTAACGAACGCGCACAAACGCTTGGAAGGTGCCCGGACGCCGCCACTGCCAGACATACGGCGAGGGTGCGTGAGCCGACGGCGCCAGTATCGGCCAGCCCTCGCCTCCTCTGGGCTCCCCAAGGCGGAAGCGGGAAACACCAGCCTCCATCTAGCCGGTGGGTGGAGCCACCGCCCCGAGCATCGCTACGGCGGCGAGCACCAACACCCCTAGGACCAGCTCAGCGGCAACCTGCGCCCTCAGCATTCGCACCGTCGAGTTTCTGGGTGCTTCGTCATTGGACCGTCGCAGGCGTGGCGCAACCATGAACCGGTTCATCGCGGCCACGAGCAGCATGAGCGTAAACAGCGCCAGCTTCAGCAGCAGCACTTGTCCGTAGGGCGTATCGATCAAGCCGGCGGGACTTCCGACAAGAAACCAGGTGTTCACGGCGCCTGACGCGACCAGGACCAGGACGGCCGTCAGGCCGATGGTGTGGAACTGATGCAGTCGCAGAGCCGCCTCACCGGCCGCAGCGCCGTCGGTCGAGGCCGTCCGGAGCAGCAGCAGGAGCGGCGGCAAGGCTCCGAGCCATGTCATGGCCGCGAGGATGTGAGCCGCATCGGCGGTACGGTGCAGCAGGCCGGCATTCCCCTCCAGCGATGCGGCGTGGCCCGTGAGCGCCACGCTCGCAACAAGAAGCCCTGCGACGACCGTCCCGCCGACCCGCAGAGGCCGGTTTTCAGCCCGCGCCAGCGCCAGTGAGATGATCAGGAGCACTACCGCAAGCAGCAGTCGCGCAATCCAGATACGGCCGAAGTCCGTCTCAACCAGGACCACAGCCCACAGCTCGTGGTCGGCGAGGCTGTCGAGCCCGCCCCCAAGGCCCGCGACAGTGGCCGCCAGCACGACGTGGGCGCCGAACAGGACGCCAACGCTGCCGACCACCGCCAGCCGAGACATGGCGCGCGCGACGCCCGGCAGGATCTCGCGGCGGCCATAGTAGCCGTACGCCAGCGCGCCGAAGGCTAGCGCGAGTGCGACGTAGTGGACGAACCGAGCCGCGATCAGCCCGGCGTCGATCATGGGCGGACGGTGAAGGTGTAGCTGCCGCTCATGCGGTGCATGTCCGGGCCGGCCGCGGTCCAGGCCACCCGATAGACTCCCGGCTGACCTCCGCCATGCACGGGGGCGCTGATCCGCGCCGGGTTCTGCGGATCCACGGTGATGTCCGCGACGTGCAAAGCGACGCCGCCCGGTCCAGTGACTTCGAGGGTCACGAAGCGAGGCAGGACGCGCTCATTGAAGGTGAGGACGTACACGCCCGGAGCCGTGGCCACAGTGCTGTTCGGAGCCGGGTTGGCCGACACAAGCTGGGTGTGCGCCTGAGCTGCGCTCGCGGTGGCGAGGGTCGCGATGGCGGCGATGGGAACGAGGCGGTTGAACATGGACATACTCCGTACTCGATAGACTAGGAACCGCGCGGCGCGGCGGCTGAAGACCAGTGGATGTGGGCGATGCGCCAAGCCCCGCCGTCGCGCTCCAGGACGATGGTTTCGGTGGTGATCCGGTCAAGCGCCCGGTCATTGAACGTGCCAGTGACACGCCCTTCGCTGGCCAGCCATGCGGTGCCTCCGCGCACTGCGCCGGCTCGCCGCGTCACCTGGCTTGGCACGGCTTGCGCGAATGCGGCGTCGGCGCCCAGGTGATGCGCGGCGTATTCCGCCCGGTCCCGCTCCACGCCTCCGGACTCGTAGATGAGCGCGTCCTCCGCCAGGAACGCGAGCGCACCCTCAGTGTCGCCGCGTCCCAGGGCGGCATGGAAGCCGTCGACAACCCGGGCCGGTTCCTCCAGCTCCGCCGGAAGCCCGAAGGCGTTCTGCGCCTCTTCATGCCCGTGCTCCGGGTGACGCGCCGTGGCCGGGGCAGCCGTGGCCGCCAAGGCTGCGGCGAGGATGAGAGCTAGACCGATGCGCATGTAGGTCTCCTAGAACCAGGTGCGAATACCGACGAGGGCTCTGACGCCTTCCGCGTCTTCGCCTCTTGCCCGTGCGAAATCCGCGGTCCCCCCGAAACTCCGCTCATAGCTGACGCCGACGTAAGGGGCGAACTCGGGAATGAACTGGTAGCGCAGGCGGAGGCCGATCTCGATCGATGACAGCCCCCCGCCGATTTCGCGTTCGGGAATGTCGCCTGCCGCGATTTCCACCTCGGCATGGGGCTGTAGGATCAGCTCGTTCGTGATGCGCTTGTCGTATTCCGCTTCAAACCGCGCGGTGAGGTCGCCGTCATCGGACAGAAAGGCGGCAGCATCGACCTCGAACCAGTAGGGGGCGAGCCCCTGCACCCCGAGCACCGCGTACGCCGGTCCGCCGTCCGGCTCGATGTCGTACCGAAGCCCGGCCTGAAGATCGAAGAAGGGGGTCACCGGCCGGCTGTAGAGTAACTGGACTTCAGCGGCCTCAACCCCGTGCCCGAACTCCGCCTCGCCTTCGCTCTTGAACCAGACCCGGTGGTAGTCGCTGCCGTACCAGGCGTCCGCATCCCATGCGAAGGCGTCGACCCCCTCACCCGACGACCACTCCAGCCGGTCGAACAGAATGCGTCCGGTTCGCATCCCGCCATGCTCTTGGACGAGCGCGGTTCTCCCGCGCTCCATGGCGGAGGCGCCGAAGATGGCGTCCGCGGCATGCACGGGCCCGCTGAACGCCTCGGCCGGCGGAGGCGCGACAGGGGGCGGGGCCAATGCCACCCGGCCTCCATTTTCCCGCGGGGCGGCTGGAGTGCAGTGCCCCATCGCAACGTGTTCGGGAGGGCAGTTGGGGTCGACAGGCTGCGGGCGCGGCGCTGGGGTGCAGTGTCCCATGGCTGCGTGTTCCACAGGACAGTTCGGGTCCTGCACTTCCGCTTCCTGCGGAGCGGCCGGCGAAGGTGTGCAATGCCCCATGGCTGCGTGTTCCGCAGGACAGTTCGGGTCCTGCACTTCCGCTACCTGCGAAGCGGCCGGCGAAGGTGTGCAATGCCCCATGGCCGCATGTTCGGGCGAGCAGTTGGGGTCGACGGCCTGTGTCGGAGGCGCCGATGTGCAATGGTCGGTGGCCGCGTGCTCAGGGGCGCAAGCCGCTTCGGCAGCTGCCAGCTGTGACGCCGGCGTGGCGTGCCCGGCATGCTGGGCGGCAGCGGGCGTAGCGGTCAGGATGAAGAAGGCCAGTATGATGCGCACGGTCAGGCTCCCGCGTCATCAAGCGGCCGCACCGTCACGACGTTCATCATGCCGGCGTGCATGTGGTAGAGCAGATGGCAGTGAAAGGCCCAATCTCCCGGCGCGTCAGCCGTGAGGTGGAAGCTGGCCATCCCGCCCGGCATCACGTTCACGGTATGCTTGATCGGGTCCCCGTGCGCTTGCCCGGTGACCACCTCGAAGAAATGCCCGTGCAGATGGATGGGGTGGTTCATCATCGAGTTGTTGATGAGGTTCACCCGGACCCTTTCGTCGCGGGCGAAGCGGATCGGCTCGGTGCCCTCGTTCAGGGTCCGCCCGTCCAGCGACCACATGAACCGTTCCATGTTGCCGGTGAGGTGGATGTCCACGCTTCGCGTCGGCGCTCGCTGATCGGGGAAAGGCGTCAGGGGGGCGAGGTCGTGATAGGTCAGGACCCGGTGCGGTTCGTTCTCCAGGCCAAGGGGCCGGTCGCCGGTCCGGTCCACGGGCATAGGCGCAATCATGTCCACGCCCACCCCGACCGTGACCGTCGGCGGGACGAGCGAGGGATCTCGCATATCGTGGGACATCGCTTGCTCGGCTCCAGCGCCAGCCTCTGCCGGCGTGCAGTGACCCATGGCCGCGTGCTCGGACGGGCAAGTTGCGTCCGAAGCCGCAGCGCCATGCCCCATGGCCGAGTGATCCATTCCCCCCATGCCCATGTCACGCATGGACAACAGCGGCCTCGGGCGAAGCGGCGGGACCTCCGCGCTCATCCCCAGGCGGGGAGCAAGGGTCGCGCGCGCCAGGCCCGACCTGTCGATGCTTTCAGCCACAAAGGTGTAGGCCCGATCGTCAGGCGGTGAGACGATGACGTCGTAGGTCTCGGCCACCGAGATCTGGAACTCGTCGACCTCGACCGGCCGGACGTTCTGGCCGTCCGCCTGCACCACCGTCACCGGCAGGCCGGGGATGCGGATGTTGAAGATGCTCATCGCTGATGCGTTGATGATCCTCAGGCGAACCCGCTCTCCCGGCCGAAACAACGCCGTCCAGTTGTCGCCGGGGCCGTGGCCGTTGATCAGGTAAGTGTAGGTCGAGCCGGTCACATCCGCGATGTCGGTCGGGTCCATCCGCATGGCCCCCCACATCCGGCGGTCCTCGGCCGACATGGCGTTCTCGGCAGGGTCGCCCAGCAGCGCCAGCCGTTGCCGATTGAAATAGCCGCCCTCCTGCTTGAGCTTTCCGATCACCTGGTGCGGGTGCAGGAAGGTCCAGTCCGACAGGACGATGACGTGCTCTCGATCGTAATCGACCGGATCCTGCCCCTGCGGGTCGATCACCAGCGGGCCGTAGTGGCCGAGCTGTTCCTGCAGCCCTGAATGGGAGTGGTACCAATAGGTCCCGTTCTGAAGGATGGGGAAATCGTAGGTGAAGGTTTCGCCGGGCGCGATCCCGGGGAAGCTGATGCCCGGCACCCCGTCCATGTGAAACGGCAGGATGAGCCCGTGCCAGTGGATCGAGGTGTCCTCGTCCAGCCCGTTCTCGACGTGCAGACGCACCCGCTGGCCTTCGCGCAGTCGGATCAGCGGGGCCGGCAAGACCCCGTTGATCGTGATGGCATGTCCCTCACGGCCATCGACCCGGTACATGCTGTGACCGACGCGAAGACCTATGTCTTCGCCCGAGAGGACGGGCGGAAGCCCACCTGTTCCAGTCTGGGCCCACGCTGGAAGCAGGCCGGAGAAGGCGGCGAGGCCAGCGCCTCCGACCGCTCCGCGTAGGAGATGACGCCGGTTGATGTTCGTCACGGTTTAGAAGCTCTCTTGATGGCTGGACCCTGCAGCTACGGGGCCCCTTGCCAGATAGACGGACCTTGCACCCTGACACGATGACAAGGTCAAGCCCATGCTCGAGCGCTTCTGTCAGATGCGGTGATCGCTCCCCCCAGAATGGATCGGGCTCAACTAATCATTCGACCGCGCTCTCGATCTCGGGGAGCATGTCCTCTGTGACGACGGCGCGGCGAGCGGGCAAAGGAGCCCGGCCTCGCTCTCCGTTCTCCTCAATGTCGCGGAGCAGCGCCTTCATCGTCGCGATCTCGCGGACCTGACTGCTTATGATTTCATCCGCGAGCTCACGCACTCTCGGGTCGCTTATCTGAGCGCGTCTGGCGTTGTTGATCGCTATCGAGTGATGGGGGATCATGGCGTTCATGAAGGCCTCGTCGCCCACAAGCGCCTGACTTCTGTTGACCGCGAGCAGCCCTACGGCCGCCACAAGTGCGACGGCGACTACGGCGATCTTCAGTCGGGGCCCCTCGTACATTTTCCACATGAAGGCGAGCATGACGACCGTCATCACAGCGCCCATGATGAAGGACGATAGGAGCCGGTTCAGGCTAAAAGTCGCATGGTCCACAGAATAGACCAGCTGATACATCAAGAAGAACATGATCGCCGTCGAGGTTGCGATCATAGCGGCGAACCGCGTCCAGCTCATATTCATCGCCGTCTCCTTCGCACCTAGGGCGCATTTATGCTTTCGGATAGCTAACGCTCGTCGACGGATCAGGTTCGGGGGCCTTTAACCCCGGCGAGCGGCTTGATGAACATGGCGCTGGCCTTGATGATCTCAAGGCTCCTAAGAGTCGTGCTTGGAGAGCTCTTCCAAAATGGGGCAGTCGGGACGGCTCCCGCCTTGGCAGGCCCGCGCCAAATCCTCCAGCGTTCGGCGCATCTCCCTCAAATCGCGCTCTTTTTGCTTGAGCTGATCCGCGCGCTGCAAAGCGATCATCTTCACATCGCCGCTCGCGCGTGACCGATCCAGCCAAAGTGTAAGTAGGCTACGGATCTCCTCGATCGGAAACCCCAGATCGCGCGCGCGCGCGATGAAGCGTAACGTATGGACGTCGCGCTGGTCGTAATCCCGGTAGCCGCTGTCTCGCCGCGCGGCCTTCGGGATGAGCCCGATCGCCTCGTAGTGCCGGATCATCCGCTGGGAGACGCCAGCGGCCGCGGCAGCCTGTCCGATGTTCATCGAAATCGCTCCTTGACCCTCACATGATGTCAGACTTCACATCTCGTGGCGACAGGCGCAACCATGAGGACCAAGGCAATGTCGCATCACCATCAGACTAAGGGTCACCAGGGCTCTCACGGGGCCGGTTGCTGTGCGGCGACCAAGGGAGACACGCCTCCCCATGCCGTGATCGATCCGGTGTGCGGCATGACCGTCGACCCTCATACGGCGATCCACCGGGCCGAGCATGCGGGGCACCCCTACTATTTCTGCTCGGGTCGCTGCCGTGAGAGGTTTATCGCCGATCCGGGCAAGTACCTCGACCCCAAGACGGTTCAAGAAAGCGACCCGGTCCCCGAGGGGACAATCTACACCTGCCCCATGCATCCCGAGATCCGCCAGGTCGGGCCGGGATCCTGCCCGATCTGCGGAATGGCGCTCGAGCCCGACGTGATGACGGCGGAGACGCCGCCCAATCCCGAACTGGCGGACTTCAGGCGGCGCTTCTGGGTCGGTCTTGTTCTGACGCTGCCGGTGTTCGCCCTGGAAATGGGAGGTCACCTGCTCGGACTGGACTTCGGACTAAGTCGTCAGGCGAGCAACTGGACCCAGTTGGCGCTCGCCACCCCCGTGGTGCTGTGGGCGGGCTGGCCCTTCTTCGAGCGCGGCTGGGCGTCCCTGCGCAGCCGCAACCTGAACATGTTCACCTTGATCGCCATGGGAACCGGCGTCGCCTGGGTCTACAGCGTGGTCGCCACGATCGCGCCGGAAATCTTCCCGCCCGCATTCCGGGACCACCACGGCTCTGCTCCGGTCTATTTCGAGGCCGCCGCCGTCATCGTCGTGCTCGTCCTGCTCGGCCAGTTGCTTGAGCTCAAGGCGCGCGAACACACCAGCGGCGCTATTCGCGAACTGCTGAACCTGGCCCCGAAGGTCGCCCACCGGCTGAAGGCCGACGGAACCGATGAGGAAATCAGTCTGGACATGGTTCGCGTCGGCGATCGCCTGCGAGTGCGCCCGGGCGAAGCGGCGCCGGTCGACGGCCATGTCGTTGAAGGACGTTCGACCTTCGATGAAGCCATGATCACCGGGGAGGCCATGCCCGTCGCCAAGGACGCGGGAGACACGGTGATCGCGGGCACGCTTAACCAGACCGGCGCGGTCGTCATAGAAGCCGCCAAGGTCGGAACAGACACCATGCTCGCGCGCATCGTTCAGATGGTCGCAGAGGCCCAACGAAGCCGCGCGCCCATCCAGCGTCTGGCCGATCAGGTTTCGGGCTGGTTCGTCCCCACCGTCGTCATCGTCGCAGTCCTTGCGTTCACGGCCTGGTCTCTCTTCGGTCCCGAACCCCGGATGAGCTTCGGGCTCATCGCCGCCGTGTCGGTCCTGATCATCGCCTGTCCCTGTGCGCTGGGGCTTGCGACGCCGATGTCAATCATGGTCGGCGTCGGCCGCGGCGCACGGGCGGGCGTGCTGGTCAAGAACGCCGAGGCCCTGGAGCGTCTGGAAAAGGTGGACACCCTGGTGGTCGACAAGACGGGCACGCTCACCGAGGGCCGACCGGTCGTGACCGCTATCTCACCGGCGCCCGGCTTCGACGAGGAGGAACTGCTCGCGATGGTCGCCTCCGTCGAGCTGGCCAGCCAACATCCGATCGGCTTGGCGGTAGTCACCGCCGCCCGGGACCGTGGACTCCAAATCCTTCCGGCCGACAACACCCTTTCCAG
>CBIHLR010000023.1:0-20428 GCA_966210875.1 uncultured Brevundimonas sp. | reverse complement strand
CGAGCGTCAGCGGCGTGGCGTCCTGGGTGTGGGTGCGGCCGATCTTGATGATGTGCTTCCAGGCCTCGGCCTTGTCGTTCAGCGCGTTGCCGAGCTTGCTCAGCGCCGGCAGCAGGCGATGGACGATCTCCTCCGCGCAGGCCACGTGCATGGCCGTCGGATAGGTGTCGTTCGACGACTGGCTCATGTTGACGTGGTCGTTCGGGTGGACCGGCGACTTGGAGCCCATCTCGCCGCCCAGGATCTCGATGGCGCGGTTCGAGATCACCTCATTGGCGTTCATGTTCGACTGGGTGCCCGAGCCCGTCTGCCAGACCACTAGCGGGAAGTGGTCGTTCAGCTTGCCCTCGATGACCTCGTCGGCGGCCTTGATGATCGCCTGGCCGATGGCGGGGTCGAGTCGGCCCAGAGCCATGTTGGTCTCGGCCGCGGCGCGCTTGACGATGCCCAGCGCGCGCACGATCGGCAGGGGCTGTTTCTCCCAGCCGATCCTGAAGTTGCCGAGCGACCGCTGCGCCTGGGCGCCCCAGTAGCGCGAGGCGTCGACCTCGATGGGGCCAAAGGTGTCGGTCTCGGTGCGGGTGGTGTTGGTCATGTCGGGCCGGTGGCTGGCGGGAGGTCGGCGCGGGGTGTAGCACGCGGGCCAAGGCGGACAAGGCGCAGGCGTGGATCAGAGCTGGACCGGATCGGGCAAGGTGCGGGCGCGCGAGCGCGGCGGCGTCTTCGAGCTGACCGTCGAGGGCCTGACGACCCAGCCGAAGTACTACAAGGTCCTGCTCTACGAATTCTTCCGCAAGGACTGGCGCGGCTCACGGCCCGGCTGGGGCGACCATGCCGTTGAGATCGTCATGGAGCACATCGGCGAGCCGCCGCACATCGACCTCGACAACATCGCCAAGGCGGTCCTGGACGGCGTCAAAAAGCACGTCTTCCACGACGACGCCCAGGTGGCGCGCCTCCTGGTCGAGCGCCGCGAGGGGGAGCGGGAGCGGCTGACGGTCACGATCCGGAAGCGGGATCAGGGAGCCGAGGGATAGCGCTCGAACGCCGGCAACTCATGCGCGTGGGCCATCCAGCCGATGCGTTCGGCGACCTGGACCTGGATGCCGAGCGGGATGATGTCGGGGTCGTCGAGGGTGGCGGTCTGGACGTCGATCATGCCCGGGAAGACCACGTCGTTTGTATAGAAGAGGCTTGATCCGCACGCGCCGCAGAAGTGCCGGCGCGCGTGCTCGGACGAGGCGTAGACCCGGGGTTCGCCCCGGATGGTCACGGCCTCCTTCGGTGCCAGGGCCCAGGCGACGGCCGGGGCGCCGGTGGCGCGGCGGCAGTCCGAGCAATGGCATAGCGCGTGATAGATCGGCTCGGCTGGCATCTCATAACGGATGGCTCCGCAATGGCACTGTCCGCTAGGCATGGCTGGGCTCCTCCTCCGGCGACCGATGTTCCTTATATGTTCTCGGCTGGAGAGGCCAGCCGAAATGGTCAGCCGGCTCGCTCGAAAGGCATGAACGGCAGAAGCAACTGCATTTCCGGGCCGATCCAGGTCTGGGGCTCGGACGGCGGTCTCAGGCCTTCCTCGCGTTCGCGTCGGGCGACGCAGGCACGGGCCAGATTCGACAGGGCCATGAAGTCGCCCGCGCCGTCCATGGCCTCGAGCACGCAACCGTCGAAATAAGGATGCGTGGCGTCCTCTGAACAGCCGAAGGAGGACCGGTCACGCTTGGCGGCGGTCATGATCATGCGGTTCGGAGCCGCCAGCGCCGGCACGAAGACCCCGGAATAGCAGGCCGACACCACGACCACCGTAGGCCGGGCCCCGCACCAGCGATCGACCAGCTGGTCCATCACCTGGGGCGCGATCATGCCCTCGCCGCCGAAGACGATGCCGGCCGGCGAGCCGTGGGAGGTGAAGTAGAGGAGGCAGCCGCCCGTCGCAGCCGCCGTCTGGCGGCCGATGGCGTCGAGGACCGCGCTGGCAGGTGTGGCCCGGCCATCGGGACCGGGGCGGAGCGACAGGTCGGTGATGTTGTCGGGGGCAAAGCCCGCCTCGGCGAAGGCGGCGCTCAGATCCCGTCGCGCGTTTTCGAAGGCTTCGATTGGCGCGCCCTGGCTGGAGCGCCAGTCGGCCGCCACCACCACGACGGCCCAGTCGGAAAAGCTCGCCTGCTGCGCCCGGGCGGAATGCAGGGGGGGCAGACCCGCGAAGACGATCGCCAGACCCACAGCCACCACAGCGCGAAGCATTTTCCCCTCCTGCTCAGCGAACCGGATTAGGGCAAAGGCGGGCCGGACTCGCAAGAGGTCGAAAGCTGACGACTGCCTTGCATCGGCGCCTGCAAGGCATAGGTTCCGCTTCGGCTGTTTCTGGAGTCGCCCTGTGATCGCATCCGCCCGCCTGTTCCGCGCCGCCCTCGCGGCCGTCGTCCTCAGCGCAGGCGGGGGCCAGGCCCTGGCCCAGGACGCCGAGACCATCCGCACCGCAGAGGCCCTGCGCGATCGGGCGATGGAGGAGGGGACGATCGCCTATTCGGTGGTCGAGCAGATCACGACCCGCTTCGGCCCGCGGCTGGCCGGCACCGAAGCGGAGCGGCGCGCTGCGGAGTGGGGATCGGACTATCTCGCCTCGCTGGGGCTCTCCAATGTCGCCATCCAGGATTTCCCGCTGGCGGTCTGGCGGCGTCACGCCGAGCGGGTCGAGATCGTCGGAACCTGGCGCCAGCCGCTGGTGGCCACGGCTCTCGGAGGTTCGCCGAGTACGCCCGCTGAGGGCATCGAGGCCGAGGCGGTGGTCTTCGAGACCTATCAGGACCTGCTCGACGCCGAGCCGGGATCGCTGAACGGCAAGATCGCCCTGGTGCTGCAGGACACGGTCCGCGCACAGGACGGCCGGGGCTATGGCGCGACCTCGCCGATCCGGGGGTCGGGTCCCGTCGAGGCGGCCAACCGCGGCGCGATCGGTTTCGTGCTCCGCTCGCTGGGCACGCACGATCACCGTTTCGCCCACGCCGGCGCGACGCGCTGGTCGGACACGCCGATTCCATCCTTCGCCATCAGCCCGCCCGACGCCGACCAGATCCGGCGCATTCTGGACATCGGCGGGCCGCCGCTGCGGCTGCGGCTGTTCTCGCAGGTGTCGGTCGAGCCGGCGGGCCGCTCGCAAAACGTCATCGCCGAGGTGCGCGGAACCGAAGCCGGCGAGGAGGTCATCGTCATCGGCGGTCACCTGGACAGCTGGGACCACGGCACCGGCGCCATCGACGACGCGGCCGGCATCGCAATCACCACCGCGGCGCTGCACATGATCAATCAGCTGCCGGAGCGGCCGCGGCGGACAATCCGCGTGGTCTGGTGGGGTTCGGAGGAGGTGAGCCAGCCAGGCGGGCAGGGGCTCTCGGGCGCCTTCGCCTACGCCCGCTCGCAGGAAGACGAGATCGAGAACCACGTGGTCGCCAGCGAGAGCGACTTCGGCGCGGGGCCGATCTACGCCCTGTCGCTGCCGGAGGTTGCGGCCAACACCGACTTCCAGCGCGCGGCCATGCGGGTGCTGACGCCGCTGGGCGTGGTCTGGGACGCGACGCCGGCGCGTGGCGGCGGCCCCGACACGGTGCCGTTGAACCAGGCCGGGGTGCCGTCCTTCCGCCTGGCCCAAGATGGGTCGGACTATTTCAACTTCCACCACACGGCCGACGACGTGCTGGACCGGATCGACCCGGACAACCTTGACCAGAACGTCGCCGCCTGGGCCGCGCTGCTGTGGCTGATCGCCAACTCCGACGTGGACTTCCGCGCGGCGCCCGCGGCGGAGTAGTCTGACGATCCCGCGCGAACGTGGCGGAACCGGTAGACGCAGCGGACTTAAAATCCGCATCCCTCGGGAGTGTGGGTTCGAGTCCCACCGTTCGCACCAGATCGCGCGTCACCCTTTGAGGCGGCTGGGCGTTGAGGCTAAACCGGGACCGTCCCTCCTGGATTCGCGAACGGAACGCCCATGACCCGCGCCAGGCGCGCCCGGATCGTCGCCACCATCGGCCCCGCCAGCCGGGAGCCGGGCATGATCAAGACCCTGGCGCGCGCGGGCGTAGACGTCTTCCGCCTGAACTTCAGCCACGGATCGCATGAGGATCACGCCGCCGCCCTCAAGGCCGTTCGGGGCGCGGAACTGACGATCCGCCGCCCGCTGGGCGTGCTCGCAGACCTGCAAGGCCCGAAGCTGAGGCTCGGCAAGTTCGCCGAGGGCGCGATCGAGGTGGAGGCGGGCCATCGCATCCGGCTTGATCTCGACACCACGCCCGGCGACGCGACGCGGGTCGGCATGCCCCATCCGGAGATATTCGCGGCGCTGAAGCCCGATGCGCTGCTGCTGCTCGACGACGGCAAGGTGCGCCTCCGGGTGGAGCGGGCTGGTTCGGATTTCGCGGATACGGTGGTCGAGGCGGGCAGCCGCCTGTCCGACCGCAAGGGCGTGGCCGTGCCGGGCGGGACCATCCCTATCTCGGCCCTGACGCCCAAGGACCTCGACGACCTGGCCTTCGCCCTGCGCCAGGGCGTGGACTGGGTGGCCCTGTCCTTCGTCCAGCGCGCCTCGGACATGGCCGAGCTGAAGAAGCTGGTGGCGGGCCGCGCGGCTTGCCTGGCCAAGATCGAGAAGCCCGCGGCCCTCGAGGACCTGGAGGCCATCCTCGACTACTCGGACGGGCTCATGGTGGCGCGCGGCGACCTCGGGGTGGAATGCCCGCCCGAGGAGGTGCCGGTGGCCCAGAAGGCCATCCTGCGCGCGGCCCGCAATCGAGGCGTGCCGGCGATCGTGGCCACCCAGATGCTGGAGTCCATGACCAGCCAGCCGACGCCGACCCGTGCCGAGGCCTCGGACGTGGCCAATGCGGTCTATGAGGGCGCGGACGCGGTCATGCTGTCGGCCGAGACGGCGGCGGGCCAGTATCCGCTCGAGGCCGTGCAGGTGATGGACCGGATCATCGAGCGGGTGGAGCGCGATCCGCGCTGGCCGAGGCTGATGGACGCCGAGCACGCCGGCATGGACGACGTCGACGCCGACGCCCTGGTGGCGGCGGCGCGCAAGGCTGCGGACGCGGCTTCGACGGCCTGCATCGTGGTGTTCACGACCCTCGGCGGGACCGCCCGGCGCATGGCGCGCGAGCGGCCGCTGCAGCCGGTCATCGCGCTCACACCCTCACCCGACACGGCTCGACGCCTGACGCTGGTGTGGGGCTTGGAGCCCCGGCTCGGCCGTCAGCCCTCGAGCATGGAGGACGTGACCGAGGAGGCGGTGCGCCACGCCGTGGACGCCGGCCTGGCCCAGCCCGGGCAGCGCATCCTGATCCTGGCCGGTACGCCGTTCGGCGCGCCGGGAGCGGCCAACCTGCTCAGGCTGGCCCACGCTCCCACTCGACGGACCTAGCGTCGCGCGGCCTTGATCCGGAAACCGGAACCCACTTTCCGGGGCCGCGCGATGCGCCGGAGTTAGGCGCTACCAGTTCCAGACCCGATAGACGACTTCCAGGATGTAGCCGTCGCGCGTGTCGATCAGCAGGATGTCGTTGTTCACATAGACCCATTGGCAGCCGTACGGCGGATAGGGGAGGCCGTACCAGGCGTAGTCCGTGACGACATACCGCCAGAAATAGGTCGGCAGATACTCACCCTCGCGCCACTGGCGGTTCCAATACTGGCGCGGCACGCTGTAGTAGCCGTAGCCGGGCGCGAAGTAAAAGTTCAGGCGGAAGCCCGAGTAGTCGCGGAACCAGCTGTGACGCCGCCACCAGTCGTTGCCGTTGCGGCGGTTCCAGTCACGACGCCAGTGGTCACGGTCCCACCGCCGGCGGAACTCGTCCCGGTCACGGTCGCGGTCGCCGCGACCCCAGCCGCCACGACCATCGCGGTCGCCACGGTCCCAGCCGCCTCGCCCGTCCCGGCCTCCGCCGCCACGGCCATCCCGGTCGTCCCGGTCACCGCCGCCGCGGCCGCCACGTCCGTCGCGGCCATCGCGTCCACCGCCGCCTTGAAGCTGGCCGTCGGTCCAGCGATCGATGAAGCCGCCGCCGCCGCGTCCGCCACGATCGCCGCGGTCACCGCCGCCACGTCCGCCGCGATCCTCGGCACCGCCGCCGCCACGTCCGCCGCGATCCTCGCCGCCGCCGCCACCACGTCCGCCGCGGTCTCCGCGGTCCCCGCCGCCGCCTCGGCCGCCTCGATCACCGCCGTCGCTCGGACGGTCGGGCTGGGGCGGCGAGGGCGGCTGCGGCGGAGGAGACGGATTGTCCGGCCGCGGACGGCGGCCGCCACCGTCGCCCCGCCCGCGATCGCGCGGCCCCTGGGCGAGGTCGCGCTCGTCCGGCTGTTCCTGGGTGTAGAGGCTGGCCGAGGCCAGAGCCTGGCTCACCGGCGCGACGGCCGTGACCAGCGCCGTGGTGATCAGAAGGAGGCGTTTCATCTTGTTGATCCCGACAGCCGCAACTGCGGCCCTGAACACACGGTGCGACCTTGTCCATGAACCGTAGCTGAACCGGATGCGGAGGGAGAATTATCTCTGCGCTTCGCCGAGAGTTGGCGTCCCAGCGCCCTCGGAGAGGGCGCGTTCGAGGCGGGCTTCCAGCAAGTGGGCGTTGATCGTCGCGACCCGATTAAGGAAAGTCGTCGGACGGCGTACGAGGCGAGGATCATCGGGAATGCGCAGGCCTAGGGCCTCGGCGATGTCCGCGACGAACGTGACGCAGTTGCCGGTCTCGAGATCATACGAAGGCTGAGCGCGCGACTGCCATTCCGACACCACGGCCATAACGCGGGCGTACTCATCGTCCGTCAGCACCATTGAGAAGCGCACGCCACCCTGGCTCACGTATTCCCGGCCTGCGCTGACCACGTGGCCGCGGATGGGGCCAATCAGCGCGAGCGGCGAGATACTGTAGGGTGTGAACCCGTAGTCCGCTTCCACCGCCGCTCCCGTGGTGTCGAGGGTGCCCGTCAGGCTGACGTAGGCGTGGGGAAAGCGCGTGTCAGTGTCGCGCGAATAGAAGTCGATCCGTACAGCCGCCTCGGCCGGAGCGGCCAAGCACAGCACGATAAGCAGCAACCAGCGCATTGAGGACCCGCGGAGCGCACTCCCCCGGGCCGCCCTATGCGACCCGGGGGAGACTTGTTCTTCAGGTCGACGGAGAGGTCGAGTGATGATCCTCGTCGTCGTCGTCAAAGCAGCCCGCCAGCAGGCAGACGGCGACGCTCGCGATCACAAGACTGATAATGATCCAGGTTGTTGCGTCCTTTCCGTCGGCCATGGCGTTCAGGCGCGGATCGTCGAACTCGCCTTCTGAGTTGCGCATGAAGTTGATGTTGGCGACCTCGGCGCGGTTGAGATCACTGCCGTTGAAGCGGAGGTCGGCGACCTCCAGATTCGGTCGGAAGTCGCCCGTGTCGAGTTGGTTGGGGACATCGCGGTAGCCGTAGTGCAGCGTGACGCCGTAGCTCGGCTCCTCGGCCTGCGCCCGCCCGCCGCCGAGGGGCATTCGGTAGTTGAGGCTGACCGTCGCGCCCGCCTCATCATTGAACTGTTGAGCGAAGCCATGGCTTTGCGACAGCGCCGGACCGGCGGTCGCCACGGCGAGAGCGGCCGCTGTCACGGCCGAAATCCACTTCCTCATGGGCGTTCCTCCCTACGGACCGCCGAGGACCGGAGGTCCTGGCCGCAGGGTGCGACTCATTTCCGCCGCATTTCAACCAACGACGTTACGTGAACACGCCATCGTGATGAGAACATGGGGAAAAGGCCTCGCGATGTGTCGCGAGGCCTTGCCGGGCTTGCGGCGGCCCGTCCGAGAACGCGCTAGAACACGTCGAAGACAATGTCCGCGATCACGCCGCTGGTGATGGCGATCAGGACCAGGTCGTTGTCCAGATAGATCCACTGATGACCGCGCGGCGCGGGGCGCAGGTTGTAGAAATACGGATCGTGGACGACGTAGCGCCGGTAGGCGTGGGGCACCGTGTGCCCGCGGCGCCAGCCGTAGCCGTAATAGGTCGGCGCGACCCGATAGTAGCCGTAGCCCGGCGCGAAATAGTAGCCGTTGCGACGGCCGCGATAGTCGCGGAATTCTGAACGGCCGCGCCACCATCCATCGCGGCGGTCCCAGCGGTCCTCACGGCGATCCCAGCGATCTTCCCGGCGGTCCCAACGGTCTTCGCGACGATCCCAGCGGTCCTCGCGCCGGTCCCAGCTGCCGGGGCCCCCGTCGTGGCGGCGATCGCGACGGTCCTCCCGCCGGTCGTGACGATCCTCGCGACGATCCCAGCGGTCTTCGCGGCGGTCCCTGCGGTCCTCGCGGCGATCGTCCCGGTCCCGGCGGCTCTGCGCCTCGGCCAGGGTCGGCACGGCGGCGCTGGCGATGGCGAGGGCGACGACGCCCGCCTTGAACAGTGCTTTCATGGTCCTACTCCCTTCGGCGGCCGGTCGAGGGCCGGCAGCCGTGCTGAAGCCACCGTCTCGTCTTCATGATGAACTCGACCTGAACACCTCGGTCAGGAAGACGTTGCGCGGGCGCGCCCGGCCCCCATCTGAGCGGGGCCTCAGAGGAGACCCCCATGACCCGACCGATCGAGCTCTACTACTGGCCCACGCCGAACGGCTGGAAGATCTCGATCGCGCTGGAGGAGATGGGTCTGCCCTACGAGCTCAAGCTGGTGAACATAGGCGCCGGCGAACAGTTTGAGCCGGGCTTCCAGGCGATCAGTCCCAACGGCCGGATGCCGGCGATCATCGATCCTGACGGGGCGGACGGCGACCCGCTGCCCATCTTCGAGTCCGGCGCCATCCTTCAGCACCTGGGTCGCAAGTCCGGCCAGTTCTATCCGCAGTCGCCGCGCGAGCGGGCCGAGGTGGAGCAGTGGCTGTTCTGGCAGGTCGGCGGGCTCGGGCCCATGGCGGGCCAGACGCACCACTTCCGCCAGTATGCGCGGGCCCTGACGGCGGATCAGCGGCACCTGGCCTATGGGGTGCGGCGCTACACCAACGAGGTGCGGCGGCTGTACAGCGTGCTGGAGCGCCGGCTGGCCGATCGCGACTACGTCGCCGGCGATTATTCGATCGCCGACATAGCCATCTGGCCGTGGATTGTGCCTCACACCAACCAAGGCCAGGACCTTTCGCGCACGCCGCGCCTGAAGGCCTGGTTCGAGCGGGTGGGCGAGCGCCCCGGGGTCAAGGCCGGAATGAAGGTGGGCGCCGACCGCCGCCGCGACCTCGCCGCCGCCGGCGCCGACGCGGAGAAGGCGCGCCGCATCCTCTTCGGGCAACGCGACGCGTAAACAGGGATATAAGGTAAAGTATCGTGCCGCTTAACGACGGCTTGAGTATTCAGAAAGCCTTTACAGAAAAGAGTTTGAGCGGCCCTCCGCTATTAACTCTAACTTCAGAGCGCCGGCGTTTTGATCGCATCACCAAGGGAGGGGCCCAGAACGGCGCCCACGGAGGACCTGGTGATGGAACTGCAGATGGAAGCGGCTGAAAGCCTGCCCCTGCCGAGCCCGGAAATGTCGGGCGACGACCTGTTCAAGCTCGGCCTGATGTACTCGACCGGCCAGGGCGGCGCGCCCATGGACCTGGTTTCGGCCCACATGATCTTCAACCTCGCGGCCATGAAGGGCTCCGTCGAGGCGCGGCTGTACCGCAAGGAGCTGTCGCAGGAGATGGACCGGGAGGACGTGGCGGAGGCTCAGCGGGCCGCCCGGCGCTGGCTCGACCAGGGCGTCAGCGCGCTGAGGGCGTAAGACGCGCTGCGCCGCCAGACTGTCAGGTGCTCTCGAGGGCCCAGGTGAGATAGGAAATCAGCCAGCGCGGACGCAGCACCCAGAAGTGCGTGCCGCGATACACCTGGTCGTCGCCCACTAGCCGGGTCGCGAACCGCGCCCGTTTCACCGCCAACTGCGGCGCCAGATCGATCCCCAGGTCTTCGATGCGGATCTCGGCGATCGGGGATTGAGACTGGGCCAGGAAATCTTCAATCGCCGCCCGGCCGATGATGGGGGGCGCGTCAGGTGGAGCCACAACTGCATCCTCGCAGCACATGGCGGCCAACCCGGCATGGTCGCCACGAAGCTCGGCCGCGAGCCACCGGTTGTGGAGCTCGGCAATCGCGTCTCGGTCAAAGTCCATGGCCTGCGCCGCCCTCGCCGCCCTGCGCCCCGTGGCCAGGACAGACTTTCCCTCGTGGCTTTCAGCTCTCGAGTAATCACCCATAGCAGGCGGGCAGTTGATCTGTAGTCTTTGGGCGCCCGTCAAGCCGACACGTTTCGTCTCTTCGCCAGCGCCTAGAACTGCTGGTACTGCCCGTTGATCGTGTAGTTGAAGCCGATCGGGAGGGCGTCGCGGATCTGGCTGAAGAAGACGGCGACTTCGGCCAGGGTGGTGCGCGGCACATAGACGACGTCCATGCGGCGCACGGCGACATGCTCGCGGTCGTTCCCCGAGAGATCGACACGGCGCATCATGCGGGTCCCGCCGGGACCGCGGCGGATCAGGCCGACCTCGTTGCGGCGGGCCGAGGGCAGGAAGCCGCCGGCCAGGATGACGGCCTGATGCACGTCGATGTCGCCGGGCATGTCGTAGACGCCGGGCTGGCGCACTTCTCCGTCGACCCAGACCTTCAGCGGGCCGGCCTGGCGCAGCACCACCTCGACCTCGGGGCGGCGCAGAATGGGGGTGTAGGCCGCGACCAGTTCGGATTCGAGCTCATAGAGGGTGCGGTCCGCGGCCATGACCTGTCCCACGAGCGGCATGGCGACCCGGCCGTCGGGGCCGACGGTCAATGACTGGTTCAGCTCCGGTGCGGACGGGGTGCGGACGTCAATCTGGTCCCCGGGATAGAGCAGATATTCCGGCTCGGCCTCTGACCAGTCGGCGAAGTCGATGTCGGTGAAGCCTGGGCTGTAGCCCTCCGGGGTCGAGCCGCCGCCGCGCCGCCAGTCTCCCGGACGCGGCAGGCTGGACCCGCCACCGCACGCAGAAAGAGCGGCCGAGCCGAGCAGGGCGGTGACGAAGGCGCGGCGATCCAGACTCATGGGCTCAGGTTCCCGGCCAATGCGTAACCAGCGGTTAACACGCGGCCCCGATGGTGGCTGACGTTAACTAAAGCGAGTCGGCCGGATTCATGGCGTATCGGGGCCACCCAGGCGTGTACGAACCGAGCGGGAACGCCCGGATGACCTGGGCGTCGCGTCCCCGCTACGGGCTGGACGACATGGCGACCCTGCTGTGGCGCCAGCGCTTGATGATCATCATCGTCTTCGCGGTGATCTTCGCGCTCGGAGCGCTGATCGCACTGGGCATGCCGCGTCAGTACACCGCCTATTCGAGCATCCTGGTGCAGCTGAACCAGGACTACGTCTATGAGCCACGCGCGGGCGACGCGGCGCGTGGGGCCATTCCGGAAGTGACCGATGTGGTCCAGGCCGAGGCGGCCATCCTGGGCAGCGCGGCCCTGCACGAGCGGGTCGTGTCGCAGATCGGCGCGGACGTGATCCTGGGTGAGGACGGCTCGGGCTCGGCCGAGGCCCGCCAGCGCGATGCGGTCGTCGCGGTCGGGCGCAGCCTCGAGATCGGCACGGCGCCGGACACGGGCGTCGTCCAGCTGTCCTATAAGCATGAGGACTCCCAGGCGGCCGCCGCGATCCTGAACCAGATCGTGGCCAGCTATCTCGACTATCGCCGCGAGGTGTTCCGCGACACCACCACGCCGTTGCTGGCCCAGCAGCGCGACGCCATCGAGCGGCAACTCGACAGCGCCGACCAGGCCTATGGCTCCTTCCTGCAGCAGAACGACATCGGCGACTTCGGGACCGAGAGGACGGCAGTCCAGACCTCGTACCAGACCATCTTCAACGAGCGGCTGAGCATCGAGGCCCAGCTCCGACAGGCCGAGGGGCGACTGGCGACCTTGCGGCAGGCGATGGCCAGCGTGCCCGAGCGGGTCGCTCTGCAGGAAGACCTCAACCTGTCGGCCCAGGACCAGCTGCTCAACCTGAGGACCGAGCGCGAACAGCTGCTCAGCCGCTACCAGCCCGACTCCCAGCCCGTGCGCGACATCGACGCGCGCATCGCCCAGCTGCAGACGTACGTCGGCGGCGGCGACGCCACTGGCGTGCGCGACATGCGCATGGGCCCCAATCCGGTCTGGCAGGAGCTGGAGACGGATCGCGTTCGCGTGCAGGCGGAGCGGGATTCCCTGGCGGCGCGCCATGCCGCCTTGACCCGCCAGCTCGAGGATCTTGAGGGTCGCCAGGCTCAGCTCACCCAGCTGGAATCGCGCAACGGCGCGCTGGCGGCGGAACGCGAGGTGCTGACCGAGACCTACCGCGAGTTCACCGCGCGCCAGGCGCAATCGACCGCCTCGGCCGAACTGGCCAGCCGGGGGGCGGACCGCATTCGGGTGATCGCTCCGGCCGAGCCGCCGCAGCGGGCGTCCAGCCTGAAGAAGCCGGTGCTGGTCCTGGCCTTTCTGTTCGCAGCCTTCACCGCGCTGTGCGCCGGGCTGCTGCGAGTGTTCCTCGGCCGCCGGTTCGTGACCCCGGGCTCGGCCTCCCGGACGCTGGACCTGCCCGTGCTCGCAGTGGCGCCGGCGAAGGCCCGGTGAGGACGTAACATGTTAGCCTCGCGCAAGTATCAGGCGCGGACCGCGATTCGTTCATGGTGGATCTAACCGGCGAAATGGCGGCTCTCTGGGCCGCGCTCGGCCCCGCCCGTCCCGATCGCGGGCGGGTGGTGCAGTTCATCGCCGCGACCTCCGGCGAGGGGACTTCGACCGTCGCGCGCGAGTTCGCCCGTCTGTCGGCCGTGCGGGCTCGCCGGCCGGTCTGGCTGATCGACGCCGACCTGACGTCCCAGAGCCAGCAACAGGCGATCGCGTCGGATGCCGAGCGCTATGGCGCGCTCGGAAAGCCGGCCGCGGCGTCGCCGAACGGGTCATGCTTCTTCACTATCCAGCCGCCCATGCGGGCGCGCGACGGGACACCGATCGCCGACGCGAGGCTTCTCAGCGCTCGACCCTGCTTGGGCCGACGCCTGTGGGTGAGCGGCTTCCGCGGTGATCTCATGCGCGCCGGACAGCGGCCTCTGGCGGTGCCGCGCGGGGCCTACTGGGATGCGATGCGGCGGCACGCGGAGACAGTGGTCATCGACAGCCCGTCAGCGGACCGGTCGGATTTCGGCCTGACCCTGTCTCCCTTCGCGGATGCGGTGGTGCTTGTGGTGGCCGCCGAGGCGGCGGACGCCGGCGCGCCGGCGGCGCTGCGGGACGCTCTGGAAAGCGCCGGCGCGCGGTGCGCCGGGCTCGTCTTCAACCGGGCGCAGGCCGAGACTCCCCGGTTCCTGCGGCGGCTGACGGGATGACGGCCACGGTCTGGGCCCGGCCGCAGGCTTCGTCGCGGGACGAGGCGCGGCCGACCCTGCTGGACGCGGCGGCCTTCGCCGCTGGCGTCTTCATCTTGCTGATCTACTCCCAGGGATGGCTTGGCCCGCTGATCGGATACGGCGACGCGACCGCGGCCGGGCCGATCATCCGGGTGATCTATTTCCCGGCCTATGCGGCGGGCCTCTTCCTAGTGGCGACCTGCCTGCCGCGCACGATTGAGGGCTTCGTTAGGTCGCCGCTCCTGGTGCTGCTGCTCATGCTGGTCGCGGCGTCGTGGTTCTGGTCGGTGGATCCTTCCGCGACAGTCCGGCGGTTCGTGGCGCTCGCCTTCACGACACTGGGGGGCGTGGCGCTGGCGGCGCGATTCCGCTGGCCGACGCTGGTCGAGGTCTGCGCCACCTCCTTCGCCATCCTGGCGGTGCTGTCGTTGATCCTGGCGGTCGCCATGCCGTCCTGGGGCCGAATGGAGGCGGTGTTCCCCGGGGCCTGGCGGGGCCTGTGGATCGAGAAGAACAACCTCGGCGGCAACATGACGGTGGGCTTCGCCCTGTGCGTGGCCGCGGCGGTGATGGTGCCGCGCAGGCGGTTGATGTGGAGCGGCTTTGCGGCGCTGTGCGTGCTGCTCATCGCCGCCTCGACGTCGAAGACCGCGCTGGTGACCCTGGCGCTCAGCATCGGCTGCCTGGTCTTCATCGGCCTGGTCCGGCGCGGGCGGGAGATGGGCGTGGCCATGGCATGGACAGCCATGGTCGGCCTGATGCTGGCGGCGGGTATCGGGCTGTTCGCGGCCGACGCCGTGTTCGAACTGCTGGGCAAGGACGCGACCCTGACCGGACGGACGGAAATCTGGGACGGCATCACCCGCGTCATGCAGGACCGGCCGTGGACCGGCTACGGATACGGCGCAATCTGGGACGGGGAGGGCAGCTTCACGCCGCTGGCCTGGATCACCCACTACGCCAACTTCCGCGCGGGTCACGCCCACAACGGCTGGATGGAGATCTGGCTGAACATCGGGCTAGGCGGCGTGATCGTGTTCGGCCTGTGGTTCGCCGAGGTGTGGCTCAGGACCCTGTGGACGACCTTCGCTGGAGGGCAGGGGGCATGGGTCGCCCTGCCGGCCATGACGGCCTACACCCTGGCCATGCTGACCGAGAGCATTACGCTCAACTGGCACGACATGCGCTGGGTGCTGTTCGTGGCGATCGCGGTGAAGCTGGCGTTGGGGCCCGATCAGCCGCTGGCGCGCTGGGCCCGCTGAAGCTCAGCCGATCCGTAAAACTCCGGCACAAACGGCTTCATCCACAACAGTTTTCCGAGACCGCGCACGGCGCGGTCGGTCCAGTCCGCGCGCGCGGGCCGGCGCAGCAGCCACTGGGCCGCCGCGACGGCGCCGAAGACGACGGCCTGACCGGCGCCGACCGCCATCCAGAACACCAGCGAGCCCCAATGGCGATCCTGCACAGCCTTTTGGCTGGGGCTCTGGCCATAGGCGAAGGCCCGTTTCAAGGCGTAGGCGAGCGTGGCCCTGTGGCGCGGGGCGGCTTCCTCGACCCAGGCGTCAGCAGCCCAGCCCCAGCGCACCCCCTGCCGCGCCAGGGCCTGGAACAGAAGGTCGTCCTCACCGCCCGAGTTGTCTGCGGACACGTCGAAGGGGGTTTCGCCCCGCAGGGTAGCGGCGCGTACGAACAGGGCGTTGCCGCAGCCGTAGGCCTCGTCGATCACCGTGTCCGAGGACGGGCCGGTTCGGCTGAAGAATCGCTCGAGGTAAGGACGCGTCCAGGCGCTGGCGTCCGGGGCGCGCCCCTGGATGGGGCCGAACACAACGTCTGCGCCGAGCGCGCGCTGGGCCGACAGCAAGGCCGCCAGCCAGCCGGGCGCGGCGATCTCGTCGTCGTCGAGGAAGGCGATCAGGCCTGCTTCGGTGGCGGCCAGGCCGACATTGCGCGCCGTGGCCACACCCGGGCGAGGCGCGTGCGCATAGACCAAAGGAAAAGGCGCTTCGGGGCTCAGCCGTTCGAGCACGGCGGCCGCGGATCCGTCCGGATCGTTGTCGGCCACGACGATGCACGCAGGCAGGGTGGTCTGGGCGAACACGGAGCGGATGGCCCGTTCGAGTTCGGCCGGTCGGCGCAGGGTCGGGATGACGACCGCGACCTCGGTCACGCCGCCTGCTCCAGGGTCTCCAGCGCAGGACCCACGGGCGCAACGACCGCGCCGCCGGCTTTGGCGCGGCGCACCAGGCGGAGCAGGGCGTCGGGCGTGCAGCCCCAGGCCGATGGGTTCGCCTCCACGTCATGGGTATAGAGGATCAGCCAGGCCCGTTCGCGCAGCGCGCGGTCGATCCAGGCCTCGGCCCGGGCCTCACCGTCGGGACCTTCGATGCCGACGGCCGGAAGCTGGTTCAGGTCCGAGCCGCGCCGGACCAGGTCGGGATGGAGCGCGCGCAGCGAGGCGAACCGTCCCTGCAGCGCCGCCTTGGCCTGCGGGGACACGTCGCCGTAGGGGTAGGCGAAACTGCTGGGCTTGAGGCCGAGCTCGGAGAGCGCCTGACGGTTGCGATCCGCGTCAGCTGCGATCTCGGCGCGCCGGGCCTTGCCGCAGTCGAGATGGCTCCAGGTGTGACAGGCGACCTCGTGGCCGCGCTCGGCGAGCGCGCGGTAGGCCGCGATGTCGGCGTATTCGCCCATCGGGCCGGTGCGGCCGTCCAGGCCCGCGCAAACGTAGAAGGTCCCCCGCGCGCCCTCGCACTCCAGCACGGCGGCGCCCTGCTGGACGGCGCTGCGCGGCGCGTCATCGAAGGTGAAGGACACCATCGGGCGATCCACGGGAGCCCCGAGCGGCCGGCGCGTCACCAGCCGCGACCAGCGACGGCGCAGCTTGCCCTTCAACGACAGGTCCGGCGTGTAGGCCTCGACGACGGCGGCGCTCATACGGCCTCCGCATAGAGGGCGGCGCGATAGAGCCTGAGTGAGAAGGCGCGCGCCTTGACCGGCAGGCGCTCGTCGAGCGCCGCTTGCTTAAGCATCCCGCGCCAGCGGCCGAGGCCGGGCGTGGCCTTGAGGAGGCGAGCCGCCTTGTAGCTGGGATAGGTGCTGACGAAGTCGGGGTGCCGGCTAACCACTCGCGCGAAGTTGGCCACGGATTGCTCGTATTTGCTGGCGAGCCGGTCGGCGCTCTCAAGACCCAGGTGCGTGGCGGCGTTGTCGAGGTGGACAACCGGAAACCGTCGAGCCACCCGCATGGCCCATTCAACATCTTCCCAGCCCCAGCCCGAGAAGCCGTCATCGAAGGCCTCGCTCTCGAAGACGTCGCGGCGGACCAGCAGGTTGGAGGTGTAGACGTATTTCTCAGGCGCCTTGGCGCGCTCGAAATAGGGCACGCACTCCGAGCGCTGCGACATGGCGCGGTGCACGGCGAAGGCGCGGTCCGTCGGCGCCTGGAGCAGCGAGAAGCCGCCGAAGGCCACCGCCGGATCCTCGCGCGCCACCAGTTGCGCCCAGGTCGACAGGAAGCGGCGGTCGTCCGGCCGCATGTCGGAATCGAGGAACAGGAAGCTGCCGCCTCTGGCCGAGGCGGCCAGTCGGTTGCGGCCTTTTGAGCGCCCCTCGTTGGTCTTCAGATGGATGAAGCGGGCCGGGGTCCGAGCGGCCAGGATCGCGCTGCGGACCCGTTCGGCCAGGGCCTCGTCGCCGGTGCCGTCGTCCAGCACGACCAGCTCGACGGAGCCGTCGAGCGACCGACCGTCCTCGTCGAGCGCCTGGATCAGGTCGGTGGGATCGTCCCGAAAGAACGGGATCAGCACCGACAGGGCCGGCTTCGCGCCCTTCCAGGCGGCGTTGTCGGTCATGGCGCGCGTCTTTCTGGCGGCGGCTCTCATGCGGCCATCCTGGCCTGAAGACCCTTTAGAACCCGTGAGCCATGCCCACGCACGCCGGCTGCGTCGAGCAGCCATGCAGCCAGGCCATAGACAGCCGCCCCGACGGCCGCCTTGGCGGCGAGTTCCGGCAAGCCGCCAAAGGCGGGCACGAGCAGCACGGCGCCGGTCATCACGAGGGTCGCCACGCCGCACCGGACCAGGGCGTTCCACGGCATCGGCAGGGCGATGGCGCGCCGGCCCAGTGCGATTGAAGCCACCAGCCCGACACCGAAGCTGAGCGCCGTCGCCAGCGCCGCCCCCATCACGCCCATCGGCGGGATGAGCAGCAGGTTCAGGACCACATTCGCCCCCGCCGGGACGGCCATGGCCGCCAGCAGAAGCAGCGTCCGCCGGCCGAGCGTGAAGGCCTGATGGAAATAATAGGTCGTCAGCCCGGCCAGAAGCGCCGAAACTGCGATCAGCGGGGTGATGGCCGCAGCCTGGTCGCGCAGGGCCTCGCCGATCACCAGGGCCGACAGCGGCTGGGCCACCAGCGCCAGGCCCGCGGCGGCGGGCAGGGCGATGAGCAGGAAGGTCGCGCCCTGTTCGCGCGCGGCTTCGCGCAGCGCCGGCTGACCCCCGCGCTCCAGCGCCATGACCATGGCTGGGCCGCCAGCGGCCCCCAGCCAGATGAAGATGACGTCGAGGGTCCGGTTCGCGAGGCTGTAGCCGGCGTGATAAGCGCCCACCGCCGCCTCGTCGAGGAAGGCGGCAAGGAGCAGACGGTCGGTTGAGCTCAGGACCAGGGCCAGGATCAGGGACGCCGCAATCGGGTAGCCGTAGACGGCGTAGTCGCGCGCCCGGGCCGGGTCATAGGCGCCGCCGCGGGCCTTGACGGCCTCCATCGGCGTGAAGATCAGTCCTACGAGGAAGGGCGCGACGGCCAGGCCAACCAGCGGGGCCGCGCCGCCCAGTCCCATCAGAGCCGCCGCAAGGCCGACGATGAAGCCTCCGATGGTCACAGCCATGTCGAGGCCGGCGGCGGATATGACCGCGCCCTCCGCACGCTGGCGCTCCTGTAGCAGACGGAAGGCCGATCGGATCGGCACGCCCGCCAGGCCCACCGCCACGGCGATCTTCAGCGGCGTCTCCAGCGGCCAGGCCCACACGGCGATGCCGGCGATTGGAATGTAAGCGAGGCACAGGAGCCAGAAGGTCCGGTACAGTGTGGCATAGTGGGCGCGCATCGCCTCCGGCGTCGGCTGGGCCGCCCAGAATCGCGCCATGGCCGCTTCAACCCAGGTGAAGACGGCGACGTGGCTGAGGCTGAAGACCGCGAAGGCCAGCGCGTAGTGACCGAACTGCTCGGCCGTCAGCAGGCGCGTGAAGACCAGCAGGGTGAGGACGCCGACGACGCCCTGCACGATATTGGCCGGCAGGTAGCCGAGCAGCCCGCGCCAGAACATGGCTCAGCGCACCGCCGAGCGGTCGCCGAGCAGGACGGGCGCGGTGACCAGGATGATCCAGATGTCGAGCCAGAAGGACTGGCGCTCGATGTAGTCGACGTCCAGCTGAACGCGCCGGCGCACGTCGGCGGCCGTATGCAGCGGCCCGCGCGAGCCCTTGATCGCGGCCCAGCCCGTCATGCCCGGCTTCATCCGGTGGCGATGCGCGTATTCTGCGACCAGGCGGGCGGACTCCGTCTCGCCGGTCTTCATGCCGACCGCGTGAGGTCGGGGACCGACCAGGGACATCTCGCCCCGCACCACGTTCAGCAGCTGCGGCAGCTCGTCGATGCTGGTCTTGCGCAGGAACTTGCCAAGGCGGGTGATGCGATCGTCGTCGGCCGTGACCTGGCGTGAGGCGGTGGCGTCGGCGGCCTCGTGGCGCATGGTGCGGAACTTCCAGACGAGGATTTCCTCGTTGTTGAAGCCGTGCCTGCGCTGGCGGAAGAAGATGGGGCCGGGGCTGTCGAGCTTCACCAGAAGGGCCACCACCGCCATCACCGGCGTCAGGCCGATCAACAGCAGGCCACCGGCCAGCAGGTCCTGCATCCGCTTGGCGAAGGCGCGACGATCGGGATCGGGCGGGCCGCCAACAGGGGCCAGCGGAGCCTCGGCCAGCCGGGCCAGGGCCTCGTCGCGGCCGGCCTGATCGTCCTGGTCGACAACGAGCGACACCTCGTTGGGCAGGATGGCGAGGCGCTTGGTGATCTCGGCCACGCGTTGGCGCGCCGCTGGATCGACGGCGACCACGATACGATCGAGGTAGGGGGCGATCTTGTGGCTCAGCAGACTGTCGAGGTCGCCCAGCACCGGCACCCCGGCCACGGCTTCGGGCGACCGGCCCAGCCGGTCGTCGAAGACCCCAAGCACATTGATGTCGCGCCGATTGAGCGCATCGGCGATGAGCCGTTCAGCGTGTTTCGTGGCCCCGACGATGGCGATGGAGGGGGTCAGCCGCCCCTGCGCCCGCCACTCCTGGACCTGACGCCACCAGATGAGGTGCAGCCCCGAGACCATCACCGACCCGGCGCCGGCCCAGATTGCGACCGCGCCGACGGCTCCGGCATGACCGGTCACAAGCGCCACCAGGGCTCCGAGGAGACCCGCGCCGGCGAAGGCGCCCCAGAGCTTGGCGAGATGCATCCCAAGGCGCTCGCCCCGCCCGAAGCGATAGAGCTGCGCGGCGCGGAGCAGAGCCAGCGCCACCCAGGCGGCCAGCGCCAGCGGCAGGATCTCGCCCGTCGGGGCCGACAGCGGCGCACCGTCCGCGGCAAGCGCCAGCAACAGCGTCCAGCCGATCACCGTCAGCAGGTCGAGCGCGTGGAAATAGAAAGACGACAGGCGTTCAGTCTGCCGTTGCCGGGCCGTGACCAGACGCTCCGGCCGGAATGGGCCGCGCCGCCGCTTCGGATCGAGCGTCGCCACGGGCGCGCCCGCGCCCTCCGGCGGGAGGCCGTCTTCCGGTTCGAAAGGCGTTTCCTGGACGGCGAGCATCGTGTCCGCTTATGCGCACAGCGCCGTGGACTTCCCGTTAACAGCGGTCTCTCAGGTGGTTCCGCTTGCGGAAGCGCGCGCCATTGGTTAGCTGACCGCCCTGCCGGAGACGTGGCCGAGTGGCTGAAGGCAACGGTTTGCTAAATCGTCATACC